>JAJYEK010000019.1 GCA_021785795.1 Pseudomonadota bacterium
TCATCAAAGGCAATGCCCGAACCCGAGGTCGAGGAATTATCCGTTGCAGCGAGCGTGCCCACCTGGTTGGTCCCAGTGAGCGTCGTCCCGCCCACCGAGGTCGTCGAAAGCGCAGTCGCCGTGATAGCGGAAGTGCCTGCCTCGCTAATGCTTCCACCAGCCGACAGATCGACAGTAAAGGAATTCTGTATGGCCGTGCTCCCGATCGCGACTGCCGTGGCAGTGGTGCCGATCGTGATTTGTCCGGCCGCATCGAGCGTGAGCGTGACATTCTTACTCAGACTGCTGGGCTGTATAGAGGCATCGACATTAATATTCCCGTTTGAAGTACCAGGTGCGCTGGTCGCACCCGTCGTTTCCACGATAACGCTACTACCGCCACTCAAAACGCTCGCGATTGTGCTGGCGTCCAGGGTGCTGGCTGTCCCATCCGGTGTATAGGCTATTGTATTTGTGCCACTGGTAGATACGTTGTTTGTCGCATTAGTGATGGTGATGTCGTAGGGGTCCAGCAGCCAGGCCCCGGACAAGCCGCCCGGCGCTGACGTATCCACCCGCAAGCCGTTCACGTCTAGGTAGTATCCGGAGGTCTCAATCAGGCCACCGTCTCCGCCCAAGCTGCCACCCCTGGCGCTAATGCTTCCGTAGGCCCGGGTCGCCTTGTCGGCCCAGAACACCACATGCCCGCCATTGCCAGAATCGATCGCGTTGGCATAGATGCTCGAGTAGGGAGACATGTACGCATAGTTCGCGTTCGGCAGCGGTCCCTTACCGCCGGCATCGCCCCCGATGCGCACGATGCCTCCGCCCTGGGCCCCCGAAACATCCACCGACCCCTGATTGAGCAGACCAACCCTGTCGCCCAGAATCGTCACGGTACCGCCCTGCCCGCCCGAGATAGCGCGTGCGCTGGTCATGCTGTTCCCGCCGAGCTGAGCCAAGTTGCCGGCCTGTAACGTCACCGAGCCTCCCTGACCGTTGGCGGCATCTGCACGCACCACGCCATCCTGATTAACCACAGGCCCCGCCATGAGCACGGAACCTCCATTCTGTCCGGTGGTACTCGCGGATGCATCCAGCGTCCCGGTATTCACCACCCCTGCGCCCGAAGCCGTGAGCACGATCTGCCCGCCCTGATTCTCGATGCGACCGGCGCGCAACAGACCCTGGTTATTGACGGCCTCGGTAAACACGTCAGCTGCCGCCTGCCCCGACAGGATAATGCGACCGCCGTCCGCCTCGAGTGTACCGGTGTTGCTGACCGCTGCCGGGGCGCCTTGCGCGTTGGAGATGACCTTGCCGTTCACCGCAAAGCCCACAAGCCCGTCACTGCCGAAATCCACCACGGCTTGCCTGCCCGCGCCAAGATTGATGTAGCCGTAATGGGCGGCGATCAAACCCGAATTGACAACCGATCCGCCGACCATCGTGACCGAACCGCCGGTCGAAGCCTGGATGACGCCCTCATTGACCACCGGGCCACCGGTGCTACCGATTGGGCTTTGAAAGTTGTAGTTTCCGGACATGAAATCGGAGGTCTTGATGTCGAGCGAACTCGCAACCAGGTTCCCCACATTCACACGCGCACCTGCACCAAAGATGATACCGGCCGGATTGATCAGGAACACGCGGCCATTGGCTTCGATGCTTCCCAGGATGCTGCTCGCCTGGCCGTTAGACACGCGATTGAGCACCGCAGATGAAGTACTCGGCTGCACGAAACGTACGTCGTCACCGGAAGACAGATTGAAGCTGCGCCAGTCTATGGTCAGCGCCCCGCTGCTCTGGGTAATCACGGTGGTAGCGGCATTCGGCTGGCTGATATTGCCTTCGCCGGCCATGATCGTTCCGCCCTGGGGGCTCGCCCACGCCACTCCTGCCGGGGCCAGACACCCGCTGATCATGGCGCACAGGAGGCGCCGCCTAAACCGCGGCGAGCCTCCGGGCACGGCATGTGATTTATTCTTGGGCCCTGCAGACATACCGTTACGGTCGCTCATACAGCATCTTCCTTATCAAAGGGTTACAGCCCCCTCTGGCAGTGAAACATAACGCTCTGGCAGGCACAGTGCCGCGAAATGGATTAGCATCAGTCTAAAACTCATACGACAGGTTAAACCAGTACTGCGGGGAGCGTCCATTGGAAGGATTCTCGCCCCCCAAATGCCTGGCGACCGACAGATTGGCGAGGAGTTGTCCTGGAATCGAGAGCTGGACACCGACGCCGGCACCGCGCAGGGTCACCGACTGGGTTTCTCCGAGCAAGGGATCGTTGATCCTTCCGGCCGCCACGTCGTAGAACGCGGAAAGCTGCAGGATCTGCCCCCACGTCATGCCCTCGAAGGCATGCACGTTGGCGAATCCCGGAGCGTTGATGTTCCACTGCGCGGAGGCGAACACGCCCTTATCCATAAGGTATTCGGCCACAGGATAGGCGCGCACGCTGTCCGGACCACCTAACGCCATCTGCTCCAGCGATGACAAAAGATCCCCTGAGTACTGGCCATTGACCTGCAGCAGCAGCGATTGCTGATTCGTCAGGTGTTGCAGGCGGGAAAGCGATAGGTTCACTTTGTTAAAGCTTCCACCTACCCGCTGGCCATCGCCGCCAATGCGGCTGGATAAGGCATCCCCTTGACTACTCATGGCACCCATGACGCCGGGCAGTCCCTGGCTGTAGGTGAGGGAGCCCTGATCGATGCCGTTGAAACGGGTATCTATATTGTTGAACGATAGCGTCGCCCTCACCACGCTCAAGTCGTCCTGGCTCAGAATCGCGTCATGCTGTCTCGTGACCCCACGCTCGCGGGTGAAACTGAGTTGTGCGTTGAAATTGAAAAGAATGCTGCGCACGAAGGCCTCGCGCAGATAGATGCGCGCGATATCCGCCTCGCCGACTATATTGAGCAGAGCCAGCTGTTGACCGACGAGGAAGCTGTCACGGCTGACCGAACCCCCGATCAAGAGGCTGGGTATCATCAACGGCCGTACATACGAAACGCTACCGTAGTTGCCGTTATCCGGATTGAAGGTCCTCAGAGCCGACAGGGTCAGCTGGTCACCGATACCGGTTGGGTTGTTGATCGCGACGTAACCATGCACCCGCTCCTGCCCAGTGTATTGAGTGCCATAATTGTCCGCACTGATTCCCGCGTCAAAACGCTGCTCCTGCAGAGCCTTGAGGACGAGTTCCGTGGTTCCGACCTTGGGTCCGGGCCGGAAGACACCATAGGCTGTCAACCCAGGATAATCGGAAAGCCGCAACAGCGCAGTGTCGATTGCCGACTTTCGCACCGGATGACCCACCTGGTCTTCAAATGGCCATTTCATCCGATGGTTGGAATACATCCTGTTGCCCTCGGGCACGACACGGTCCAGGATGCCCTCGATCACCCTTAAGACAACGATCCCTTGCCGGACGGTCTGCACCGGGACAAAGGCCCGTGCCAAGATATAGCCCCTTGCGCGATAGAATCGGGTGATGCGATTGGCCAGAAGCTGCATCTGCCCGATGGTGTAGCCCTTGGGGTGCCTGGCGAGCGAATTGGTGATCAGCGCCTTGAGTGCCTTGCGGGTGATCCCGACATCCGGATGTTCGTGCACACCCTCAAGCCTGAAGGCATGCACAACCAGCCTGGGCCCCTGGTTTACGCCGAGAGGCCGCTGCAACACCGGCGGAATAGGAAAGGGTGGCGGCGCGGCCTTAAGCACCTCTGGCAGGCCGCCTGCCTGGGGATGCGCCCCGCCCGGCGTTGCCCCGCCCGGTAATAACGGCAGTGAGGTGGCTGCAGCAACGGTTGAGACAGACAGCGCCCAGCAAGCGACAAGCCCCAAGGCCCAGCCCGACAGACCACACCCTTTGAGGGGCCGCACATCCCAAGCCACTGGCATCGCTATCATTCTCCCGAACTTGACCTTGTCAGCCCAAACTTCCCGTGTGACGTGGCCCTGACATGACCGCGGCGCCACCTCGTACCTGGCCGCTCACGCTTCTCTAACCGGGCCTGCCCGCCTGCTCGAGGGAGCGAACAAGCCGGAAGCCGGTGGCTGGGTTTGGCCTGCCGCTCGAGGGTGCGGTCATGGTCAAGGTGCACTCGGATATGCTGTCTTGATAGGACCCTCCGCGGACCTCAAGACCGTGACTGCTCCTGACCCATTCCTGGGCATTACCCAGTACATTCACCAATCCCCAGCCGTTGGCTTCGCCCGTACGTACTCCGACCAGGCTGAAGCCCTTGATCAGGCGCCCACCGAGGCGGATCCGGCAATTGATATTCGCCGATGGCTGCCTGCCTGTTGCCTTGGCGGCATGCGTCCACTGCCGGTTTGTAGGGATCGAATACCTATATCCGGTACGCGCCGACAACCAGCGCGCGTATGCTTCAGCATCGAGAATGCTGAGATCGGTAGCGGGCATCCGAGCGCCCGCGGGCAGACCCCGGCAGTGATGGCTGAGCCTGCAGTAAAGGTCGTAATCTCCGGCTGAGATTTCGTACTTGCTGATGGCATAGGGCGCTGCAACCCCGCCGCCTGGCGGGATCACCACCATCTGCGGTCCGCGCCTACCCACACCAAGGGCGTCATAGCAGACCCCACGGGGATCGTTGCCATAACCGGCAAGATCCGCAAGACACGGCTGCCCGGCAGCGGCCTGCGCCTGCGGTGTCGCCAGTTGAATCGCGTTGAGGGATTGGCTCGCAGGGAATATCCCGCGCAACATGCCCAGCAACTCCCCCGCCTCAGTCGCGTTGCTGGAGGCGACACTCAGCACGCGCTGCACGGCGAGCCCCTCAAGCTGTGAAGTCGCCTGCGCGTAGGCCTGCGGATAGGCGCTTTGATAACCGGCAACACTACGCTTGAAGGCCGCAATCCCGGTGGGCGTGAGCGTCCCGATCCTGGTCTCAAGCTCGCCGAGATCGGCCATCGAGGCATATTTCTGGACAAGATCTTCGAGTGATTTCTGTCCCGGCGACCACTTAAGTCCCGCCTTTGCCGCACTTACCGCCTCGGGATAACGATGTCCGCGCGCCGCCTGCGCCGCGACATGCAGATACGCACCGCTCATCGCCCCCGGCACCGTATCGTGCCAGAAAGGGTCGGTGGGCGGGACCAGCCTGTGCAGCGAGGCAATCGTCCTCTTGGCGGCTGCCAGATCGTCCGCGGCGGTTTGCGTCAGCAGCGTTTGCTTGAGGGCGGCGATTTGGGCATTTTTCTGGGCCTCACGCTGCTGCTGGACGATCTTCGCGCGCGTGCTTCTGAGGGCGGCCTGTTCCGCGGCAAATGCAGGCAAGTTCGCATATTGCTGTCCTGCCGCAACGGCGGTCTGCGCCTCATGAAAATGCTCTGCCTGACCGAGCTGCTGGGCACGGCTTAAGTAAAGCTGGGCGATCTGCCGCCTTTGCCCTGCGTACCAGGGATCACCAGGCGGCAGCAGGCCGGCGAGCCTGCGCATAGCCCCCGCCACCCGGGCGGTCGAATCAAAGGAGAAATCCGGCTTGGCGATAAAAGCCGTGACCGTCTGCTGATCGCGCGTCACCACCCGGGTCAGGTCCGGCGTGAGCGTGCCCTGCCCGCCCGCCGCCCGATTGATCCGACGCAGCAGATTCCGGGTGAATACAGGCTCGAGCAGGCCCCCATTGTCCGCGAGGATGCCCCTCGCCTTCGCCCATTGATCATGCACCATGGCGTCGTCGACGGCGTTGGCGATGACCCGCTGTAGTCGACCCTGGTATTTCTTCAGCACCGGGTCGCCGGGATAGATTAAGGCAAGCTTGCGCAGATTGTTGCGCACCCGAGAAACATCCGCCAGTCCGCGCATACGCCTGAGTTCAGGCTGAAGGCCAGTCTCCAGCCGGAAGACCCGTTGCCTGATCTGCGCAAAGTGCCGCGCGGTCTTGATGCTGCTTTGCAGGCTGGTGAGCTCAAGATTGCCTGGCGCATAGGAGAGCGCACTCACCACCATTGCTAGCGCCCGCCCGTAGCGGCCCGCCTCCTGCAGGGCTTGTGCCTGCTTTGCGTAGGCCTGAGGTATCCTGGGGTCCGACAAAAGAGTACTGCCGGGCTGAACCTGGGACACGATGGCGAGAATGTCTGTCACGTCGGCCCCGCCGGACCGGGACTCAAGATCGCCCGCCTCGAGCGCCCGCGCCAACGCCGTATTGAGGGTGTTGATGAACTTGTTGCGCACGGCCCGGGTTCTGCTCGACAGGTCCTGGAGACCAGCCGAATCAGGGTAAAGCGCCGTGGCCTGCGAAAGTATTTTGTATGCCGCCGGATAGCCATAGCGTTTCTTGGCGGGATCGAAGGCGGCGTCCACCTGATGGCGATAATAGTCAAGGAGTGCGCTGCGGGTCTGCTGCATCACCGTGGCACGCGACCGGGCATTCAGTGCCGCCACCATCTTGAGTGCCGTACCGACCTGTACGGGCGTGCCGTGTTTGATCTGGCTGACAAGCTCTGCAATGTGCTGCCGACGCAGATAGCCGGGCAAGACAATTGCGATTACTGCCACAAGCGCGAAGACCAGCGCGCCGACACCGAGCCAGGCCATCCGGCCGCCCTTGCTGGCATGGAATCCCGCCAGGAAGGTCTCCACATCCGGACTGCGGGCGGCACGCTCGAGGGCCAGCCCCCGCTGTAGGCTGCGCCACTGCCGTCGCGTGAGCCCCGGCACCTGGGCTGGCACCCTTTTTTCGGCCTTGGCCCGCGAGGCGGGCAGGCGGTCGTATGGGTGTCGCCCGGTCAGCAGCTGGTAGGTCACGCAGGCCAGCGCATAAATGTCATCCCGCGGATCAGGCGTCTCGCCCTCGAGCATCTCAAAACTGGCATAGGAGGGCGTCAGCGCGCCTAGGGTGCCGGCGTCGAACAGGGTCTGTTCACCCGCTTCCGCACCGGTCTGCCGGGTTGCCTGTGCAATCCCGAAATCAAACACCTTGACTGTCCCGTCACGGGTAACAAACACGTTCCCAGGTTTGAAGTCCGAGTGCACGATGCCCTTCTCGTGCGCATAGGCCAGGGCCCGACTCATACCTTCGATGATCGGCAAGGCTTCTTTCAGGGGCAGGCCACGGGTCCATTTCTGCTTGAGCAGGCGGTCGAGCGGTTCGCCGTCCAGATACTCCATCGTCATGTACACGATAGAGCCGTCACGGTCGAAATCGAAGATGTTCACAATATTGGGATGGGCGAGGTTCTGCCCCTTGCGCGACTCGCGCTGTAGCGCCTTCAGCGCATCGGGGTGGCGTTTGAAATCATCGTTGAGCACTTTGACCGCGATGTACGGGTTGCGGTCCTGAGCCTCCTCCTTGCGCAGGTCGCGTGCCTTGAACACGACACCCATGCCACCGCGCCCGATGACGGATTGAAGCACGAAACGGTTATTGATCGTCATTCCGGGCTCTGGGGTGGGCGCTCCATCATCGGTCCAATCCGCCGGGTTGCCCCAGCCGTCACTGGCGCTGCCCGGTGAACCGGTCGTGTTTTGCCCCGTTGTCGTTCGCGCGGTTTGCGCCTCGGGCCTTCCTGTCGCCACACGGGTATGCTCGGCGCCGGCCTCTGGCCGTGGGGGGCGGGTTGGATTCAGGCGGGTGGAATCATCAGCATCCGGCTGGCGGCGAGGTCGTAAACGGGTCGAATCATCGGCATCGCCCGTAGACTGGTTCCGTAGCCGGGTCTGATTGGACGCGTCTGTCAGTCCAGCAAATGCCGGGACGTGCATGTCCATGACCAGAAGCTCGATGAGCTCTGAGGAAATACTCCCGGCGAGGTTGTGTGCCTTGATGAGCGCCGCCAGGCGCTGAGTATCGACCCCAGGTTCAGCCAGAGCGGTGCTCAGGCATTCCCGCAACGCAGGCAGCGTGATCTGACCCCGTACAAAGGCACCAAGGCTGGTTTCAAACGCCTCCATCACATATCCTTAAGACCTGCCAAGGGCCATGACCAAGCCGTTCCGGCGACCCAGCAGGTTAGTCCGGGGCATTTGAAGCATCCAAGGCTGCGGGGATTCATGGCGTTAGAGAGCCTCTTCAAACTCTATCGCCACGACGGTGACATTATCTCGACAAGCGCGGGACAGCGCCAAATCCACCAACCCGCGACAGACATCTGCGCAATTGCCCCGCATCATCAGCGCAGCTATCTCGGCTTCACTCAGCTCCTTATACAGCCCGTCACTGCACAACAGAAAGCGGTCGCGGTGTTTAAGTTCATGAACGCCCTGATCGAGCATCAACACTGCCTCTCCCCCGACCGCACGAGTGATGACATTGGCCTCGGGGTGCCTTTCCGCATCCTCGCGCAGCATGTAGCCACGCTCAATCCATTCCTCGACCTGACTGTGATCGCGGGTCAGGCGGGATAGCGAACCGTCGCGCAGCCGGTAGATCCGCGAGTCCCCCGCCCAAAGACAGGCGCAGCGGTCGCCGTACGCCAGGAGGACTACCACGGTGCAGCCGATGGTTATATTTCCGCCTCGCCTGCGCGCTTCCTCCATCAGGCTAGCATTGACCGCGCTCAACCGCTCTTTCACCTGCTCAACAAGGCTTTCCAAGCCGCCGCAAGGTCGGGCCTCGCTCAGAGCCTCGATGGCCCAGTCGCTCGCGAGCTCCCCCGCGTCATGCCCTCCCATACCATCGGATACCGCCCAGACTCCGTACTGCGGCATGTCAAGCGGTGCATCCTCATTCAGGGTTCGCACCCGACCCACATCGGTGACGCATGCCGACGACCAACGGAACCCGGGTTGCCCGCTCATGTCCCGGCCCCCGTGACCGGACGGTCACGCCATTCCCCGTATCCACCGTCGGCACCCATCATATCGGTGTAGACGCCGGGAACCGGCATGCCGGAGCAGATCAAAAGCTCCGGCACCACCGCCTCGGATCCGGCGCTCCACCACAAACTGTAAGAACCAATCTGCCGGGCCAGCAGCTCATGGCCAATCACCGGAACGAGGACCCCGAAATCCGCTGACTCTCCGGCCTGCAGGCGCAACCCGTAGGGCCCATCCTGCATCGTGGGCGCATGCCCACCCCGGCCACGCAAACGAGCGGTGAGGGCACCGAGTCCGGATACGTCGTGGTCGAAGGACTCTAAGTCCACCGTCTCGCGTTCGAGCACCGACAGGGCGATCGCCTCCGCCCGCTCAAACCATGGGTCTTCAAGTATTCCAAGCAGCGAGGCGCTTCCCGGCAACGGCCGGGCAAGCGTCAACGGAAAATAACGCCCGACCCGATCCACGCTGGGCATCAGGACCCCGGTCCAGGCCTCAGGTCCGCAGAGGCCCTCCCCCATCGCAAAACGCCAGATCGGGCAGGTCAGGTAGTAGTCCCGCCAGCGCTCTCCCAACCTCTCCCGGCTCCAGCCCACGGCCTCCTGCAACCAGGCATCCCAGGGATTCAAAAAGCTTGCCGGCAGCCTCCGGGCGACAAAGTCACCCAGCATCGGCACTTTGCCGTAAAAACCACATGGGGCCGCTTCCTGCGCCTCGCTCACAAATGCTCCGGGCAGCGGAAGCGCATCAGCCTGTCGAACAGGACAAAAGGATTGTTCACGCCGCTCGCGATGATCTCGTACTGTGCTTTATAGCCGCCGATGGTCCAGGTGACGAGGAAGCGATCCGCAGAAAGTTTCCTGATCCGGCCCTTGCGCAGGAAACGAAACAGCGCCCAGCTGCCAGAAGCGGAAGTGGAGACCTGCCCGCCGGAGGCCGTGGTGAAGGTCAGCGTCATCCCGCTGTTGGAAAGATCCCCGGGCCAATTGATGGCACTGACCCGGATCGGCCCATGCCGATAGCTCACCGACTGACCGTCGATATCAAGCAGCGCTCGATTGACATGCGCATCCAGGTAAACCGGTTTGATGCCGAAGCTGAAAGCCGGTCGCGCGCCGCCATTGGCGAAGAAGGCCTGCCTTACGCGGGACGCCAGACGAAAATCGGCCAGAACTCCAGAAGACAGCGGCGGACCGGAACGTACCGGGCGCCAAAACCGCCCATCGGTGTCGACAAAGGGCTTGAGCTCCTGCCGGAAAAACTTGTCCATGGCGCCGCCGGGACCGAAGAACTGCCCGAAGTCGTCCATGCTCACGTCTATCGCAGTGCTGCTGTCGAACGGATAACGCCCGGCAATGGCCTGTTGATAGAAGCTGACCACCTTGGCGCTGTAGGCCTGATCCAGATTGCCGGCGGCGCCTGCCAGCACCGCGCTGTTACTGACGTCAGCCAACTGATCGAGCCAACGATGCACCGGCTGGGGCTGCTGCACTGCCAGCGTCCGGATCTCAGCGACAATCCCCCCGCCCTGGACCTGCGACTGTGCAGCCTGTTGCGCACTCTGCCCGCCGCTCGAAGCCACCTGTTGCAAATAGCCCTGCAGCTGGGACAGCGAGGTTTTGATTTGGGCAATGGGCGGCTGTCCACCCGCTGACGACGCACTCAAAGCGTTGAGCGTCGAAAAATGCTGGCTGACCGCCGCCGCCGGCAACGACCGCTCCGAATTGCTCATGGCGTTGCCGCCGTTCGATGTGCCGCGCGCGAACCCGAACAGGCGGGCCAGGCGGCCGCGGCTGGCCGCGGTATGGGTGGCCAGCTGACCCAGCTTCCCTGGCCCTTTACGAGGCTTGACCAGCGTGGTCTCCTTCGCCACCCGCAAGAGCAGCGCAATCATCGGCGAGCTGGGACCCGCGACAACCGCAAGGTCGCTTGCGCCCGCCGCTACGCTATAGAACTGACGCACCTGCAGCACATCCAGGAGGTTCTGCCATTTCGCGATGTAGTCCTTGAAATACAGTTTCTCGACCGCCTCGCGGGCCTGGCGTCTTGCCTGGGGGTCGAGCGGACCTGCGCTGGTCCCCATCACCCAGTTGTCCTCGGAAAGATCGGCGCCGATTTCATGGAACGCGGGCTTGATGACCTGTTCATAGCCTTGACGGGTGTAAATCCCGGGCACCGCGGCGGTCAGTTTGCCCCCCGCTTCGGTAAACACCTCGTTGGCACCGGGGATGGCCGCAGCCACCGTAAAGGCGGCCGCCCCCTCAAGTTCGGCGTCGCTCTTGAGGCGCGCATACATGCGCTCGGCGAGCGAGGTTTGCGCCAACTGATCACGCACCTGTCTCACAAGACCGGCATCCGGCGATACCGGTGCGATTCCCTGTTTAAGGAGATAGGCTAAATGCCCTTTAAGGCGGGTAATCTGGTCCGAAGTCAAAGTGCCGGCGTGCTGCCAGTCCAGGTGGTACCAGAGCTGGGTAAAGTCCGGGTCAAGCTTGTCGGGCTGTGTCAGCATCAGATACTGCTTGAGCGCCTCATACAGGAACTGCGGGCTCGCCCCTGGCTGCGAGAGCGCCTCCGTAGCCTCGCTGACAAGATGCGGCTCGAGCAGCGATTTGAGTGCCGCATCATAGGTGCGCTGCGCAGCTCCCCCTAAACGCCCTCCCTGATATAGGCCAAGGCCCATCGTCCAGGGCGCGCCACCCTTGAAGTCATAGACCTTGGTCGCCGCTCTGAGCGCATTGAGGCGTGGCAGGATCTCGCCTAGGCTAGGCATGGCTGGCAGGGGCCCGGATGCCACTTGCCGGTACTGCGCCACCTGCCGCTCCATACGGAGCGCATAGAGTTCGTTACGGGCGAAGCTGACCGACCACAGGAGTGCAGCGAGTCCTGCGACCACGAGCACGCCCACGTAGGCAGCCCATTGCAGCCAGGCGCGCTGAAGCTCCAGCCTGCGGTTGCTGCCGGCGAGGTCCGCCTCCGGGAAGATCACCTGGGACAACAGTTCGCGGATGAAGTAACTGCGGCCCTGCCCGCCGTAGGTGGGGAGCACCCGCTGTTCAAGCCCGAAGGACCGGCTCAAAGCATTGATCAGACGGTCGATTGGTGTCCCCTCCTGGGTACCGCTCGTAAAATACACACCGCGCAACAGGGGCGTCTCCTCGTAGCGTGAGGTCTGGAAGATGGACCGCGTGAACTCACCGATTCTGGTCCTGAGCGCGGCTACCTGGGCGGGAAAGCCCTGGATCAGCGCCCGGCGCTGGGGATCGCGCTCCTGATTCAGCCGCCACAGGACCCGCTGACCGAGACGCTGCATGAGGCCGTCGAAAGCACTGTCGAACTGTGCGGCGGCCTGCCCCGCTTCGCTGGCCGTGATCGGGAAGGTCATGCCCCACACCTGGGCGCGATCCTCACGGCCGAGATCATCGTAAAACTCCATGAACCCGGCGATGAGGTCGCATTTGGTAAAGAGCAGGTAGACCGGAAACCGGATACCCAGGATCTTGTGCAGCTCCTGGATGCGTTGGCGGATCGCGTGAATATGGCCCGCGCGCTGGGATTCGCTCAGCCCCATCAGATCCGCGATGCTGATCGCGACCAGGGCCCCGTTGATCGGGCGCCGCCGCCGATATTTCCTGAGCAGACCGAGGAAGCCCGCCCAAGCCGCGCTATCCACGCTCGCATCGCTGTCCTGAGTGACATAGCGGCCCGCAGTGTCGATCAGCACGGCATCATTCGTAAACCACCAGTCACAGTTGCGGGTACCGCCGATCCCGCGCAGCGCCTCGTTGCCGAAGCGCTCCGCAAGCGGGAAGTCCAAGCCCGAATTCACCAGTGCCGTGGTTTTCCCCGAACCCGGCGGGCCGATGATCACATACCAGGGCAACTCATAGAGCGATCGCCCACCCCGCTTGGCATCTGATTTACGCAAGAGCGACAATGCTTCATCGAAACGAGCCTTGAGCGCACCCATCTCTGCAGCCGAGACTGACTCACCGCCTGCCGGGGAGCCGGCGTCAGGAGCCGCGGCCCCAGCAATGGTCTCATCCGCGCGCCGGATCGCCACCCGAATACGCAGGATGCTGATCGCCCCGATGAGCAACAGCACCAAAATGATCGCCACTCTTACGATCGCGCTCCGGAGCGGCACGACACCGGCGATGGAGACCAGGGGGCCACCGAACCAAACGATAGCCGACAGGGCCAGCAAGCCGATCACCGTGATCACCCATTTCTTCTTGAAAACCGCCAACAGGGTTCTCATGCGACCGGCTTTCCTGCAACAGATCGGGAGCCCATTGGGGACCGGAAGTCGTCGACCCGCCGGCCCGCATAGCCGTGACGGATCTTCTCAAGCTGCTGATAGGCGGGGTCCGTACGGCTGTGGAGCGCGCCGGCGAATCCGATGTACATCACCATCAGGACCGCTCCGGCGATGGCGCCCACCACCCACAGCGGCACGTAGCGAACCAGGGGATTGCGCTGGTGGGCGACACCGCGCCACTGCGCTGAAAGATCGTGTTCAGGCTCTCCGCGCTGTGACCTGATGGCGCGGTAAGTCTGTTCCTGAATATCCTGCAAACGGCTGCGTCCGCCTTCCAGAACCCGGTACTGCCCCTCAAACCCGAGGGCTAGGCACACGTAGATAAGCTCGAGAACATCGATCATGCGCGCCGGCTCCTGCAAGGCGCGCTGGAGGATGGCAAAACTCTTCTCTCCGCCCCAGGTTTCGTTGTGGAAGCCGCTGAGCAGAGTGCGGCTGCCCCAGTTGCTCTCGCCGCCCCAGGGGGTCACCATCACCGACTCGTCCAGATAGGTGCACAGCACATACCGTCCTGCAAGGGTGGTTTCCTCCGAGGCGCCGGACTGACGGGCCTTCTGCTCAAAGACGCGGATCTCCTGGGTAAGATAATCGCGCAGGCCGCTGACATTCGGTGTCCGGGTGCTGCTTCGCAACTGCGGCGCCAGCGTGAGCAGCGACGTCGCGGCGCTGACCAAGGGACCCATGCCGACATGCAGGCCCTGAAAATCGCCGGGACTGGCGCTGACGGAATACGTTTGGTAACCGGGCTGGGGTTGCGGCGCCGGTGACGCCGAGACCGGCTGTGATGCAGAAGCAGGCGCGGGCTCCTCCGGCGGACGCCGGCCACCTGGCCGCGGTCGTATGACGGTGCGGTCGGCCTCATCGCCGCGGGAGAACGGATCGTCAATCGGCATGGCGGTTACCCCTTGATCGCCCAGAATTCAAGTTCAAGACCGGGAAATTCACCACCGATATGGATGGCAAACCCTCCCGATGAAACCAGTTGCTGCCAATATTCGCCCTGACGCTCGAGTTCGAAATAGGCGAATCCAGCGTGGTACGGAATCTGCCGCGGCGCCACCGGCAGCGGCCTGACGCGAATCCCCGGCAGTTGCAGGTTCACCATATCGCGGATCTGCTCGACGGCACCGATCTTGACCTGGGCCGGGAACAGCCGCCGCAACTCCTCGTCGGGAATATTGGAGCCAGCCGCCACGACGAAGCTTGCGGTACTGAGCAGGCCGCGGTCCGTGATCGGCGAGACGCGGATACCGTACCGGCGCTCCTGCAGCTCCAGCGCGATTGCCGTCTGCTCAAGGACCATGCTCAGGGATTGTCGCAGGGCGCTCATCACCGGCGCGAAGCAGCCCTGAAGATTGGTATGCTGATAACTGCCGAAGGCCGCAGGACGCTTATTGGGGGCCGTAAACGTGGCCAGTTCTCCGGCCATCTCCACGGCCGTTGCGTAAAATTCCATCGGATGCAGACCTTCCGAGGTGCAAAGATGGGTGATCAGCGCCTCGTAGCGATTGACGACCTGCAGCATCAGAAAATCGGCAATTTCGGCGGCCCCGCCGCGGCCTGAAGCCGAAACGCGGCCGGCCAATGCCTCGCCGCGATGGTGCAGCAACCCCTGCAGCTCGCGGACGAAGCCCCCGAGTACCGGCGACGCCTGGCAATCCAGCAAGGGCGGCAGGAACTGGCGGTCGAGACTGAGCAGATTGTCGGCGCGCAGCTCCACGATCCTCGCCACACCCATCGCGGCATAATTGTCGAGATTCTCTGTGGCCAGCACGAATCGCAGGTCGGGCATGGCCACCTGGATGTCGGCCACTTCATCGTGAGCGGCATTGATGTCGCGAACCTGGACGTTGCGCCCCTGGTAACGCATGGCGGGACCGTCCTGCCCATCGAGCCTGACCTCATCCAAACCCGCACGCCGGACCGGCAAGGCCAGGTAAACCACGGTATTCTGGACACCTTGCGGGATTTCCAGCACCGGCGGTCCATTTGCGTCCGTCGGTATGTCGAACGGGGTCCCGTCCGGCAGGATACCGGAGGCTGACTTGATCGCCAGCTTGCCCAGGGTCAGCAGCTGGGCATCGATCTCCAGAGTTTTGAATCCCCAACCTGCCGGCCGCAACGCGCGGCAACGCCCCTCGACCAGCCCTTCGATGAAACGCTGATGCTGCTGAAAATGCTGGGGTCGAAGAAACATCCCCTCCGACCAGACCACCCGGTTGTTCCAGGACATGCGACGCTCCGCACCAGTTTATTGTTGGGTAACCGCGACCGACACGGTCAATTTCTGCAGCTTGATATGGATGGCAACCTTGGGGTGATGCAGGAAGTCGACGTCCGACGTCAGCCCATGCTTCGGCTGGGGCACGGCCGCGACGCTCCGCCACACGGCTTGGTTAACATCCCGGAATGCTGCGACCACCCCGATGTAACGGGTCCCCGTTGGCAGCTTTCGGTTAAACGTTTGCGACTGGCCGGGTTGCATCTCGAACTCCTGATCATTCACCAGATCCCGGCCCAAGGTCTTGGCGGGTGCACCATAGAGCGCGAAGAAATCCGCCCCATTGAACGCGCCTTTGCCCCGCAGCTCATAGATATGCAATACGACGGGAGAAGGTCGCCCTGCCGGATTCGGGTTCACATCGCTGGCCACCACGATGTCGCCCGCCGAGGAGATCGTGGTCGGACCGCTAGAGGCACAACCTCCCAGGAGCACGACCAATCCGATCAGCCACAGCCGGTGGCGTCCCCTCCGTTCCCTGCCGATTCGAGCCGTCATTAAGCCACCCGCCTTCTTTTCTGGTTGAGTGCCAAATACTCCCGCTGCCGCGTGCGGGTCACTTTAGCGATTTACCGAAGACATCAACTCCTTTCGCAACGACCCTCGTGCACCCTCATTCGTTTCGCCACTCAGCCTGGCTTGTACCGGGCCACCCGTTCCTCATAGGCGCGCACGAAATCCTCTCCAATCAGACGCCGCAGATTCTCCTCTGCCTCCTTGGCAATCGTCTGATACTGCTGAACGTACAGGTCCCAGGCCTTTCCCTTGCGACCTGCAGGAGTCAGGGTGCCGAGTTTGGAGCCCCTGCCTGCGTCACGTTCGATCGCCTGGGGCTCAAAACGCTCCAGCAGGGCGAGCACCGCCGCCTGCATGCCTGCCATAAGCGCAATCTGATGCGCCTGCATGTCACGCACCGCTTCCTGCACTGCCTGCACGGGCGGAAGATAGGCGGGTCCCTGCTTGCTCAGGAGCACGCGCAGCGCCTCTTCCACATCTACCGAAAACTTGAGCGGGTTGTTCTCTTCCGGGCGCACCGTGGTCATGCTCATCCGAAATTCGCTCTTGAGCTGGCTGCGCGCCATCAGGACATCCATCAGGCCCTTTACCAATTCACGGAACATGCCGCCGAGCGCTGGCATGAGAGCGGCCGCCTGCTCGGGCGGAATGCGCACGTCGGCAAGACCGGCGCCGGAAAGAAACTGCTCCAGCCCACCGCCTCCCGTCGCCGCCGACATCGGCGTTGTTGATGGGGGCAGTGGTGGCGGCTGCCCGGTCGACCCAGGAGATATGTTTGGTCTTTCTGGCGGTTCGACCCCGCCCGCACCAGAGAGCGGCGGAAAGGGGCTTGACCTCTGATCCAGCGCAGACGGACGGTTTCCGGGCGGCAAGGGTGGCGCCGGCGTCTCCATGGACTGCCGGTCAAGAGGGCGCGGCGGGGAACTGGCCTCGCTGGAGAATCCAGGATCGTCCCAGTCAGCGGGTATCAACCCGCCGTCGTTCCCGCTCTTTGGCGGAGCGAAAAAGTCTTCCAGCATCGACCCCTGGTCGAAACTCGGACCTGGCGGTGCTGGCGTCACAGCCCGGGGTTTCGAAGCCGGAATACCGCGGCCCGGCGTCGAGCCGGTTGGTTCGAGAAAACGGTCGAGCGCCGCCAGGGGGTCCTCGGTCGCGAGTCCGGTGTCGATCTTTTCGGGGGCGATGGGCCGAACAGGCGGGGCGGATGGCATCACCACCGGCTGGGCCGACGCCGGGGACGGTGGCTCGATACCTGCCTCCGGTTCCACCCTCACCAGGATTTCATAGACACCGATCAAGATCTGGTCGCCATCCCGCAACGGTACCGCGTTGCCTTGCCCGATGGGTTGGGTCGAGCCATTGAGAAAAACGCCATTGGTGCTGGTATCGTGCAGGAAATAACTCCCATCGCGGTATTGCACTTTGGCATGACTGCCGGAGATGAACCGCTCAGTATCCAGAAGAACCCAATCATTGCCCTGATTGCGCCCGATCGTGCCCCCGCGGGTCTCGAAGACTTTGCTCTGCCGCATGCCGGCCAAGCCAGGGTGAGCGCTCGTGATCGTCAGCGTCAGTGGCATCTATTTCGATCCGCCCATACGAACATTGCCCCCGTAGCCGTAGCCAAGAGGTGGTGGAGTCTCCGCGATGGACTGATTACTCCTGGAGGAACCCGGTTCCGCGCATGTTGCGAGTGCAGCCGCGGTACGGCGACAGGGAGGTAGCGATGCATCCGGCTTTTGGATCCAAAATGGGCTCGCATGCCTTAAACCTTGAAGCACCATCTGCTACGACGCGTGTGGACTTTCATGACAGAACCAATCTGAATTAAATGCAATTTGACTCAGCCATTTCATCAAAGGCCAGCGAATAAACCGAATAACACCCTGATCATTCATGAATTAGCGTGGGCCCCCGCGGCACAGGCCGGCAATTGCATAATCACTTTTATTTAGTCTAAGTTTTAGGGTAACCTATGGAAGTAGTCTAAACAACAGTCAACGCCAGCGATGAATAGGGTGCGGGGGGGTCAGTTCGGGCAGGATGCCCGCGGGACGTATCCATATAGTATGGTCTCTCCCCGATCACTATTTCGTCCTGGCCCGGGCGACGGCTAACGCCGTATGGGGTCCATGCCCACCGAGTGGGTCGCCCTTAGGAAACCAACAAGAGCTTGATTACTATGCCGTCTCCCCGGACGCTCGACCTGGATGCCCTTTTAGCCCCCATCTCAGAGGACGCACCGGCGGGCGTCGATCTTCGCAGCGATCCCCAGGTTTCGAAACGCTACTACGCCCTCAAGGACGCCCGCGGCAGCGCCCGAAGCCTGGAACGGAATAATCTGGCGGAGGAAGGCGAATCTGCGGACATGCGCGGAGAGTGGGCGCCGGTGCTGGATCAGGCCTGCGAACTCATCAGTCATCACAGCAAGGACCTTGAGGTCACGGCCTGGCTCATTGAGGCCCTGGCCAGGCTTAAGGGTTTTCCGGGCCTACGTGACGGCTTTGCCCTCACCCAGGGGCTGGTGAAGCAATACTGGGACGACATCTATCCCAGACCGGATGAAGACGGAGTGGAGACAACGGTCGCGCCCCTGGCCGGACTCAACGGCGCAGATAGCGAAGGCACGCTGATCAACCCGGTGCGCAACATCCCTATCACCCAGGGCGAATCCGGGCCCTTTGCCGCCTGGCATTACGAACAGGCTTCTGCCCTTGAACAGCTGCCTGCGGATAAACGCGGTGCGCGCATCGAGAGCGGCGCCGTAACGACGGATACGCTGCGACGTGCCGCCCAGCAGACTCCAGCGAGTTTTTTTGTTGGCCTCAGCGAGGACCTCAAGGAAGCCCAAGCCGCGCTCAAGTCGCTTTCGGACCTGCTCGACGAGAAGGCCGGTACTGACGCCCCGTCCACAGCGAAGATCCGGAATGCTTTCGATTCATGCGCGCTCGCCATCCAGTTTCTCGGCGGTGACAAAATTGAGGCTGCCCTGACGCGCACGGAGGGAGACGCCCATGGCGGATCTGCCGATGCGACCGGGGGGCAAGACGGGACATCCGGCAGGGCGCGGGGGGCCGGACCCGTGCGCACGCGTGAGGATGCCTTCCGGGCCCTGCTGGAAATCGCTGAATTCTTCCGCCAGACCGAGCCGCATTCACCCTTGTCCTACGGAATTGAGCAGGTCGTCCGCTGGGGCCGGACACCCCTGCCCGACTTGCTCAAGATTCTCATACTCGACAATGACGCCAGAGAGCAGTTATGCAGGTTAACCGGAATCCCCAGTCCCGGTGACGGTTGATGATGAAGATCAGGCATACACGGCCGGTTCTCGCGCATGCCCGTCGGTGCGCGGACGGCCCGGTAACCCGGGTCACCCCAGCACGCATTTGATCCAAATGCCCATTGATGAGGACGTCAAATATGGCCAGCATCCACGATAAGCTCAAACGGGTTCGCAAACCCCGCATACATATCACGTACGAAGTGGAAACCGAAGGCGCCCTCACCGCCAAGGAACTGCCCTTTGTGGTGGGCGTCATGGGCGACTTCTCGGGAGATCCCACGCAACCCCTCAAGTCCCTCAAGGATCGCAAGTTCACTCAGATTGACCGCGATAATTTCGATGACGTGATGTCCCGAATGACACCGGGGCTCAAGCTTCAGGTGGAAAACACCCTCGCTGGCGATGGCAGCAAGATGGCGGTCGATCTCAAGTTCAATTCGATGGAGGACTTCGAGCCCGGCCGGATCGTGGATCAGGTCGAGCCCTTGCGCAAGCTGATGGAAACGCGCAACAAGCTGCGCGATCTCATGGCCAAGGCGGACCGTTCCGAGGAACTTGAAAATCTCCTCGAGGAGGTCCTCCGGAACAGCGAAAACATTGCCAAGATGGCAGGTGAACTCGGCCTCGACAAGAAAACCGAGGGTGCTGACAAGGAGAAAAAGTGATGAGCGATCGAGATACTGCCCGGGAATCCGCCGGCGCCCAGACCACGACCGAAACCGTCAGCCTGCTGGAACAGGCCATCGGAGCTACCCGCCAGACGGATCGTTCCGAAGCCGAGGACCTGATCCGGAACCTGACCCAGGAGGCACTCAAAGGCACTGTCACCTTCAGTCGCAATCTGACCGTCACGATCAAACAGGCCATCCAGCTGCTCGATGCCCAGATGTCCAAGCAGCTGGCCCAGGTCATGCACGCCCCGGAATTCCAGAAGCTCGAGGGCAGCTGGCGCGGTTTACACCACCTCGTCATGAACAGCGAAACCGGCACCCAACTCAAAATCAAGGTGCTCAATCTCTCCAAGCGCGAACTCTTCAAGGATCTCGACAAGGCCGTCGAGTTCGACCAGAGCCAGGCCTTCAAGAAGCTCTACGAAAATGAGTTCGGCAGTCCCGGAGGCGAACCCTATGGCGCACTCATCGGCGACTATGAGTTCACCACCCACCCCGAGGACATTGATTTGCTCACGAACATGTCCCACGTGGCGGCAGCGGCCTTCTGCCCTTTCATTTCGGCGGTCGCCCCCGGCATGTTCGGACTCGAGGAGTGGCAGGAACTGTCCAGACCTCGCGATCTGGAAAAGGTGTTCGACAGCGCAGAATACACGCGCTGGCGCAGCTTCAGAGACAGCGACGACTCGCGGTTCGTCACCCTCACCATGCCCCGGGTTCTGGCACGGCTCCCCTACGGGTCCGCTACCAAGCCGATCGAGGAATTCGGTTACGAAGAAGCCCCCATGGACGACAAGGGCAAACCCCTGCCCATGGATCATAACCACTACACCTGGTCCAATGCCGCCTATGCCCTGGGTACGCGCCTCACTGCTTCCTTCGCCCAGTCCGGTTTCTGCACCACCATCCGGGGCGCCGAGGGCGGCGGCAAGGTGGAGGGCCTTCCAACGCACACCTTCATGACAGAAGACGGCGACATGGACGCCAAGTGCCCGGTTGAAATCGGCATCACCGACCGCCGGGAGGCGGAACTGAGCAAGCTGGGGTTCCTGCCGCTGTGCCACTACAAGAACACGGATTACGCCGTGTTCTTCGGTGCGCAGACGGCCCAGCGCCCCGCCAAATTCGACAACCCGGATGCAACGGCCAACGCCGCCATCTCGGCGCGGCTCCCGTATCTCATGGCGACCTCGCGTTTTGCCCACTACCTCAAGATGATGGGGCGCGACAAGATCGGCTCGTTCATGGAGGCCAAAGACGCGGAAGGCTGGCTCAATCGCTGGATCATGAACTACGTCAATGGCAACCCGGATGCAGGCGCCGAAATGAAGGCCAAATACCCTCTGCGCGAGGCCCAGGTCACTGTCCAGGAAATACCCGGTCAACCTGGCTCTTACAATGCCGTCGCCTATCTGCGGCCCTGGCTGCAGATGGAGGAACTGACGACCTCGATGCGCATGGTGGCCAAGATCCCTACGATGGGCGGCTGAGCAAGGCGTATACGACCGCGCCACCAGGCCAGGCCTGGGCGCGGCTCTTTCCTTCACACGGCAATACTGTTCCATGGCACTCGCGGATCCCGGACAACTTGACTCACTTTATGAGGCCCGAGATGCAGTGCAGGTCGCCTCGCTGTGGTGGCAAAAACGCCACGCCGGCCCGCCACCCTCCTGCGAGCCCGGCTCGCTGCGCCGGTCGCTCGCCCTGGACATCGCCCGCCTGGATGCCGCGATAAACGCCCAGCTCAACGCGATCCTCCATCATCCCCGGTTCCAGGCCCTGGAGGCGTCCTGGCGAGGGCTCAAGTTCCTGACAGACGGGTTGCCGGACGGGCACCAGGTGCGCGTCAGGACCTTGAATCTGAGCTGGTCGGAGCTGACGCGCGACTGCGCGCGGGCCATCGAGTTCGACCAGTCCCAACTGTTCCGGAAAATCTACAGCGAAGAGTTCGATCGCTCCGGAGGCGAACCATACGGGCTGCTCCTTGCTGACTACGAGATTCGCGAGCAGCCCGCCGACGACTACCCCTGCAACGACATCAGCACCCTCGGCACTCTGTCTCATATCGCCGCAGCCGCTTTCGCGCCTCTCATCATCGGCGTCCATCCGACGCTGTTCGGCATCGACCGGTTCGCCAACCTTGAAATGCCGATCGATCTTGCTGACTCCTTTCGCGGCCCGCGGCACACTGCCTGGCAGTCCCTGCGCGACAGCGAGGACTCCCGTTTTCTGGGGCTTGTCCTGCCACGCGTGCTGAGGCGGCGTCCCTACCACGATGACTGCAGGCGCGCGGATGGTTTCGGGTTCCGGGAAGATGTCGGGGGCGAATCGGCGGATGGCTATCTCTGGGGTACCGCGGTATATGCCCTGGGGTCGGTCGTTGCACGCTGCTTCGCCCAGTCCGGCTGGACGGCCGACATCCGCGGCGTCCGCCTGCCGGCCGAAGAGGCGGGTCTCGTGACGGGACTCGCGACCGACAGCTTCGCCACCGACCGCGACGGCCTCATTCCGAAGTACCCCACCGATGTCCTGATCACGGACAATCAGGAACGGGAGTTGTCGGAGCTCGGCTTCATCCCCCTGTGCGTCTGCCGGGACACACCCTGGGCGGCCTTCTACAGCAACGCCTCCATGCAGCGCAGCCAGACCTATACGCACGACGGGGCAAATCAAAACGCCCGCATTTCCTCCAGCCTGCAGTACCTTCTTTGCGCCTCTAGATTCTCTCACTATATCAAGATCATGATGCGGGACAAGATCGGTTCGCTGGTCACCGCCGAGCGCTGCCAGGACTATCTGCAAAGCTGGCTGCACGGTTACACCGTCGGTAACGACGATGCCTCGCATGAAATGCGCATGAAGTACCCACTGCGAGAGGCCCGGGTTGAAGTCCGTGAACAGCTCGACAAACCCGGGAACTTCTTTTGTGTGATGCACTTGCGACCGCACCTGCAACTCGATCACCTCGCTTCTTCGATCAGGCTCGTTACACAAGTGGCCTCCGTTCAACCTACCTAACCTTGCCATGGACCCCGAAGGATGAATGACAACGCCTCATCCCTTTTTGCCGCCGGCCAGCTTGATGAGGCCATCGCCGCCGCGGCCTCGGCCGTCAAGTCCTCGCCAACGGATTCGGCGGCGCGCGGACTGCTGGCGGAGCTGTTGTGCATTGCGGGGTCCTTGGACCGTGCCGACATTCACCTCGAGTTCCTGTTCCGGCAGGCGGACCAATCGGCACCCACGATCAGCCTGGTCCGGCAGCTGGTACGCGCGGCCCAGGCCCGAAGCCAGTTCTTCGCCGAGGGGCGGCTGCCTGAGTTCCTGACCGAGCCGCCCGCGTGGCTGAAGCGGCATCTTGAGGCCTGGGTTCTCATACGCGATGGTAATTTCAAGGAGGCGCTTGCGTGCCTGGAAGCTGCGCAGGCGGCACAACCCGCCCTCGAGGGAACTTGCAACGGCACACCGTTTTCTGGGTTTAGGGACCTCGACGATCTGACATCCGGCCTGTTCGAGGTCATGACCAGCACCGGCAAATACTTCTGGATCCCGATGTCCGGTGTTGAATCAATCGAATTTCATACGCCGCAAAGACCCCGCGACCTCATTTGGCGCCGCGTCAGAATGTGCACAACCGATGGCACCGATGGGGAGGTCTTCCTGCCGGCACTCTACCCCCTGACGGGGGAACATGGCACCGACATCCGCCTGGGCAGGGTCACCGAGTGGGTTGAGGTAAACGGCGCTCCTGTTCGCGGTCTGGGGCAGCGGGTATTTCTCGCAGGCGAGATGACCTATCCGGTCATGGAGCTGGTCTCAATCGCCTTCAATACGGCGCATTAGTCGAGCCCTGAGCGATATGGCACAGATCAAGCGCACACAGCCACTTTTGCCGTCAGTGCTGGACCGGCTGCTCGATGACCACCCGGAGGTTCGGGAGGAACCGGAATCTTCAAGGACCCAGGTCCTGCGGCAGCTTCACCAGTCCATCATGCGTGACCTGCAAAATCTGCTCAACACCCGGAGCCGCTGCCTGCTGCACGACGAGCACCTGGCCGGCATCGAAGACTCCTTGCTGGGCTATGGCCTGCCCGACTTTTCCAGCGAGACCATCAATTCCGCCAAAACCCGCGACCGGTTGCGAGACGCCATGGAGTACGCGATCCGGCGGTGGGAACCCAGGTTCAAGAGTGTGGAGGTTTCTTTCGTCGACAACGCCAACCCTCAGGATGGCAGCCTCAGATTTCGCATTGACGCGCTCGTCTATGCCGATCCGGCGCCTGAGCCGATCATATTCGACTCGATGCTGGATCCCTCGACCTACAACTTTGAGATCAGGGGGGCAGACTATGACCGATGAACTCCTCCCCTATTACAACCGCGAACTGGCCTTCATCCGCGAATCGGTGGGCGACTTCGCGGCCCGCCACCCCAAGATCGCCGGAAGGCTGCGGCTCAGTCAGGATGCGGTGGAGGACCCGCACGTCAGCCGGCTGATCGAGGCCTTCGCCTTCCAGAATGCGCGCATCCGCCAGAAGCTGGATGATGATTTCCCGGAACTGACCCAATCGATGCTGGGAATCCTGTACCCGCATTATCTCGCCCCGATACCTGCGCTCGCGATCACGCAGCTTGTCCCGATGCCGGATATCAGCGACAAGCATGTGATCCCCGCGCAGACCAGTATCGAGAGCGAACCCATCCAGGGCGAGCCCTGCCGGTTCCGGACCTGCTATCCGGTCGAATTATGGCCCATCGAGGTGACCGATGCCCGGTATACCAGCCATACCCGCGGGGCGCCTGCCACGCCCAGGAGCCGCGAGGCCCGGGCGTTGCTGAGGCTCAGCCTCAAATCCATAGCCGGTGCCCAGCCGATCAGCGCTTTGCAACCCGACCGCCTGCGGGTCTATCTGAAGGGGCAACCCCAGCACGTCTACCCGCTGTACGAGCTACTGCTCAACAACGTCCTTGAGGTCGCCGCCACTTTTCCTAACGGCGAGTTGGGGACCCTCGGCCCTGAATGCGTCCAGCCGGTAGGCTTTGGCGTCAGCGAGGGCCTTCTGCCCTACCCCCGCCAGTCCTCGGTCGGGTACCGCCTGCTCACCGAATTTTTCGTTTTTCCGGAAAAATTCCTTTTCGTGGAGTTCTCGGGACTCTCACAACTCGCTGCCCGCAGCGGCGAGACGCTTGAGCTGATTGTGTATCTCGACGGCACGGCGTCGGAACTCGATCACAATGTTCGGGCCGATACCTTCGTGCTTGGCTGCACCCCTGTCGTGAACCTCTTCCGCCAGTCTGTTGAGCCGTTTACCCTCGACCATTACCGAACCGAGCATCACCTGATACCCGACGCTCGCCGCCCGCTGGCTCACGAGATTTACAGCATAGACAGGGTCACCGGCACCTCGCCGACGGGAACCGCCGCCGAGTATCGTCCTTTTTTCGGCCATCGCGACGGCGCGGCCGACGAGGACACCGTGCTCTGGTGTGTCGCAAGGCGCGCATCGAATAGCGATGATCCAGGCACAGAGATCTACCTCTCGCTCGTTGATCCGGAATTTTCCCCTGCCGAGGCGCTGGATTGGGTCGTCCACGTGGAATCTACCTGCCTGAATCGCGATTTGCCGTCACGTCTGCCTTTTGGAGGCGGACAGCCACGCCTGCAGCTCAGTGAGGCCACGGCCCCGGTCGCGAAAATCATCTGCCTGACGCCCCCGACCCGCACGATCCGCCCGGACCTGGGCAGGGGCGCACTCTGGCGACTGATCTCGCACCTGACGCTCAATCACCTCTCGCTGAGCAACGATGCTGAGGGTGCGGGCTCATTGCGTGAGATTCTGCATCTATACAACTTCAATGGTTCGGCCGAGTCACGCAACATGATCGACAGCATCCAATCGCTCAGCAGTCGTCGCGTTGCGGGCCGGGTCATGTCCGGAGGCCACAGCGGCCTTGCAGCCGGTATCGAGATCACGGTCGAATTTGACCCGCAACGCTTCGCCGGCAGCAGCCTGTTTCTGTTCGCAAGCGTGCTGGACCGATTCATGGCCCTTTATGGCTCCATGAACTCATTCACCCGTTTCGTGGCCCGCATCAAGGGCAAAGAGGGAGTACTTCACAAATGGCCGGCACGCGTAGGCGAACGTACACTGCTCTGATGCAGCGTTTGCACCGAGAGCCCTACCGCTTTGAGTTCTTCCAGGCGGTACGGATCCTCGAGGCTGCGGGGCGTTGGCAGGCCGGGCATGACGATGACCGGAGCGGACCGGTGGGCTACGACCACATCCCGGCCAAGGAGGCCCTGCGCTTCAGATCGCTCCCCTCGCGCAGCTTCCCGGCGGCAGACATTACGACCGTAACGCCGGCCGGTGAAGGCAAGGATGGAGCACCGCCCGAGGTCACGGTCACCTTCATGGGCCTGGCCGGACCCGCCGGGGTCCTGCCTGAGCACTATACCGACCTAATCCTGTCCCGCCTTAAGGCCAACGATTCATCACTGCGGGATTTCCTCGACCTCTTCAATCACCGCACGCTCTCGCTGTTCAACCGCGCCTGGCGCAAATATCGCCATCCGTTCAACCGGAACCCCGACCAACCGGATGAAGATACCTTCTCCATGGCCATCCGCAGCCTGTCGGGCCTTTCAACGCACGCAGACCGGGTTCACACGGATGTAGCGCAGACCGCTCTTCTCCTCAACAGCGGCCGTTATTCAAGTCATGCCCGGCCGGCACATGGACTGGCCGATCTCCTGGCCGACTATCTGGGGGTACCGGTCGAGGTCCATGAGTTCCAGGGACAGTGGCTCGAAATCGAGCGGGAGCAAGTCTCCCGTCTGCCGTCCGGCCCCGATCGGGCCGGTCATTTCAACCGGCTGGGTGTCGACACCCATCTCGGTGAGCACTTCTGGGATGTGCAGAGCCGATTCCGGCTGCGCATCGGCCCGCTGGCGCGGGCGATGTTCAAGCGCCTCTTGCCAGGAAGCCGCACCTTGACCGAGGTCTGTGCACTGACACGCGCCTACGTCGGCCACGAATTGGATTTCGACATCGTACTTTGCATAGAGAGCGCCGCGATTACGCCCTGCCGGCTATGCAGCAAGGGCGCGGACCCATTCGCGCTGGGCTGGGAGACCTGGCTGGCAGGCCCCCAGACCGGCATTAACGAGGACGTTTGCATCTCGCCCCCGGAGCCGCAATCGCAGCCCCGGATCAGGTAAGGACGACGCCTTAAAAAGACAGGTTCTTTGGAGCCTGCTGACGATGAATTGGAGACGAAAGTCATGTCCCAACTGGATGTTAAAGCGCTGATCGACAAGCTCAACTCTGCCTGCCGCAAGGCGCTCGAGGAGGCTGTGGGTCTGACCATGGCGCGCACCCACTACAATGTTGAAATCGAACATTGGCTGATCAAGCTGCTGGAAAACCCGGACAGCGAAGCCTCCATCATCCTCAAGCATTACGGCGTCAATTTTTCGGGCCTGAACCGGGACCTGACCGCTGCGCTCGATGCCATGAAAACCGGCAACTCACGGGCGCCGGCACTCTCGCCCCATCTGGTGGACTGGGTGCGCGAGGCCTGGGTGCTTGCCTCCCTCGAATACGGTGCCAGCCAGGCCGAGTCGGGTCACCTGATCGCAGCGCTCATCAGTAATGACACGCTCGCGCGCATGGCCCGCGGCATTTCCAAAGAACTGACCCGGCTGTCGGCCGACGCCCTGCAAAACGACCTGCCCAGACTGATCGCTGGCGCACCGGAAGCGGCCGGCGATGCCGCTGCCGGCACGGACCACGTCCGGCAGACCGGCGCCCCGGGGAAGACCGCCGCGCTGGATCAGTTCACGATTGACCTGACCGAACAGGCGCGCCAGGGCAACATCGACCCCGTCCTCGGCCGTGATGCGGAAATCAGGCAAGTTGTCGATATCCTCACGCGCAGGCGCCAGAACAATCCCATCCTGACCGGCGAGGCCGGCGTCGGCAAAACCGCGGTGGTGGAAGGATTTGCCCTGCGCGTGGCGGCAGGTGACGTGCCGCCTGCGTTGCGGGATATTTCGATCCGCTCGCTGGATCTTGCCCTTCTGCAGGCAGGCGCCGGAGTGAAGGGGGAGTTTGAGAACCGGCTCAAGTCGGTAATCAACGAAGTCAAGTCCTCGCCCAAACCGGTCATCCTCTTCATTGACGAGGCCCATACCCTGATCGGTGCCGGAGGACAGGCGGGTCAGGGCGACGCGGCGAACCTTCTCAAGCCGGCCCTGGCGAGAGGGGAATTGCGCACCATTGCCGCCACGACCTGGGCGGAATACAAAAAGTACTTCGAACGCGATGCGGCACTCGCCCGGCGCTTCCAGACGGTCAAGGTGGAAGAGCCCTCCGAGGCGCTCGCCATCGAGATGATGCGCGGACTGGTCGCGACCCTGGAAGGTCATCACCGCGTGCGTGTACTCGACGAGGCGGTCAGGGAGGCGGTACGCCTGTCACATCGTTACATTACCGGCCGGCAGCTTCCCGACAAATCGGTCAGCCTGCTCGACACTGCCTGCGCGCGCGTCGCGATGAGCCAAACCGGCACACCGCCCCAGATCGAGGATGCGCAGCGGCGTCTTGACCAGATCGCCGTGGCAACGCGCATCCTTTCGCAGGAATCGGAGACCGGGGCAGATCATGCAGAAGAACTGGGCAGGCTGGCTGCCGAGCAAGGGCAGGTCGAGGCGCAACTTGCCGCGCTTAAAACGCGATGGGGACAGGAACGTCAGCTCGTCCGCAAGATCCAGGGCCTGCGCGCACGCCTCGAAAACCGACCCGAGCTCGCCCCGGTGGAACTCCCTGCCGCAAACCCCGCACCCGGCTCGCCCGCTGCGCCCACAGACCCAAGGGCGTCAATCGCGCATCCCGCGCCAACTTCATCCCTGTCTCCCGCTGACAGCGCCGCCCTGCGACGCGAGCTCGATATTCTCACCCAGGAACTGCTTGCCTTGCAGGGCGAGTCGCCGCTCCTGTACGTGGTGGTCGACAGTCAGGCCGTCGCACAGGTCGTGTCGGAATGGACCGGCATACCGGCCGGACGCATGATGAGCGATGAGATACACGCCATCCTCGATCTAAAGAACCGGATGGAGGAAAGCGTTGTCGGCCAGAGCCACGCTTTGAACGCCATCGCTGAGAGTATCCGCACCTCACGGGCCGGGCTCTCCGACCCGAGCAGGCCGATCGGCGTGTTCATGCTGGCGGGGACCAGTGGTGTTGGAAAAACTGAGACGGCGATCACTCTGGCCAACCTGCTCTATGGCGGCGAACAGAATATGACCGTCATCAACATGTCCGAATTCAAGGAGGAACACAAGGTCTCCCTGCTCATGGGATCACCGCCCGGTTACGTGGGTTATGGGGAGGGCGGTGTGCTCACCGAGGCGGTGCGCCGCAAGCCCTACAGCGTCATCCTGCTCGACGAGATGGAAAAGGCTCACCCCGGTGTGCAGGACATCTTCTTCCAGGTGTTCGACAAGGGTCAAATGAAGGATGGCGAGGGACGCGACATCGACTTCAAGAATACCGTCATCATCATTACTACCAACGCGGGTACCGAGGCGATCATGAACCTGTGCGCCGACCCGGAGACCATGCCCGATGCACAGGGTCTCGCCGAGGCTCTGCACCCCGAGCTGCTCAAGAGCTTCAAGCCGGCGTTTCTCGGTCGCATCACGGTCGTTCCCTACTTCCCGCTCAGCGATGATGTCATGAAACGCATCATTCGCTTGAAGCTGGCGAAAATCGCAAGACGTGTCCGTGAGAACTACAATGCGGACCTGAGCTACACAGATGCCCTCGTAAACGGGGTTGCCGAGCGCTGTCATGAAGTCGACAGCGGCGCACGCAATGTCGATCATATCCTCAATCGTTCCTTGCTCCCGAATCTGTCCGAAAAGTTTCTGGCAAAACTTGCCTCACGTGAGGCATTTGCCGCTGTACGGGTCGATCTCAACGAAAATGGCTTTGCATATGACATAAGCTGATTGTTAATGACGACCGCTACCCGAGATGCTCAACTGGACGCAACATCAGCATACGGCCATTGACCATCATTTTTTTAATCAACAAGAAAGGAGAAGTCGCGATGATCTATATCAAATACGGTGATATCAAGGGTCCCGTCCCAGAAGAAGGACATAAGGAGTGGTTCGCCGTCGATAGCATCCAGTTGGGCATCGGCCGTGCCATCTCCGCCGGTACGCTCGACGGCAAGAACCGCCTCAATGGCGACCCTTCGATTTCGGAGATCGTCATTACCAAGAGATCGGACTCGGCTTCTCCGGCCTTGTTCAAGGAATCCCTGAACGGCGAAGCCAAAAAGGTCACCATCGAATTCACGAGGACGGGTCAGGACAAGAGCGCCAAACAGGAAAAATACCTCACCTGGGAATTGACGGACTGCATGATCTCTGGCTTCTCCATGTCCTCTGGCGGGGACGAACCCACGGAGTCAATCAGCCTCAATTTCACCAAACTGGAAGTAAGTTACGTTCCGTTCGACGCAACCAACAAGAACAAGAGTCCGGAAAAGATTTCCTTCGATTTGCAAAAGGGTCAACTGTCCTGATTCTTGGCTATGCACGGCAGTCTAGCCCCCGCTCAGGGAAATCCCCTGAGCGGGATGTGTGGAGCAGCTTCCTTGTATCCATTTGAGTATTGCCATGGCTGACACCTCGTATACCCAGGAAAAGCGCGCGCTCAAAATCGACAAGAGTCCCCTGGGCAGCGGGGACGAGCTGCTGCTCGTGTCATTCTCCGGAAGGGAAGCGCTATCCGAGCCCTTTTCGTTCACGCTCGACCTGCTTGCAGGCGATAAAAAAATCAATCCCTATCACTTATTAGGCAAAAGCCTGACCTTTTCCATGCCCGGCAAGGATAATGAGAGACGCTATTTTAACGGCATGGTCAGTAGATTCGACTGCGGTCCTGCTGGCATGAACGACCTGCGCCAGTACCAGGCGGTCGTGCGACCCTGGCTCTGGTTTCTGAGCTACAGCAGCAATTTCAAGATATTTTCAGACAAGACGCCTAAAGATATCCTGGACGAAATCTTCAAGGCACACGGATTCGGCCATGTGGTCAAGTTCGAGTTGAGCGGCGAGGCAAACAAACTGGAGTACTGCGTCCAGTACGGCGAGACCGATTTCGCGTTCGTATCCAGGATCATGGAGCGCGAGGGATATTTTTACTACTTCCGCCACGAAAATGGCCGCCACGAGATGGTTGTGGCCAACGGCACCAGCGGGTATAAGGATTGCCCCCAGAAGAAAATCGTCTACTCATCCGGCACCAGGGGCATCGAACAAATTATGAGCTGGGACCGACAGTATGACTTTGCGGCCGGCAAATGGAGCCATACCGATTACGATTTCGAGAAGTCCACCAATAACTTGCGGACGCAAACGAGCACCGTAGGCGGCAGCGAAGAACAGAGCAAGTACGAGCGCTACGAATATCCGGGCGGATACAAGGAAACAAACAACGGTCAATTCATTGCCAAGCTTCGCATCGAGCAGGAAGAAACCAGCTCAACCCGATTTATCGCCACCAGCAACTGCAGCACGCTTTTCGCCGGCGGAAAATTCCAGCTGGACTCGGACACGCCCTCCCCGGACAAATCCCAGACGACCTTTGTCATTACGGCCATCGAATACAGCGCCAGCGGCGGCTCATACGATCAAAATGGAAAAGGCGGATACGAGCAATCAAACCGCTTTCAGGGGATACCGGCCGAAATGGTATTTCGCCCGCCCCTGATCACCCCGAAACCCACGGTCCAGGGCATCGAAACCGCCGTGGTTCTGGGTCCGGGCAAGAAGGATGATAACGATAAGGATTCGGTTCATACCGACAAATACGGCCGGATCAAGGTGAGATTTCACTGGGATCGTGACGACGATGAGTCGTGCTGGGTCCGCACCAGCCAGTCCGTGGCCGGCGGTGGATGGGGAGGCGTTATCCTTCCACGGGTAGGCCAGGAAGTCATCGTATCGTTTTTGGGCGGAGACCCCGACCGGCCCATGATCACCGGTTGCGTTTATAACGGGCAACTGTCGCAGCCTTTCCCCATGGGTGAAAATGCCTATGTATCAGGCATCAGAACCCGGAGCTGGCCGAAAGGCGAATCCAGCATGTACAACGAGCTCAGCTTTAATGACAAGAAGGGCGAAGAGGCCGTGACCCTCCAGGCGCAGAAGGACCTCACGCGCCATGTCAAGCATGATGACTCCCTCAAGGTGGACAATGACAAAACGACGGAAATCAAGCAGAACCTGACCACCACGATCACGGAAGGCGACGAGACCCGGACGCTCCAGAAAGGGAAACGCAGCGTGACGCTCGACCAGGGTGACGACATCCTTAAGTTGACTGAGGGCAACCGCGCGGTCACCCTCACCCAGGGCAACGACAATCTGACCCTGACCGGTGGCAACCGCACCGTCAAACTGGACACCGGCAACGACAACCTCACGCTCGATTCCGGCAACTGTGCCGTCAAACTGCTGCAAGGCAATCACACGCTGGAGCTGACCGCCGGCAATGCCTCAACCAAACTCGCACTGGGCGGTTCAACGACCGAGGCCATGCAAGCGATCGAACTCAAGGTGGGCGCGAACAGCATCAAGATCGATCAGATGGGCATCACCATTACAGGCATGCAGATCAAGATCAACGCCAGCCTGATGTTCAACGTCAAGGGCGCTATGGGGGAAATCGCCGGCGACGGGATGCTGACCATTAAGGGCGGCATGGTCATGATCAACTAGTAAAGACGTTGGAGGCATCCGGCATTCACCTAGTCACTGCGGAAACGATTCATGGAACCTGCAAGCGATCTCACCAAAATCACAGCCACCCGCGCCATCGACATTTGTCGGGGGCTTGAACTCGGGCAAGAAGCGAGCGCCCTGCTCACAGGCTCGCTTGCTCCCCTCGCCTATCTGTCTGTACTCGTCGAGCGCGGCCTATGGACCGATGCCACGCGCTTTCTCGCCCACGCCCTTCCCAAGCGGGAAGGCGTCTGGTGGGCCTGCCTGGCAGCGCGTTCGACCCTAGGCAGCCATGCCACGCCCGATCAGCTCAAGTGCCTCGACACCGCGGAACAGTGGGTATATTTTCCCAATGAATCCAACCGCAGGCCCGCCATGGAGGCCGCTCAGGCTGCGGGATTGGATAACCCTGCCAGTTGGGCTTCCATCGCCGTCTTCTGGAGCAGCGGCAGCCTGTCACCGGAGGAGCTGCCCGTTGTGCCACCACCCGACGACCTTTGCGCCAAAGCCATTTCCGGCGCGGTAATGCTGTCCGCGGTCTTTCGCGAGCCCGAAAAGGCCACAGACAAGTACCGGCAATTCCTGGGACAGGGGATTGATATAGCACGCGGCGGAACCGGACAAACGGGATGAATTGTTGATTTCATGCGGCCTATACGCCTTTATTCCGGCAGCTGCGGTCGCGCCGCGGCGTGCGACGAGCCAATCCTGGCCATACCGGGGCGAATAGTGTCTGCCCTTTTCAGGCGTACAGGGCCGCGCCTTTTATAAGGGTCAGGCTCCGGACAGATTGCGTTCGTGCGGCCCTAGCGGAAGGGCTTGCCGCTTTCAGGACCGCTTAGTCCGTTAAATTGCAGGTAAAAACGATTATGGGACAGCTCGTTACCACCGGTTCAATGATGATATGCACGTTCGGCATGGCACCGAGCGCGCTGAACGTGCTGCCCACAAACAGGACCCTGGCAGGTACACCTGCTGCAAACATCATGGATCACCTACCGATAGTCAACATTCCCCCATTCGGGATGTGCATGAGCATGGCCAATCCTGAGGTGGCTTCAGCCACTGCTGCCGCCCTAGGCGTGCTAACTCCGATGCCCTGCATCCCGGTGACCGCGGCACCCTGGGTTCCGGGGTCACCCACCGTGATGATCGGGAAGATGCCGGCCCTCGATAGCATGTCGAAATGTATGTGCACGTGGGGCGGTGTGATTTCAGTCACCACACCCGCCCAATTCACCTCAATGGTTCCGTAACGGAGGAGCTAAGTCATGAGCTTTAAATTTTCCACCCCAGGACTCTCATCAGAAATCGACTCAATGGTCATAATAAATGCCATTAACGAATGCCGGAAAAGGATTGATTCGGGAGCTGCCAATACAGCTTTGCAACGCTGGTTCGGCGACACCTCTATGGCTTGGAAGAAAACAGCAAAGCAGCAGCTGGAACAGATGCGAAGGGTAATCAACCTGCAGGAAATCACGATTGGAGTCAGAGACCTGGATGAGCGAAATACCGGAGAGAATGCTGCTGCATTGCCAGGCAGCGCAACAAGTATAGTGCCCGGCGCCACTCAGAACTACAAAGGACGTCAGGTCCTGCTGAATTCCGCTTTTAACAGACTGCCGAGATATCTGCCAATGTCCAACGGCATCACGGATACCACTGGCTGGAATCAAAGCAAGTTCGAAACCGTGATCCATGAACTGACCCACGCCATTCTAAGCACGGATGACGAAAAACTAGCGAACGGAAATAACGCCTACGGCGCCCAACGGGCGAAAGATCTCGCTGCCGAGAATTCCGCCAAGGCCAAGAACAACGCTGAGAATTGGGCTATTTTCATAGAAGCTTGCGGCAAACACAGGACCAGTTAACCGGAATTGCCATGCATGAAGATATGACGTCAGAAGTCATATCAGTTTTGCGGACTTCACCCTTCATGAGCAGGCTGTCGTATCGCACCATAGACAAGGAAGTCTGCACGCGATCGGCATGCTCGCGTGCGGCAGGATCTGGTGACGGCAGTGGATATCGCGCCCTTCGGGGAGATCTCCGTGACCATGCGCTGGCGGCATTTGAGCACCCCGCAATGGAAAACGTTCATCACCGCTGACGTCCCGCGCCCGATCTTGAACGGCAGGCGCTGGGCGGCACATCCACTTCTAGATGCCTTGATGAATCGAAAACGTTGCATTCGCGCAACACTCATATCCCATTTGGGAGAGACGCCATTCGGCGCGGGTGTTTGTCGGTTGCCGGATCCGATGCTGGGCCGGGATCCCTACGCGCTCGTGCCGCGCCCAGATCATCTACGATGTCAGCGGATGCCAGCGGCTGAGCGCTTCGTAGTGCGCGTTTGAAGCGGCCGATCATGGGTTCGAGGTCATTCACGGATAATCCTTTACTCTCCATGGTGAACTTGATTGCCTCCACAGGATCCGGTAGACCGAGTGGATAGTGCCTTGCCCCGCACGCCTCGACGGGCGTTCACCAGCACCTCAAGCCGATCGCCTTCGCGCGTACGGGGCTTGGCAGGCATCAATGCACTCAACTTCCTTGAGTGCCCGCGCGATAATCGGATTTTGTCTTAATGGGCCTGATGTCCATGGTCGCGTCTCCGTCGAATGGTCTGCGCGTCGATCCGGCCATATTGGACATGGTGTAGAATTGCGTCAAATAATGATCCTCGATTTGCGTCATGGCGTGACCCACCATTGCCCCTGCATGTTATTGAACGACCTCAGTGACATCCCAGGCATCGGGGTCAATGCAATCTGCAAAACTACTGCATTGTGGGGTCATTCTAAAATGCAAATCAACAAGCCGTAAGCTAAGCGCGGCGGCGAATGCCTGTTTTTGTTGGTCTCTTTGCCACTCCGCGGCGCGCAGCGCTGGGCGGCTTAGGCTGAGCAGGTGCCAGGGCGGGACGGAACGTTACGCGAAGGCCAAGGGCCTGCACTATCTTCGCCACGGTTGCAAAGCTCGGGTTGCCCTCGCCGGAGAGGGCTTTGTAAAGACCCTCCCGACTCATGCCGGTCTCGCGGGCAAGCTGGCTCAGATTGCGGGCACGGGCGACAACGCCCAGTGCGCGCGCGACAAAAACAGGATCGTTGCCACCTTCCTCGATCGCGGCCTCAAGATAGGCCGCGATGTCTGCCTCGGTCTTGAGATAGTCTGCTGTGTCGTAACGGCTGAAGGTTTCAGTCTTGGTCATGGGCTTGGTCCTTCCACTGTGCGGCGATGGCTTTGGCGCGGGCGATGTCCCGGTGCTGGCTGCGCTTGTCGCCGCCGCACAGCAACACGATCACGACCAGCCCCCGCCGCATGAAATAGACCCGGTAGCCGGGTCCGTAGTCGATCCTCATCTCAGAGATGCCTTCACCCACAGGCTTCACGTCGCCCGGGTTCCCACCGGCAAGCCGGTCGAGACGGACCTGGATACGCGCTACTGCTCGGCGGTCTTGCAGGCTTCGGATCCAGCGGTCAAACGCGCTGCTCTTGATGAGTTCGATCACATGTGCACTATAGTTGACAACTTGACTGTTGTCAACTATGGTTGACAATCCGAATCCGGGCAGTGCCCCTCGTTGTTTTTCTTGCCACCCCGCGGCGTACCATCCAAGCACGCCCTCAGATAATGCACCCACAGATCACCTGTCGCCGCGTGAATGGTTCAGGGTCGAGTGGCCCGAAGGAACTTCCCCCTCGGGCTCTCACGGATCCGTACGTGAACCTCTCGGTTCATACGGCTCTTCCAGCCCGTTGGCCTTTGAGATAGAGATATTCCCAGTGTACAAACAGTCGCGGGAAGATGGCCCGCACGCCCTTGAGCCATGCCCAGGAACGGCGTTTATGCCCCCGTATCCGCTTGTACTTGCGACGTACCCAGCGGCCCAAGCGCAGATCGATTCGCGCCAGAAAGCGCTCCAACGGCAGCGGATGAAAGATGCCGAAATACTGCACCCATCCCTGCACCATCGGGTTGATGCGAGCCGCGATCTGCTCAAGGTTCCAGTGGATCTGGCGATGAAGACACAGTTCCCGCAGAGCGAGGTTCATGTGCTTCAACGCCTTCGGACTCACCGCCGGGTTGAAGCCGATGAATAACTTGCCGTTGCGATCCTGCACACTTCGTCTTCGAAAGCAGAAGCCCAGGAAGTCGAACTGCGTGTGTGCTGAATCACCCGGCCTGCGGCCGTCCTTGCAGTACACCACGCGCGTCTTCTCGGGATGGAGTGCCAGATGACACTGCGCGAGTCGATTACGAATGGCGTCCAGAAGGGCTTGTGCCTCCCCTTCGCTGCGACAGTGGCAGATGACATCATCCGCATAGCGTTCAAACGGCACGCCCGGGTGATACTTCTGCATCCACGCATCGAAGGTGTAATGCAAGTAGAGATTTGCCAAAACGGGGCTGACCACACCGCCCTGAGGGGTTCCCTGCGTGCGGGAAATCAGCTCACCGTCTGGCGTTTCGCTATCGCATTTCAGCCATCGCTCAATGTAGAGCCGGATCCAGGACTCCGGGACGTGCTTGCGCACGGCCTTGAGGAGGAGATCGTGGTCAAGCGTATCAAAGAAATTGCTGATATCGAGATCGATGACCCAGTCGTGCCGCCAACAATGGCGACGCGCTTGCGCGAGTGCCTGGTGGGCACTGCGGCCGGGCCGGTAACCGAAGGAGGAGGAATGAAACACGTTCTCCAGCCCCGGTTCGATCCACTCCTTCACCACCATCTGAGCCACCCGATCCGTCACGGTGGGCACCCCGAGCGTGCGGGTTCGCCCGTCCGCTTTAGGGATTTCGACCTGACGAACGGGTTTGGGGAAGTAACTCCCCGCGCTCATCCGATTCCACAACGTGTAGAGATTTCTCCCCAAATGCTTCTGGAAGGACTGGATGCTTTCCTTGTCGACGCCCGGCGCGCCCTGATTGGCGGCCACGCGTTTCCAGGCTTCCCAGATAAGACGTTTGGGTATCACAAAGGACTTGATCGTCGCCGTGGAATCTTCCCGCGAGTGCGGTTGTTCCTCCGACGCCGATCGGGCCGGGCCATGCCTTTGCTTGGCCCCGATTACCGGGACGTCTGCGCTACTACGCATGGCTCCGCCACTGTGCGCGGCATCGGTACTCTGGCACTTAAGGGTTGCCCTCTTGTGCGTCTCCCTTGGCATCCGCGCGACAGCTTCCCAAGTTCCGTAAACCAAGCCCGATATCGTGTCACGCCCTCTCTATGCCGGATGCCATCCGCCCCGCATTCAGGCTGCCGGCGGACTGATCCCGGAATTCTGTCGAGATTCCGGTTTTGGCATCGGGTGCAGTTCTCGACACTTCGTCGAGGGTTCACTTGCGTTCGTCTCACGATATCTCACCTGACAGCGGTACCGCTGCCTTTTCTCTGGACGCTCACCACCGATACTCTTAACATCGGCAGCTCCGAGTGGTTTGGCCTCTGCGCCTGACCGCCGAGGCCGAGGGGCCTACCCTCATCTTGGTTACAGCATGTCATCCCACTTTCCGTGATGAGATGACTTCTTGGCACACCGACAGGTAGCTTGACGGCCGCCGCAGGGATTGATAACGTCCTTGTGTGTCGTGTTTTCGCAGCATGCGGTCGGCTGTGTCCCTGCCGTGTATTGCCGGCGGGAAGCAGAATGAAGGCGTACTACCGGACACGTTCTCGATACCAAATCCCAAGGATGACCCGTCATTCGCAGTGGTGCAGACACTAGAGTTATGCGCGGGTCGCGGGTGGGGTAGCGCACCTCGCCATTCGACGGCGGACCCGGCAACAACGATAAAGAGAGAGAGGGGGGGGGGAGAAATGCAAACGAGCAACCGAATCGGGGGGCTTGTCGTCACACTGTGTACCGCCTGCGGGTTTTTTCTGGTTACTCCCGCAGCACAGGCTCTAACTATAATCCCAACCTTCAGCAGTTCTCTGAGCACATCCCAGCAGGCAACAATCGACAGCGCAATCAGTGTCTACGGGCAGGACTTCAGCAACCCGATTACCGTCAGCATTGGTTTCTCGACTGCTTCCGGAGTGAGCTACGCCGGACAGAGCGAGAGCTCGTTCAATCTTAACTCCTACAGCGCGTACACCAGCGCTCTGGCTGGTGATGCCGCAACGAATGGCAATACGATCGAACAGACTGCCTACAATAACCTCCAGTATGGTAATACCGCCGGGTACGTCCTTGCCACCACGGCAGATCTGCGCGCTCTGGGGTGCACCACCTGTGGCGGGCAGCTTACGACTAGCGGTTCGTCTGGCGGTAACCTGGACGGTGTCATAACGGTCAATACGGCTGATTTTACGGTTGCCGTCATCCAGCACGAAACGGATGAAGTGCTCGGTATCGGCGGGTCCGGTTCTGTGCTCAATACCGTGGTAAGCGATGGCGGAACCCTGCCCACCTACCATGGACAGACGTATATTCATCCGCTCGACCTGTTCCGATACTCGGGCGTACACACAGCCAGTCTCACCACCTCCGGAACGGCCACCTCCTATTTTTCCTATAATGGCGGCGTCACTGATATCGCCAATTTCAACCAGAACTCCAGCGGCGACTACGGGGACTGGACTGGCAGCCCTTGCTATGTACAGTCATGGCAAGTGTGCTCGCCGTCACTATCGATTGGGTCTTCTTCCCCGGAGGGTATCGCATTGCAGTCAATTGGCTACGATGCCGTAGCCCCGGTACCGCTGCCTGGAAGCCTGGTGCTGCTGACCTCCGGCCTGTTTGGGCTGGTGATATCCGGCCGGCGTCGCAAACACCGACACCACCTATAGGAAGCATGACATTGCCCGCCGGGCAATCGTGGTCGGTCTCCACGGAGCCACCGCGAACACCGGGGCTGTGCGAAGGATTATCCGCGTCGCGACAATTGCTGACGAGAAATCGGTGGTGTCAGAATTGACCGGAATGCCTGGCAGGAATCAGGTCAAAATGGGTGGCAGGAATCGCCGGAATACGCAGACACCGCGTGCCTGGACAAAGCCCGCGCATTGCGCCCATTTCTCGAGCACGTGCCGATGGAAGAGGTTCCGGAAGCCGGCGAGAAAATGAAGCAGGCACTCCTCGCCGATGGAAGTGGCTGCGGGTGCCCATCTATGTAATTCTCCTTACCGAAAGCAATGAGCGCCACGTCTATCCCGACGTGGAACTCGTGGAACACCTTGCCAGCGCCTGTCCGGACCGGGATTGCGGGGATTTCGTGCGGCTGGCCTTACTATACCGGCCTGCGCAAAAGTGAACTGCTGCGCGTCAATGCGGGCCCGGGCCGTCACATCGTCGATGGCCGAATCGTGCTGGATTCCAACACCAAGACCGGCAGGCCCGGCGTGGTGCCCATCGCGCGCCAGGTGCTTTCGATTGCCCGGCGCATGCCGCTTGCCGTGACCGAAAGTGCGCTGCGCACCAGTTCCGAGGCGGCGCGCGCGGCGGTTGGGCGCAAGGATCTGCACTTCCATGATATGCGACACGGCTTCGCAAGCCTGCTAGCCGAAGCGGGCGCTGATTTCCTCGACATCATGAAGCTGATGCGGCATACGTCCCCCGCGAGTACGAAACGCTACACGCATCCGCTCGATGCCCGCCTGCGGAAAATCATCGGGCGGCTGCCGGTCCAAAAACGGTCCACGCAAAGCGGCTGGGAAGACGCAAAGTCGCCGGAAAGTGATGTAACGCATTGTTTTTATGTGGTGCCCGAGGCCGGACTCGAACCGGCACGGCCTTGCGGCCGAGGGATTTTAAGTGCGCTGAAACTGCAGCCTTGTTCTGGATGGGTCTCATAAGTACATGATTCTCCGAATTTTTCTATTGTACTGACACGAACCAATTTGCATCAAGCTGCACCCGCATTCCCCCAAGATTCCCCCACAGAATTCCTCCCGGTTACCGCCGTTTTCGCTTTTGATCCGCGGATCAGAAGCGAAAATCCGTCGCCCTTCCTCCGCCCTCGTCAATAGGGCGAATATTACGCCAAAACGGGAGTTATTCGTCCGCTCACATGCGCGACAGTGCAGTAACTTACTCATATTGTACATTTGTGAGGCAAGTAAGTATGAGTGAGGAGTTAATCGACATTACCGCCGTGGCAGCCCGGCTGAAGGTGTGTGTGCGAACATGCGAACACATGATCGCAAGCGGCGCCCTGCCGCCACCGGTGCGGATTGGACGCGCGCGGTGGTGGAGCAGTAGTAATATTGACGAGGCGATCCGCCAAATGGCGGGCCGTGCTATTGCGAGTGGCGGTTCAAGGCAGTGGGTCGGGCGGCCGCGGGGCCGCACTCGGACCTGAATGGAGCTGCCCGGTCATCCCGCGGCGGGGAACGCAAGTGAGCCGCCTGCGCAGGGCGACCGCATCCGGGGAGCCCTCGTCATCCGGACTCCTGGGGTGGCGTTCGATGGGGCTTCCGGTTTTTTCCGTCGCCGCCGCAATGCGGCATCCTCTCGTTGTTGACGTTTTGAGCCTGACATCGACGTTCCGGCGCGCCGCGGGGCTGCGCGTCCCGCGCGGCAGCTTATGGCTCCGTATCCACGCCACCAGGCGCCATGTGGAACACCGCTACATCGCTCGGCATCCCCGAACACGGCGGACGGCGTGACGGTTGCGTTTTGGTCAAAGTATGGCGAAATCATCCCAAGGCCGGACTGGCCGGAACGCCCGGGGGGAGTCATCCCGCGGCGTGGGCAAAACAGCTGTTTAGGGAGATTAAACGATGGAAAACCTTTATATGGAGCTCATTTTTGCGGTGGGATTGACGTTCATGGCACTCGTGCTGCTCTTCGCGAGGGGGCGGTGGCACGAATCCGGCTGGAGCTATTATTTCCTCCTCATCACCGTATGGACCCTCATGGTGCTTTCCTGGGACGGGACGAGCCGGCTGTATCAGGCCGGTCACGGGGCAGCACTCTATACGGCGGAACTGCCGGTGGTGCAGGAGGCGCTGGCGCTCAAGAGGCGGCCGCCGGTGATCGAGCGGGATCTTACCTTGCTGCGGACGGGCCAGCGCCTCGATGAATTCGGGCTCGGACGTCTGCGGGCGGCGGTCACCGCCGAACGGCTGCGGGAGGCCGAGTCACCGCACAATGCCCGGGAGGCGCAGGCGCGCCGTGAAATTGAGACCTTGCTGGCGGGGGATCAACCGGGGAGACATACCCCCCTTCGTGCTCGCTGACCCGGGGGTCGGAGGCCGGAGCCCGCGGCGGCTCCGGGGGACGGTGTTGCAGTTCTTCTCAGTGGGTATTGTCGTAATCCGTTCTTCGGGAGGCCTGCTCATCGAACTTCTGTTCACGCTGCAGAATACCATGAACAGAAGGATGCAGGTTGCATCACGGTCAGCCCGTTCAATGAGGCCGCAGCGATTCGCTGCAGAATACTGCGCCTACGGGTTGGACGTTGGATGTTGAATGCCACTGAAATTTAGGCCACTTAGCGGGCAAGGGGGTGCGGACAATTACTTGGACTGCTTTATGCTGCAAGTCCTAGGCTCTCTCGGTATTCAAGGGGGCTGCGAAAACCAAGAGAGTTCTTGATCCGCTTTTCGTTGTACCAGCGGATGTAGGCGTCAAGCGCCTCCATGAACTGCCCGATGGTCGTAGACCGCCAGTCCCGAGGATAGAACATTTCGTCAATCGTCTTCCTCTTGCTTGGCAAATCCATCCTCTTTAACCGCTCATGATATGCCGAGGCCGCGAGTTCCGCGCAGGCGTCTGCTGCCGACAGCGCGGCCGGAGCCGAAGTCGCTCGCAACGCACCCATCACCGGCACGGTCATGCGCCGCAAGCCAGCTCATCGCCATGGCCAGCTCGGTGATCTCGTGGTTCGAGCAGCCATGAATCACCCACACCGCGACATCCTTTTCCCGCGGGCTCAGCCGGAAGCGGTCCAGCTTTGCAATGAGCGGCAAAACCACATCCATAGTCTCGAAAATCGTCCCAATGTCTCGACCCGAAAGCATGATCACCGGCACCTCTCCTCGCACGCAGAACTCGCATGCACTGTGGAGCGTCCGTATTGTTGTTGTGACGCGCCGCTGACACCCGCGGCTGTCCGGCCAAGAACCCTCCCGTTGTGGATGAACCGGACCCGATGCGGGTCCGGTTCACGGCGCACCACTGTACCGCAACCCGGATTGGCTCCTATCCACCAATTATGGAACACGATCGTGGATAATTTGCCCACCTCCCCATTATTTTGTTCGGCCGGTGTCACGGCAACCGGACAACCCCGCTAAGACACATCCCAACCGGCCGTGCGGACCGGTCTCGCTGCGCGCCCCTGTGGCCGGTTCCGCGCCGGCACCCGGGTCATCCTTCCGGCTCGCGTCATCTTCGCGGGCTGCTCCGGGGAACGCGCCCGAGCGCAAGAACAGCCAGCTGACTCCGGCGTTCGATGTCGAGCTTGCGGAAAATCTTCTTCAGATGATCCTTGACGGTCAGTTCGCTGATGAACAGGCGCCGCGCAACATGCCGGTTCGACAGTCCGCCGGCCACCAGCGCCGCGACATCCCACTCTCTTTTGGACAATCCGAAGCCGGTGAACCGGCTGCGCAGGCTGTCGAGAGACAGCTGCGCCGACTCCATCACCGTCATGCTGTGCAGCAGCGCGGACAGATGCGGAACCATCACGTCCAGCACCGCCACATCCCGCTTCGTGAAGTCGCCGGCCTCACGGCTGCGGTGAACCGCCATGCCGGCCACCGGAATCCCGTCGAATCCGAGATTGACGCTCAGCTCGTGAAAAATCCCCGCCCGGGGCTGGAAGTCCCTGCCCCACTCCGTACGGTCCAGCTTGGACCTCGGAACGTAGTCGGTCAGCCGGAGCGACTGGTTGACCGTCGTCCGGTGCAAATTCTTTTCGACCAGCGGGTGACGCGGCGCGTAATAGGTGAAAAAGTCCGCGAAAGCCCGGTCATCCACATGGACATTGACGGCCCCCTCGCGGCGGAAGGTCCCTGCAGCCGGATCCAGCGGGAGCAGGACGCCGCTGCTGCTGCTGATGCAGCGCTCCAGACTCCCACAGACCGAGACAAACAGGGCTTCCCGGTCCCGCGCCCAGTGGGCGGCTTCGAGAGCGCCGAGGATCGACCGGTAATCGGCATTGGACAATCGATGGGGCATCGGATCTCCCGGCCGTCTTGATCAGTCCGTCTCCAGCTCGCCCTGGCCGGCGGCCACATGGAGGCGCTGCATGCGACCCGCCAGCGCGCTCCGTCGCCGTACCCCCGTCTTGCCGAATATGCGCTTGAGATGATCCTTGACGGTCAGTTCGCTGATGAACAGCTGTTCGGCAATCTGCCGGTTCGACAGTCCGTCAATGACCAGCGCCGCCACTTCCGTCTCCCGGCGGCTGAGCCCGAAGCCCCGCAGCGGCGCGGCGACCCCGCGCCAGGAGGGAGGAGGATCAAGGATGACAAATCTCCCGCCGCTTGCTCCGCGAAGCGGGACCGTGCGCACGCGATAGCGGCGGGAACCGCTCCGGAGAAAAACGGGGTTGGCGCCTCCGTCCGGCTGCACCAGCCGCGTCACGCGGATGTCACCAAGCAGGGAGCGCGCCAGCGAATTCATGAAACATGGCACACCGGCACGGTCGACATGAACCACGCCCCAGGTTTCGGTGAAGGCCGCTTCGCCCTTCAGCAGCTCGCGGACATGGATGGACCGGGCCAGATGCGGCAGCAGCTGGTTGACGACGGCCGTTTCGCGGTCAGTGAAATTGCGGTCGTGCTTCTGGCGGTGAATGCCCACAAACCCGATCGAGTCGCCCTGCGCCCGCAGGGGCGAGGCGATGACGTAGTAGACGGAGGCGAGCGGCACCAGAAAGTCACAGGCGAACTCGGTGTTCCGCAGCGCCGGCAGGAGATCCGTATTGCGCGCCATCTCGTTCACACCGTTCCTGAACCAGCCGCTCGTGACAAACGGGTCCTGGGACGCGTAATGCGCCAGATAGGCGAGCATCGGCTCTTCCGCATTGTTGAAGATCTGGTAACCGCTGAACAGCTCGGCGCCCGTTCGCAGGTCGGTGGGCACAAAGATGGCGCTGTAAAATCCCACGAACTTCTGCAGCCGCAGGCAGAACGCCTGAAACGTCGTGGCCATATCCTGCGCAGAATAAACGGCTTCCACCGTCTCCAGAATATTCCGGTAATCCGTGCCTGACAGCGCCGCCACGACCATCCCCCTCCGCATCCCCCTGAACCGCCCCGGTCCCGCCGACGCATCACCGTCTCCCGGGCCCCGGCCGGTCATCCGAGGCGTCTTGCGTCCGCGGCGGCGCGGGCCAGTCACGTCGGTCGTGCCGGGGCTACCGGCGCCGTCGCCGGCATATCCCCCGCTCCCCGGTCCGTAGACCGGAACGTCTTCCTGTCCCACGGCCGGTGCAGGGAACCCGCACTGGCCTTTTAATTGGTTGATATGAGCATATTATGTGCCACATGCTTCGCCACTTTCCAGTCCGTCATGTATGAATTTTCAATGAACCCGGCATCGATAGTGCACCCGGACGGGGCAGCCACGTTCCGGATCACGCGCCGCTGGCCCAGCGACGGGTATGGTGCACTTCGTTTTTGCGCAAAGCCTGATCTGGTCGGACGAAATCGGCAGCCGTGATAACACACTGAACACACCCCGAGCTGACCGGATGGCGGCGCGACCGACACCGACCTGATCGACACTGAGATTTTCCGAACTGCACAACGCAGCGAAGCTGCTTGGATGAATGCAGTCAGGTGGGCGGGCTGTTACCAGAGACCGATCCTGCACCGCGGGGTCCGGTCCGGGTCGACGCGCGGATCGTCGGATCAATGCCGGCATCCCGTCACCGCATCGGTTCGCGTGCAAAATCCCACTTTCGAGGGAGGGCGGATCCGGCGGCTGTCTGCTTAACTTCTTTTCAGCATGAGGCACCGTGACCGCGTGATGCGACGTGACCCAGGCTGGACTACCGGAGCTGGCACACGCCACACCACGGCAATTCATGTCCTAACCGAGCAGCAATCATTCTGGGAGACTGAAAGAAAATGAACACCAAGAACCTGCGTGTCCTGGCCGGCAGCATCGCCGCTCTCGGCGTCTTTGCCGCCTTCACACCGTCAGCCTGGGCAGGATTGAGCGGGAGCTGCGGGATGCTGACCGCGTTCCCTCATCCTTTTATCGACTCGTACCTACAGTTCAGTGGGAATGTAAACACCAGTAGCGGCAGCATGTCCGGCAATATCTCCACCGCAAACACCGGTACCAAGGGCATGGATGTGCTCGCCGTGATCAATTTCACCAACGGCACCATCAGCTATAACGTGACGCAGGCGACCATCACCGCGACCGGCGTTTCGTATAGCGCTTCGACAGCGACGGTGTCGTTTACCGCCCCCGTCGCCGGACCGATCAGCGGTTCGTATACCATCTCGTTCACGCCGACCGGATCAAGCAGTGCGGTCACCTTCAACATTCTTCCCGTAAATGGCGGCAACACGTTCCTGGTCCAGGGCGTGGGCGATCCATTCCACGGCGTCTGCCAGGCGCTGTAAGCGCGCGCTTGGCCACGGCAAGAACCCAGGAACGATCACCATGACACGAACCCGAAAACTGCGGTTTCTTCCCCTGCTCGGGGGAATGCTCCTGCTGGCTGCCTGCGGTGGTGGTGGCGGCGGCGGCACGACCTCGTCGTCGTCGGGCACCTCCGGTACTCCCACGGCGACGACCAACACTTCATCGGTGGCGGTCACCACGATCGCGACCACGATGAATTCGCAGTAGCGTCAGACCGGATCCGGCAGGCGATGGCCTCGCGCCTGCCGGGTTCGGCACGTTGTCCGGCGGGGTGCTCGTCACCCGCCCCGCAGACACCGCGGCGGTTCATCCCCGCGCGTGCGGGGAACACGTGCAGGTGGAGCATTAAAATCTGCTCGAAGTCGGCTCATCCCCGCGCGTGCGGGGAACACAACCCGTGGAACAACCTGATCGGCAGCAGCCCCGGTTCATCCCCGCGCGTGCGGGGAACACTGATGCGCTTGTCCGTGCCCGATCCCGTATTGCGGTTCATCCCCGCGCGTGCGGGGAACACCCATCTGTACGCCAATCCCACGATTCGTACCACGGTTCATCCCCGCGCGTGCGGGGAACACGCTGTGCCACTTGTTCCCAGCCCTGACGTGTTCGGTTCATCCCCGCGCGTGCGGGGAACACTTCCGACGGTACG
>JAJYEK010000116.1 GCA_021785795.1 Pseudomonadota bacterium
CGTGTGGGTCGTCTCGCCACCAAGACCCAACACGGCGGACAGACCACGCTTACCATCACCAGCCAACACGCGAAACAGGCCGATTCAAGCCGTGCTGACGCGTCTCGCGGCCTTCCTTAACTCACTCAAATCGACTGCAGTTGACCGACCTCGAACGCCTCACGCTCATCTTACGACGCGCATTTGCGAAATTCCTCCGAGGACGAACCTATCCGGCCGCCTTATTGGCGGCCGGATAGAGAGGAATGGGGGCGGTCAACTGCCGTTTTTAGGATAAGATACGGAAACCAGTTACCCCTGCAAGTCCTCAAGGATCTGCAGGGCACGATGGCGCCACAGATGCTTCTGACGAATAACACCCGCAGCACAACGTCCGATCTTGACCCGTTGCGCTCCGTCTTTAATCCAGCGCCGCACCTCTTCCTGGAGATTTTCCGGGGTGAACATACCGTAGTGAATGCCTGGCTCAAATGAGGTATGCATTCCGCCAGGCTTGGTATCATGTGGCGAAGCATGTGTAAAAATAAATCCGCCGACAGCCATACATTCCAGTGTACGACTATGTAATCCCAAGCCATGGGTGTTGTTCGCCAGATTGACGCGCGTGCGCCGATAGACGGTTAACAACTCATCCTGGGTCTCAAGTATCCCTTTATAGTAAGGCTTGAACGGTTCGTGCGTATCCCAGCCAGGGCCATATAACTCAAGAGACAACTTGAGAGATCGGGCAACGCTGAGCACCTCAGTGATTAGGGCAGCCCGGTCTAGCAGCCGTGGGTATTCGCGTGCGAAGTAGGCGATTGATGCGTTGGTCCCGGACAACTTCTCAGGCTCATCCGTCGCGACGGCAATAAGGTGTCCTAGTATGCGATGCGTTTTGATCTGCATGCTACCAGCACTGGTGCTGTATGGACGTAAAAGCATCCCAAATCGACCTTGACGACGTCTGGATTTCCGCCGTTCAACCGATGGGGGCTCAGCTTTGAGAAAAAGCTTTGCGGTCATAAGCATGGCCGCAGACAAACTATGGATATCGAGCTCCCCACGCAGAGGACGATAGAGGCTCTCTACGATGCCCCGGAACGCATTCAGCATTGCGTAGGGCACATGATCAACAGGCAGGCGCTTCCTGAAAAGTGCCCGTCGAAACAGCCAAAATATTCGCGATTTTCCGAGAAATGGCGCCTTAGCAAGCAAAGTGTCTAGGTACCACAGCATGTCGGTTTTAACCGATGGCGCCGTTGTGATGTGTCCGGGAATAAAACCGCAGAGCGAAAAATCGATCCGTTCGCCGACAGGATCCGCTTTGCTATTCAATACTGCCTCGTCCACACCAGTGATCAAGGATCCCACATGGCATGGAAGTTCGGTCGTTAACCCAAGGACAGCTGGGTCGCCTAAAGCGTACACGATATCCGAATCCTGGACACAGCCGCGAAGATTAGCTCCTGTCTCAGGAAATACGTCCTGAAACCACGCAATGTGCCTCACCGTTGGCGGAAGCGGCGGATCCATAGGACGAAACCGATTGACTTGCATGAGCACATCGATGTCCAGAGTCTGGCACATCGTCACTATTTCATGATCGTGCAAAGGGGCGGGGAGTGCATAAGCTGGGTGCCCCGCCACAGATAACGCATTCGCCAGACCACGCACCATTCGTTGGTCATAAGGATGTGCGTAATTCGGTGCGATAAGAAAGCGCATAAACGCTTAGCGTCCTCCGAGACGATTCCACACCATGTGCGCCAAGTGATTAACTGAGGTCACACATGGGGTGATTAGTGAACCACTCCAACGGGAGAATCACAAACGTATTCATCACAGCCGCCTACGCTCGCGTGGACACTACCCATTTTTTTATACCCCTCCCACCCTCCCCGCTCTCTACATTTCATACTCTTGTGGTAGTCCGTATGTTTGGCCATTGGCAGCCTCCGGGATGCGGGATTTTACATAATCTTGGGCCGCTTCCCTTGGACCCGCCCCCGCATGCCACCGCTACCGACAACGCCATTGTTGCGCAACCGCGTACGGAGCAACACGACCGCGGCACCCATGAATCGGTACCATAGCGTTGGAAGTACATCAAATGGCCGTAAGATCAGAAATGATAGCGCAACGCGTACGCGTACTAGGTGAGCCGGGATATGCTGGCCGACCAACCTTAGGGTAACTTGTCTGAAACCTGAATACTTTGGCGCAAACTCGGGAATCGCCTGCCCCCCAGACACCCGCACCGCGGCAAAACGGAGGCGGTGGGTGAGGCGGTGCAGAAATGTCTGGGTGAATAGGCGATACTCGATCCGCGGACCCTGCTCGTGAATTCGGCTGACGATCGCCTCAAGGCCTGCAACATCCATCAATGTACGCGACAGAAATCCATCCGCGTGCACCCGCATCACGCCTAGAGGTTCAGGCGTGTAGGCGGCGCCCCGGCGACACGCTACGGTTAGTGCTGCCAACAGATCCGACAAGCCCCCATAGGCCGGGTCAAGGCCCCCAATCTCCTGAAGCGTCTCGCGGTGAAAGAATAGTGTCGTTCCCGTGAACCAGTTGCCGAAACGACCAGCAAGTTCCAGGCATTGCGCGGGCGAAAACCACGCGTCGTTCAGCGAAACGACTGGCGACGGATGCATGCGGATAAGACAGCCTTCCTCATCTACCATCCAGACCATGGCCGACCAGAGCCCGGGAGGGTGTGCGCGCGCCAAGCACGATTTTGCGTGTGCGAATAGGCCTGGAAGCACGAAATCGTTTGATGAAAGCAACAACACGTAATCCCCATGCGCACGACGCAATCCTTCGTTCAGTGCGCCGATTGTGCCCAAGTGGGCACGGTTTTCAACAAGCTCTGCGCGGGACTCGTTACGGATTAACGACCGGGCAATCGCGACACTGTCGTCGGTCGAATGATCGTCCACTATGATCAACTCATCGGCTGGTACCTCCGACTCGAAAACCGATCGGATACACTGGCAGAGATATCGGGAGTCGTTCCGGTTCGGAACGATCACTGTAATAGAGGGCTCGACTATCAACAAACGACCTCCTGCGCAGAGCAATTCCTGCTTCCCTAGACTATGCCATTCCCTATAGCGTTCCAAAGCCAGTACAGTGCCTGCCCCACGCAATAGACAGGTCGTACGCCAACGTATGAATATGCACTTATGGCTACTACTATTATTCCGTTAACAATGATCATATTGCACAGAACAACTGTAATGGCGCGGCTTGCGATGATGATCAAAATACACAGATTTAAACGGGTATGACATGATGCAATAGTACCTCTACATTATTCTCTCTAGAGACGAAAACCCATGAGGGCAATGGGAAATCGCGCCGCGCATACTAGGCGCCGGTGACACTCATTCCCGAAGGCCCAAGCTCACACACCGGGCCTTCTATTTCGAGGTAAGCTTAAGAAAATATGCGCTATGCTGTGCGAGCTGGGAATACGTACCGGTCGCCGTGATTCGCCCACCCTCTAGCAGATAGAGCGTATCGCAGCGTTCCACGGTAGTCAGCCTGTGAGCGATCACGATCAGCGTTTTGGAACCTGATAACCGCTCTATCGCGGACGTGATCTCCCATTCGGTGAGTCCATCCAGCGCCGATGTGGCCTCGTCCATGACCAACACCTCCGGGTTATGGTACAACGCGCGCGCGATACCCACGCGCTGGCGCTGCCCACCCGAAAGGCGAATGCCACGCTCCCCTATCTCAGTCATAAGCCCATTTGGAAGAGTCGCCACGAACTCAGAAAGCTGGGCAACTTCTACCGCCCTTTTCACCGCCTCCATATCGATATCACTGGGCGACATACCGAATGCAACATTTGCGGCAACGCTATCGTCCGAGAGATAGGTCTGCTGCGGTACGTATCCGATTCCATGTTCCCAGGTAACGGCTGCCTCGCGATCGATCAGCCGTCCGTCGACCCGGATCTCACCGGAATAGCCTCCGAGCAGTCCGAGAAGAAGATCTACCAGCGTCGTCTTGCCCGATCCTGACGGACCGACCAGCCCGATCGCCCTGCCTTTTTCAATCACGAGATCGACATCCCGAAGTGCCGGTTCCTCGGCCCCTGGATACTTATAGGTCACTCCCCGAAGCTCAATCCTCTCGCAGAAACTTATTGGATGGGCATCCGCTGACTGCGCTCGCCCAGACATCTGCCGCACTTCATCAAACGCGTGATGGATCACGTTCAGAGTGTGGGTGTAGTAACGCAGCTGCAGCACCGACATGAAGATACGGTTGAAGGATGGAATTAACCGCACTGCCGCCATCGCAAACAACGCCATCAGTGGCAACGCATCGCCAACGCCTGTGCGGTTCTCGACGCTGTACAATAGGATAGTAATCAGCGCAATGAATGCGAGCGCCTCCACTGTGAGCCGGGGCATTGCCGACAGGGTCGTCTGATATGCCATGCTTTCGCTGTAACGGCGGCTTGCCGCCTCGTACTCGTCGGCCATTGCCTGTTGCTGACCCAGCACCTTAATGTCCTTCACCGACGACAAGGCCTTCGTGGCAATCTTGTAGCTTTCGGATAAAGCCTCCTTGCGTTGTCGCCCAACACGGTCCGTTTGGCGGCGCACCAGATAGAATATGAGGGCTAGACCCAGGGTCAGGAACAGGCTGATCATGATGGTTAGTGTGGCATTGACCATCAGTAGCAGCCCAAGCACGGTGAGTGTGATCACTCCCTCACTGACAAGCATCAACCCAGGAATCAGTATAAAACTCACAAAGACAGGGACCTCGCCTTGAATGTTCTTCAAAAGCTCTGCGGTGTTGCGTTTCAGGAAATATTGGTATGGCACCGTCAGGTAGGCCGATAGCAGGCGCACAGAGATTGTCTTCTGGACATTGAATGCAAACCGGTACTGACGGCGATAGCTGAGGCCGATCACGAGATTCTTGATCAGCACGAGCCCAAGCATCGCGAGAGCAAGATAAACGACGAACTGGCTGTAGCTAGACGGATTCAATACTTGGTAGATCCGCCGCAGCCAACCGATACTCTGGATTCTCTTCGGCTCCGCCAATACGGTCATCAAAGGAATGATGGCACCGATGCCGATCGCCTCAAGGACCGAGATCATGAGCATGTTGAGGCCCATGACTGCCACTTGTCGTTTTTGCCTGGCATCAAGCAGTGATAGCACTTTTTTCAACATATGCAGATCATTCGGTCGTGCCTCTTACCGACAGGCGGTTGCCCACTGTCACTTGTCCACAAACCCCGCATCCGTCCTGCGGATCGGCGGTAGGCCGGGTAGCTTTACCGCAATGAATCAGAACCCGAGCATTGCGTGATTCATAAGTTATACTAGGGCGGAGCCGATATCTATTATCACACGTCCCGGTGGCCCAAAAGATACGCCCATTCATAATGGAAATGCCTACTTGAAGCACTTCCTACGCAGACACAGCATCACTCAGCTCGTAAAACGGGTTGTGGCGTTGCCCCGGCTAGCTGCGCGCCGGATGTCAACTCCACGTCCGGATCCTGTGATGGGAAAGGCAATACGTCAGATCGCCCTGCTGCGAGGACAGGTCGGCCCGCCGATCTGCGTGTTGTGCGGACAGCAAGTAGATAGATGGACACGACACCCCGATGCACATCTACGCAGCCCATTCATGCAGCTGATCGGCGCTGTCGGCTCCGATCTAGAACACTACTTATGCCCAAAGTGCCACTGTAACGATCGCGACCGCCACCTTTGGCTTTATATGGATAAGGCCGGCCTTCTGTTGCGCATACAGGGCAGCCGTATTCTACACATTGCGCCTGAGACACACGTCATGCATCGGCTAAGACAGCTGACGCCCATGGAGTATATTTGCGGCGACTTGCACCCAGTTTCGCACGAATACCTCAAAATTAACTGCGAACATCTGGAGTTCACTGACGACTGCTTTGATCTCGCCATCTGCAATCATGTACTGGAACATGTAAGCCGGCCCGACCGGGCAATCGCCGAATTGGCACGCTGCCTCAAACCACGCGGTCTTCTCATTGCACAGACACCGTACGCGCCTCTGCTGATGAAGACATTCGAGCTCAGCACAGGCATTTCACCGCCGTTCGCACAGCTATTCTATGGCCAAGAAGATCATGTCCGATTATTTGGAGCCGATATTGTGGATTACTTTCGCAATGCGGGCCTCACTGGGGGGCTGTTCCCGCATGATCTGGTGTTACCGGGCATGGACGCGGGACGCTATGGGTGCAATGCAAGAGAACCATTCTTTCTCTTTTCCAAAGATCCGTCCGCGACATTTCACTTCTAAGCGGCGCGATCCCACATTAGCATAGTGCGCCGCTCAGCACGTCTGCTCTTCTCTTCAGTTCTCTCCATCCAGGTCCTTTGCACCCGCAAACCGGCTCGCCCCGTCTTTTGGGATCATCGAGGGCACAGATCTGGTATTGCATTTTGGGGCGATCTGAACACCTACCGTCTGATGCTCCGAACAGCAGCACGAATAATCTTAGCGACACGCCATGAATAAAACACCGGACGCTTGACAGAAAATACGTCGAAGCGACGCGTGATCCGAACCAATGCCGAATGGTCGAACCCATAAAGATCCTGCACTGCCTGCGCTTTCTCCGGCGACTGGAGTATGCTAAACAACAGTTCCATGCCAAAGAGTTTCGCGTGGTTACCTCCAGCCTCTAATGCCGCCATCGCCAGCACAAACTCGACGGTCCTCGGATCCTTCGTAAACCGGCCTTCCATCTGCGGGAAGACCCGAAAGAGGGTCTGTGGCGTATCGATCGCAAGATAGTTCCTGATGACCAGATAGTATTCGAATGCGGCGCCAACCACCGCCTCTGGCTTGTTGCCACTTGTGTTGGCCTCGTGCTCACGGATGCGAAACCGTACAAGTTTCTCAGGCAGGACATGAATGGGGTACTTGAGACAGAGTCTTACCCACATATCTAGATCGCTCAGTTGGCCGAACCCTGGTCGATAGCCACCACATACTCTAAAGCACTCCCGTCGAATCAAGGCACTCGGGTGGCAAAGCACGTTACCCCGGTAAAACAAATGGTTCAGCCACTCGGGCTGGGAACGGTTGGGCTGCTCGAAGATACGTGAGTAAAAGTGGTGCCTGTCGGCCAGCGGCGCGCCATCTTCGCCGATGGTCGATGCGTTTGTGAATACCGCGCCCGTGACAAAGTTCTCATCGAAGAACGCGACCTGCCTTTCGAGCTTCGAGGGCTCCCAAACATCGTCGGAGTGATGAATCGCAATCAGCTCGCCCTTCGCCACTTCCGTAATGGCCTTATTAATACCCCAGATCGCTCGCCTCCGAGTCGCGTTCCGGAAAGGTCTGATGCGCTGATCTCTATAGCTCGTAATAATGTCCCATGACGAATCGCTCGAAGCATCGTCCCAGATAATCAGCTCAAAATCCGCAAATGTCTGATCAAGCACGCTATCTATAGCATTCCTCAGGTACTTCTCGTGATTAAAGGATGTCAAGATGACTGTTACTTTCGGCATGCGATGAATCTCAACGTGCCCGCATTAGCGATGTCACGCGGTTCACGGGATCAGACACGAGGCGCCTCTGTCAGCACAGTGAGCTCGGTCATTGCCCGGACAATGTCCTGACCCGGATTCCACATAAGCACATCAATGATCGATAGATCCGGCTCGAACCCGTAATAACTTGTATCATACGTAAACGTTTTCGTTTCAGAGAACAGGAGCGCGATATTGCGCTTTGCGAATGCAGAGGCACTGAACAAGTGCCTGCCACCGATCGGGTTCACATAGGCCGACGCATGCATATGGCTCGCAATCTCCAGCGCCCAGTCCCCCGGGCCCATCTTCTCTGGGAAGGGGATCTCCGTCTCTGAGCAGATGATCGGATCGAATGAAATCTCCAGATAGTCACATACAGCCTTCAGACTCAACACGTTCAGATGGACAAGAGAATCATCGATCGCCGCGTCAAATACCCCCTTTACCAAGGAGACAACTGGCTTATAGAACGGCGCCCACTTCCGATAATGCGTCATCTTACCGATTACCGCATCGCGCGCTTTTTGGAGATCAAGCACTCTCGCGTCGACAATCTTGGTCGATATCGACGAATTTGCCAACGGCACCGTAACATATTGCCATCCGTGCTGCGGATGCAGGATACGGTTCCGGTTAATCCAGGCCTTCGGTGTGTACTGGACGACATCAAACACGACCCAGCGATCAATAGCCGCGATCAGGGCGAAATGACCGAGATACGGGAAGAAATAAGGCTGCATGATACCGAGCTTCATGGTCGCAGCTCTCTACTGCGCATATTACGCCGACAACTCGGCGCATGACTAACCACCACTGTAGCAGCCTATTCTCGATCGCGTTGCGAGGCGGGCGGGTGCGGTCATGGCGCTGCTCGTCGGTCCCAGTCGCAACCTCACTTCTCAAGCCGCGCCTTGATAGCCGCACTCAACCGCTGCACATCGGCTAAGGTTTCGCAGATGCGCGTCACATCCGCCGGGCTCACCATCGCTCCTAAGGGCAGCTGCAATGTGTCACGGACTGCCTGCTCCGTATGCCGGAGACTCCCCTCGGGGATCGCCACCGTATTTATAAATGGAAGGCTGCGGTGCGCTGCGGGATAAAAATAGCGCCGCGCATGGATTTTTTCCGCCTTCAGCACCGCGAGCAGGTCGTCTCGCGTTATCCCAAACTGTTCGGCGTCAACTTGGCAGACCAAGTTCTGATAATTCGAGCGCGACACACCATACGGCTGTAATACCGTAAGCCCAGGCACTGCCCGCAACAATGATGTATACAGGAAATGCAGTGCTTCATTGTTCGCCCGATTTTCCGGGAAATCATCGAGGCTCATCAAGGCAACCGCCGCCTGCGCCTCAGAGAGCCGCCCATTTGCGGTCTTGGCGACTACCATCCGTCTGGGTACGTGATAGCTGCGCATGGTCCGTAGAGTGTCTGCCAAATTATCATCGTTGGTGCAAATGCAGCCACCTTCCGTGGCACTCAAAACCTTTGTTGCGTGAAACGAGAATACCTCGAGACGTCCAAACGTCCCGACTGGCAGCTGCCCAACCTCGCAACCGAAGGCGTGCGCTGAATCAAAATACAGGGTCACGTCATAGTGTTTTGACAGTTCCTCAAGCTCCACGGGATTGCAGGCCCCACCCCAGAGATGCACGCCAAGCACGGCGTTGATATCGCCCGCTTTCAGCCGCTGCTCAACATGCGTAAGCGACAATTGCTGTGTGCGTGGGTCGATGTCGCAAAAGACCGGCTCCAGACCGGCCCATACCAGGGACTGCGCGGAGGCGATGAACGTCCAAGCAGGCAACAGCACCTTGCCCGACAGTCCGAGCGCGGCGGCGGACATGATGAGGCCTATGGTCGCATTAGTGACGCAAACCACATTGCGCACACCAAAGAACTGTTGCAGTCGCGCCTCTAGGTGCTCCGCCAGCGGCCCCTGGGACGTGTAGTAACGCCGCCCAAAGATTCCCTTCATGGCCTTTTCATACCGCTCGCGGCTCGGAAAGTAGAACTGGCCCACTGGGACGTCTGTGCTGAACGCGGGCTTTCCGCCAAACAGGGCAAACTCGGACAAGGACCTCACAATCCTCTCCGCGCGAGGCGCTCCGAGATCATGCACCCCTCCCTTGAGACCCTGCGCATGAGCGTGACAATATCCGCAATGTCCGATAGCTGAACGTGTGCCCCACAGGGCAACAAGAGATAGCGTTCGCAGGCCTGCTCAGTCGCGGGTAAGGGAGGCACTATCCTGGGGTAGCCGACGTCTTTGTGATGCAGTGGAGGCGAATAGTAGGGGCGGACCAGGATGTTCTCGGCGTGGAGAAGGTTAATCGTCTGCGTGCGCGTCAGCAGCCACTGATCCGTCAATTCAACCACAATATTCTTGTAGTCAGGACGTTCACTCTCATCATATTCAAGCAGGCGGATACCGGCGATGTCTGACAGCAATTCCCGGTATGCGCGGTAGCGTTCTAGATTGCTCGCAACCTGCTGCTCAATGTCATCCAATGCCGCAAGGGACATGGCCGCGTGCATCTCATTCAGTTTCGCATTCAGGCTCATCCCATGGCTAACCACATCCTCTACCTCAAAACCGAACCGCTTCGTGTTTGCAAGTTGGTGCGCGAGCTTCCCGTCATTGGTCGTAATATACCCGCCCTCGAACCCATTGATCAGCTTGCTTGCGTGAAGCGAAAAGACCTCGGCACCCCCAAACCCTCCAATTCGTCGCCCGTCATATATTTCATAGGCGCTTTCAACGGAATCAAAGAGCACAGGGATATTCAGCCGCTTCCCGAGGTCTTCAATCTCACTTGCGGCACAGCAATTGACGATCGGATGCACCGCCAAGATGAGTGCGGTCCGGTCGCTTATGCACGGCCTGACGGTGTCCGCGGTGATCGAGAGGGTCTTCGGATCGACGTCGCAGAAATGCGGGGTCAGTCCTGCCCACGCCACGATGTCGTCCATTCGCCGATAAGTCAGTGATGGCAGGACAACCTCTGTTTTGCCTGGTTTTGCAAGGGCGGAGAGGCCAAGCACCAACCCCCAGAAGGCACCGATAACGACCACGCAATGGCGCACCCCATGGAAGGCGGCCAGACGCTCTTCCAGATGTTTTGCGAGAAATCCATCATTGGTATACCTCTTGTG
>JAJYEK010000117.1:0-2116 GCA_021785795.1 Pseudomonadota bacterium
GATCTCCTGGTTAACGGGAGACCCGACACTATCATGGCAATAACTTATGTGGTCTTCAATGGGCTACGTGACTTGAAAACAAAGGACTCATGCTCTGGGCACCACATATAATTCGGGGCCACATATATCACAAAATGTGGTCGACCACATTTTATGAGGCGAGAGTCTCACGTACGGAATCTGTGAGAACCTCGGGGTGAAATTCCCCGGGGTTACTCGGCACTTGGACGTCCCGTTGCGCATCACGAGGGGCCGGCGCACATACGATGCGCGCACGGAGCTGCTCTGGGGGCATGCGGTAGCCACTTATTGGGACACCCAATTAGGCCTGCGCTACGAGAGTGGTATGGGGCCCAACCGGAGCTGGCTGGCCTTTGACGTTCAGGGCATTGCGCCGTACTGGTTCGAGGTCGATGCTACGGCCTATGTTGGCGAGCAGGGGCGCACGGCGGTTCGTGTCGCCGCCGAATACGAGCTGCTGCTGACGCAGAAGCTCATTCAAGCGGGTGCAGCCTGCCGCAGCGGGCGCGCAGGCATAAGGAGTGCGGCCTGGGACCGGGGCGCGAGGGCGGCCTGCGCCGCGGTACTTCGGGTTGTCGCAAGGGGCACGACACCAGCAACCACCGCTTCCGCCATGAATGGGGTTCCGCAAACCATGCGGAAGGAGCCAAGTCACGATCAGCCGCGGTCCCGTTGCGGGGTGGGGATCGGGCGGTGATGACCGTTGCGTTCTGTGTCGAGGACAAGTCGGTACAGGACGCATTGCTGCAGCGGGCAAGGTGTGTTTCGGGTTGGTGAAGGACGCGGCAGGGTTCGTGATCGCAGGCATCGAAAGGACGATGAAGCGATCCGCACACCGATAATACGCAACGCAGAGGTTATTGACCTGTGTCAAGGTTCTCGGTGAGACAGTTTCCTAACCTTATTGAACTGGATAGTTCATAGCGGACGTCAATTTCGGGGTAATGCCCTTGCATCAAGTGACGCGGCGTATAGGTCGTCTGGGGTCATGGTTTCTGCACGGGTGGCTCGTGCTCGTGTTTGTGCTCTCGGCCGCACCTTGCTGCGAGGGCGTGACGGGTTCCCTAGGTACCTCGGTTGCGGCACGCGAGCATGCCGACGACGTTCGCGCCTACGATCACGGTATTCTGCCATTTGTTCCGCATCTCGGATGTGGTCAGTCGCTGGACTCTGCGCCGTTCGTTCCGTCCGCGACGTTCCTGCCGACGGTGGATGCTAGCGCCGCCTTTGTTTCCGCATCGGAACCGTTATCGGTCGTAATCGAAGATGCAACCGCGCCATTCGGCTCATTAGGGAGTGCCCACGGTCCGCCACGGCGTATTCCTCCGTACCTCCTTTACACTCGTCTGCTTCTTTAGTGCCGTATCGCGCGCTCCGTTCGGGGCGCGCGCATCATCGCCGAACCGCGTCCGCACGTCTGCGCTGGACGAACGTAAACTTCTCGACGAAGGAGACATCACGATGATGACTGTCAGCCAGCTTTCGGAGCACGGAGGAATACCGCCGCACGTAGTGCGTTACTATGTGCGCATCGGCCTGCTCGAACCGCACCGTGACCCAGGCAATGGATACAAGCTGTTTTCCCATGCCGACGCTCGTCGTTTAAATTTTATTCGCAAAGCGCAAAGCCTGGGATACTCGCTTGACGAGATCCGCCGCTTCCTCGCGCTGAGCAGCAAAGGTCACGTGTCCTGCACGGAGGTGCGTGCCGTCCTCGAACGGCATCTCGCCGAAAGCCGCGCCCAATTGCGCGATCTGATTGCGCTACAGCGGCGCATGCGCCACGCGTTGCGAATGTGGAGGGGGTTCCCCGACGCGCTCGCCGACGGCAGCGACGTGTGTAGTCTGATCGAGCATGCTGCTGGTGATGAAATCACCCGACCTGTGAGCCGCGCGTCCTCGGGAATGTGGGGCGAGAACAGTCACCGGCAAGCACCGGCCAATCGATCGCAACGCTCAAAGAGGCGACAATGGACGGGAAAGCTCGGTCCAGATGTTTAGTAACGGTGATGACATCAGGAATGTATGACCGCAATCCTGTCTTCTTTCGATCGCTGCGAGCCATTACGGACGGCACGAAGCGTCGAGGCACGTA
>JAJYEK010000117.1:2126-10667 GCA_021785795.1 Pseudomonadota bacterium
ATATGGACAAACTGCGATAAAGCACGATACAGTACCCGGCGTGCTCAGCGCCAAAGCCAGGGAACTGCGGATCAAACTCTCGGGAGTGTTGCCGCTGTTAAACGAGAAACAGCGGCGGGTGCTGGTCGCGGCAGAAGCCAACGCCTACGGTCGCGGCGGCATCCAAACACTCGCCCGGATCACCGGGATGTCACGCCAGACGATCTACCGCGGACTCGAGGATCTTAAGGCGCCCGGGCCAATCGATCGCATCCGCGCCCCCGGCGGGGGTCGCAAACCGCTTACCGCGACCGAACCCAGATTGGTGAATGCTTTGGAAGCGCTGATCGAACCCGAGGTGCGGGGTGATCCCGAATCACTGTTGCGCTGGACCTGCAAGAGCGTGCGAAACTTAAACGAGGCATTAGGCAAGCAGGGTTACACCATCGGGCGGCAAAGTGTCGCGAACCTCCTGAGCGAGCGCGACTACCGCCTGGCGGGCAATCGCAAGAGTCTGGACGGTGCGAAAAATCATCCCGACCGCAATGCCCAGTTTCACTACCTCAACGAGCAGGCCAAGGCCTTTCGCCGACGCGGCGCGCCCATCATCTCGGCCGACACCAAGAAAAAAGAGCTCGTAGGCCCCTACAAAAATGGGGGCTGCGAGTGGCAGGCGAAAGGTAAGCGCCTGCCGGTGCTGACGCATGACTTCCCGGACCCGAAGATGCCGAAGGCCGTTCCCTACGGCGTCTATGATCTGACCGATAATGCCGGCTGGGTCAATGTCGGGGTGAGTGCCGACTCGGCCGAATTCTCGGTGGAAAGCATTCGCTGGTGGTGGCGACGTATGGGGAAGAGCCGCTACCCGAAGGCCAAGGCGCTCTTGATCTGTGTCGACAGCGGCGGGAGCAACGGTTACCGCTGCCATTGTTGGAAACGGGAACTGCAGCGCCTGGCCGATCAGACGCGCCTCGCCCTGACCGTCTGTCACTTCCCGCCCGGCACCAGCAAATGGAACAAGGTCGAACATCGACTGTTCTCCTATATCACGATGAACTGGCGGGGACGCCCGCTCACCGATTACCGCACCGTGGTTGAACTCATTGCTGCGACCACCACCGACACGGGGCTTACCGTGAAGGCACGCCTCGATCGACGCCACTACCTCACAGGCATTACCGTCTCGGCCGAGGAAATGGAGCAATTGAACCTCCACCCCCATGCGTTTCACGGGGAGTGGAATTACACCATTCGACCGAGATGAATAATGTCCATTTTATTTATGGGCAGATCCTAAGGCCCTTGGCCCAAGGATGACCGAAACGCCGTAAAGCCGTTGAGCGCTGCGAGTGTTTCGCGCAGCGCTCGATCAAGCGGGTGCAGCCTGCGCAGCGGGCGCGCAGGCACAAGGAGTGCGGCCTGGGACCGGGGCGCGAGGGCGGATTGTACGCGCCGCTCGCGCATACCGAGGACCGGCGCCCATATGATCCAGCAGACGGTGGCAGGGTGAGCGGACGGTGTGCCGACGTCCGCGGGGAATCCGCGCGCTGAGGCGCTGCGCTGGAACCGGTGGTCCATGTGGTAGGGCCGAAGTCCGTTCAGTCCAGGGTTGAACTGGTTGCGCGGCTCCGGAAATCGGCACTCCGGGTATTCTTGCTCAGTAAAGCAGCCAAAGGTAGGCGAACCATGCGTCGTTGTCGGAGGCGTTTCGGCCAAAGCCGTTGTAGTTGTCGCTCGCCCCGTTGAACTTGATATACGTGGTGTGGCGCAACCCGAACTTCAGGTTCTGTTCGTTCTCGAGCGGCAACCAATCCGCTTCGATGATCCAGCCGCGCGTGTCTGGGCTTCCCGTGGCATTGTCCATGGCGCTCGGCATGCCACCCATACCGTATTTGAGTATGTCGCTGTCGCCCCAATAATCGAAGACGCCGAGTCCGCCGCCGATCTTGCGTTTGTACCAGTAATGGACGTTCGCCTTGAAGGTATCGAGGATGTCCGAGGGATTGGATGCCATCATAGGGTAGCTGGCTTCCCAGTCGCGTTTCTCTCGATCGAGGAACGCCTGTACCGAAAAGAGGCTGTCTTCGCCGGTATACTGGTACTGGCCGTCGAGCGCGAAGTCCGTGAAACGGTCCGCGGGGCCGCTCTGCAATCCCGGGTTGGGGAAGATCTTCGCTTGCAGCGCATGCAGCCCGAGCATCAGGTTGTAGGCGCCGTGATCCCGCTCCCAGGCGAGCCGCAGATGCGGTGCGTTGCCGTCGATTGCAGTGGTCAGCTCGTCGTCCCCGTTGAGCAGATGCAAGACGCCGCTCTGGCCGTTGTGCAGAAGCCCCAAGGCGGCATAGTACCGTCCGCCGTAGAAGCCGTACAGCGTGAAGTCGCCTATTTGATTATCCAACGTCATGTCGAAGAGTGAAGTCTGCATGGGCATGATGCCCGCGTCCTGAAGGTGCGGGAAGGCCCACATCGGTGTCGTCGCCCAGAGATCCCCCTCGGTCGGTGAATTGGTGAGTGACGCGCCATAGACGATCTCCTGGCCCATCGTCGTGGTCGCGCTGTTCGCATAGCGGATGTCAATCATCTCCGCACCCCACTTCTGATCGAGACCGTCCCAGTTGTACTGCGCGATGGCCCCGAGCTTTCCTGCCACCCTGCCGCCGTAATACAACGCCACCTGTTGCAGGATCGTCGTGCCCGCGCGTGGAAAATCCGCAGCGGCATCGGCGCCCTTGTTCGGGTCGTTGACCGAGGTATTGCCGACCTGCAGGCCCACCGAAAGCGGCAGGTTGTACGGAAAACGCTTGGCCTCGAGCACGGAGCCCAGGGTGTAGCCCCGAAGCTTGAACTCCCGCCCGAAGGCGGTCAGCTCTGGGAAGACCGTGTGGCATGTCGCGCATTGCAGGCCGGTCTGGCGTGCGAAGCTTGGAATCGCGAAGGCCGGTGCCGGGGACAGCGCCAGCAGGGCGAGGCCGGCCCAGACTGCGACCGCTAAAGGGTTCTGACACATCCGGCGTTGAGCTTGACGCATGGACTGTTTCCTCTCCCGGCTTCGTATCGGCATGTTTATTTTCACTGCGCCCGCCGTGGGCGAGCTCTACCTCACGCGGCTCCGGACCAAACCCGACGGCCCCTTTGCGCGACGCGTGCTCCTTGGTTGACATTAAACAACATGGGCGCGGAGTACAGGTCAAGAGCGTGGCGCGATAGGGTGCGCCGCCGAAAGCTTGCCGCGTGGACGCTGTCGCGATTCCGCAGGGAGCGTCATACCACCTCTGTGCATTCCGCCCGAAGATCCAGGATGAATGCAAAACTTTGCCCGCATTTTTCACTCCCGCTTGACCTGTGTGCTGCGCACAGGTCCTATTGTGTTGCAGTCTCCGGCGAAATGAATGGCGATCTTGAACTGACAGGATGGGAACCTTGATGGGGATTGCAGCGCAAGGGGTTTGTCGCGTCTGTGCCGACTTCGAGGCTGTGGCGGCATCGCCAGGCAATTGGCTGGAATCGTCGCGAGCTTCGGTGCGTTAAGGACGCCTGGACGCGTCGTACCCACCAAACCGACTCCGGCTGACCCACACGCTCGCTGGAGGCGTACCCATTGCATTCTTGCAGGAGGCCAGCGCGCGTCTGCGTCGGGATAACGCAGCGGACCGAGCCGATGAGTGGTAGTGAATAATCTCTAATCGCTGCCAGTCGCCGCACCGAGCAATGTGAATTGCGGGGCTGTCCGGTGGCTGCGGCCGATGTCGGGATCGATCGCTGTGTGCATTGCTGACACGGATTCCCTGATGACCAGATCAGTCGCGGGGTGGTCCCGCCAGGCACAACACGCAGAGTCGAGGTGCCAAATGTGGAAGAATTGGGTCAACGTCGGCCTGGGCGTTTACATGATGGTTTCGCCTTGGTACATCGAAGGACTGGGTGTTCCGCAACAGCCGGAGATCGTTTACAACTGCCTCATCGCCGGGGCACTGATTGCTGCCTTTTCTCTGTGGGCGGCCGTCAGGAAGCAGCAGCGCTGGACGGAGTGGGTGGTGGTGTTCATGGGATTGTGGCTGGTCATTGCGCCGGGCACTTTGAGTTACCGGTCGGGCACCATGACGTGGAACAACGTCGTCGATGGCTTGGCCATAGCCGCATTCGCCGCGTGGCGCATCCGTGAACGGGCGCGGGGGCAGGCGCCCTCGCCACGCCCGAAATCGCTACAGGCAGGCAAACGGCTCCCGGACCGGCCGATCAGCGAAAGACTCCTGTATACCGCTTTTCTGCTGCTGATGGGCGTGGGCTACCTGATGGCATTGACCTATCTTTATCTCACGCACCAGGGCCTGGACGGCAAACCCGGTCTGTCCGTGGCGGATATCGCGCGGGGTTATTACGGCAATCGCAGCGGAACGCATCTGGAGGCGGCGATCCGCGGCCCGATGGCAGGGTATATCAGTTCCAAGGAGCGCCACTATGTGATTGCCTGGCTCAAGTCCGGTGCCGCCGAGAACGATTATGAATCCCGCATCCGCTCCATTATCGGAAAGGACTGCCTGAAGTGCCACAGCCCCGCCTCGGGACTGAAGGCCCCGGATTTGACGACGTATCGGGAGCTGCGGAAAGTCGCGAAAGTGGATACGGGGGCCTCAATCCTTAGCTTGGTGCGGCTCTCGCATATCCACCTATTCGGAATCGGTCTGGTTGCAGTCGGCATCGGATTTGTCTTTCAGATGACGGTGCTGCGTCTATGGCTGAAAAACCTGCTGCTACTGATCCCATTTCGGCTATTCTTGCCGACGTAGCAACGTGGTTCCTGACCAAATGGGATCCGATTTACGCATATACCGTCGTTACCAGCGGGGCATTGCTGGGCTTGGCATGGGCCGCGCAGATCTTCGTCTCGCTGTACCAGATGTGGCTCAAGAAGCCCGGACCTGAGGGTTAGCGGATTTCCCGGTAGATCGAGAGGCGATTCGGGACGCTGCCGGCATTGGTCGGTGGCTAGGGCGAGTAGATAGGCAACGCGGAGGTGGGTCATGAACAGTCGTCACGTCGCAAGGGCGCTTTACATCCTGCTGCTAATCACGCTTGGAATGCTGCCGACGGTCTCTGCGGCAGCGGTTGCCGGGGACCATCAGGTTGTCGACGGCGTGGCTATTTATCTCGGGCTCATTCCATCCGAGATGATCCTGAGACATCCGCAGGGGCATCCCGAGCGTGAAATGCATGGCGGTGTCCCTGCCGGAAAACATTGGGATCATCTCGTCGTCGCACTCTTCGATGCCAACGGCAAGCGCATCACCGATGCGCAGGTCACGGCAACGGTCAGGGAGATCGGACTGGCGGGTGAAACCAAAGAACTGCAGCCCATGAAGATTGCCGGGACCATCACGTATGGCAATTATTTCGATTTCCCGACACGCGATACATACTACCGCATTCTGATACGGATTCGGTTTCCGGGGGTGCCGGGCACGATCAAGGCGGATTTCACGCAGCATCACTACTAGGAAGAGAGCGGAAGCGCGGTTTTCCGCGGGCGAGCACAGGATGTCAACCCGCGGCCCGCGCTTCGGACCCGCATCGCCACTTTCCATTTCCAGCCTCCCAGAGATGCGGGATTCCCGGCCGACCGGGTTGCGGATGGTTCTTGCCGTTTCTCCGTTCATTCCTGAAGCGGGTACCATTGCTGAACGATGTGAACCGTTTCGGGACCTGCCTGCCGGCAGGTGCGATCAATGCTTCTGTGAGACGATGCCCGTCGTGCGCACGAGCATGAATCCTGCGCTACCGTGCACCGCCAGGTCCAGCATCTTCCGATGGGAGATAACAGCCAAAGGGCGCCCAAGCACTTCCTTGAAGAGCCAAACCACAACGGCAAATAGGAGGCATCGTGTCCGCTCTGACAAGGCTGTTCCGGATTAGCCTCGCCGCCGCCGGCTATCTACTCTGGTGGTTGCTGGTCCGTCTGCATTTGTGGCGCACCCGGGTGACGCCGGCCCAACGGTTGTGCCACGTCCTGGAGCGGCTGGGCGCAACATTCGTAAAACTTGGCCAGGGCCTTAGCCTGCATCGTGACCTGTTGCCGGATGATTATGTTCTTGCGCTGCAAAGCCTGCAGGATCGAGTGGCACCGTTTTCCGGCGAGCGTGCGCAGCACGAAGCGGAACAGGGGCTGGGGAAATCCATCGCTGAGCTTTTTGCCGAATTCGAGCCCCGCGCGTTGACGGCCGCTTCCATCGCTCAGGTGCACCGGGCGCGCCTGCGCGACAGACAGCAGGTCGTCGTCAAAATCCGCCGACCGGACATCAAGGCTGAGATTGACCGCGACATGCGCCTGCTGCGCCGCACCGTGCGCATGCTGCTTGCACTGTTTCCATGGCGGCGACGCTATGGGCTGCTCGTCGGCATCGACGAGATCTGGACAAACCTGCGCAAGGAGACGGATTTCCGGAAGGAGGCGCGGAACATCATGCGGCTCGTCGAGGCCTTTCGCGGTTCGTCAACGGTGCACGTGCCGGCAGTGATCGACGGGCTTTATACGAAGTCCGTGCTGGTGCAGGAGCTGAGCGGTGGGAGGCGCGTGGATGATCCCGCGATACAGACGCAGGGGGCGCATCTCGCACAGGCCTTCGTTGAGGCTTATCTGAAGCAGATATTCGTCATGGGGCTATTTCACGGTGACCCCCATCCAGGAAACCTGTTCATCATGGAGAACGGGCAAATATGCTTCCATGACTTCGGGATCGTGGGGGGCGCTCGATCCCCCGACGCACCGGAACCTTGGGGCGCTCATGCTGGCCTTTGTGCATGGCGACAGCGAGTGGATGCTGGATGCGGCGCTGGATCTGGATCTGGGTCTGGGCCTGGGTTTGCTCGCAGGGGAGATGGATCGCGCGATGTTCCGTCAGGGTCTGCAGGAAATCATCCAGGATTACGCCGGGTTGCCGCTGAAGGACTGGTCGCTATTCGAGGTGTTCGTGCGCATCGTACGTGGGAGGGGGCGCAACATCCGCGCCCCCCACAACCTGCTGGTCCTGATGCGTGCGATGTCTCTCATGGAAAGCACAGTGCGAAGCCTCGATCCGGAGCTCAATCTGATCGGGGGATTGCTCGGCAAGGCCGAAGATCTGCTCCGATCCTCCGCCGGCGCCGGGGCGGAAACGGGGCTGAACCGCCTGCAATTCGAGGCCGCGGCGGTGCGGGGGCTTCCGGCTGATCTCGGTGCCATGATTCACCGGATGCGCGTCAATGGACTGGAACTGCACGTGCTGCATCACGGAATGGAAGAGCTGGAACGACACATCGATCGCGGTAGAAATCGTGTGTCCTTGGCGCTGGTGACGCTGGGGCTCTATATCGCCGCCTCGTTGCTGATGCAGCACTCGATCGGGCCGCGTTTCGAGGAGATACCGCTGCTCGCGGTCGCGGGCTATGCGCTCGCGCTGTGGTTTACGTGGCGCCTTGCACGCGGGATTTCGCACTCCGGAAGGTTGTGAGCGATGCGTGTGGTTCACGGCAATCCTCGGGGGCCCGGCTATCTGAGCACCGGCCAGACAAGCTGCCATGATGCGAACGGCCGGGTAATCTCGTGCTCCGGGAGCGGACAGGACGCGGAATTCCGCGCCGGAATCCCGTGGCCGTCACCCCGGTTCGAGATCCGGCATGACGTCGTGCTGGACGGCCTCACCGGATTGATCTGGACCCGCAATGCGAATCTCGCGGAGTACCCCATGACCTGGCGGGAGACGCTCGACTTCATCGCAGGCATGACCCGCGAACGCACTCTGGGCTTCAGCGACTGGCGGCTTCCCAACCGGCGCGAACTCAGAAGCCTCATCAGCAATCAGACGCGCCGGCCTGCACTACCGGAGGATCACCCCTTCATCGGCATTTTCCCCGGCTGGTATTGGAGTTCGACCAGCGCCGCAATCAGCCCCGCGCATGCCTGGTACGTCCACATGGACGGAGCGCGGATGTTTTATGGCGGCAAGGATCAGTCGTATCTGGTCTGGCCGGTGCGGGGCGCATCGAACGTGCTGCCCGCCACCGGGCAGAAACGGTGCTACGACGACGCGGGTCGGATTATCGCCTGCGACGGCAGCGGGCAGGATGCCGAGTTCAGTTCCGGCCTCTCTTGGCCGGAGCCGCGTTTCGCCTCGCAAAGCGCGACAGCAATCGATCACCTGACCGGCCTGCGGTGGCGGCGCGCTGCCGATCTGGTCGGACCCGTTTCGTGGGAAGAAGCCCTCGCGGCGGTCGCGGCGCTCAACCGCGGGCGATCGCGCTGGCGCCTGCCCAACATCAATGAGCTCGAGTCGCTCGTCGATTGTTCGACACACAGTCCGGCACTGCCGGCGGACCACCCGTTCGATGACCTGCAGGACGTATACTGGTCGGCAACCACAAGTCTCTACGAGCCCGACTGGGCGTGGGCGCTGTACCTCGACCGCTGCGAGCCAAGGAAGGTGCGAAGCACCGAGGCGAGTAGTCCGCGGTAGGCGTAGGGTCCGGGCGGGTGGCCGCAGGCCACCTGCAAGGACACCCGAAACGCCGTCCAGCCGTTGCTAGGGCGAG
>JAJYEK010000118.1 GCA_021785795.1 Pseudomonadota bacterium
GCGACATGCATCGCGGTCGATATTATCCAAACCTACACCGAGGCGCCCCACCACCTTCAGGTTGCGGCATGCCTCCAGCAGCCGGCCGCGCACCTGGGTGCGGTTGCGCACGATCAGCGCGTGGCACGCGGCAACGCTCTTTGTCAGGTCATCGGGCCGCTGCACCAGCTCCGGGTCGTAGAGCACCTCGTAATCGGCCGCGAGATCCTGCACCGCAGCCGGATCCATGAACTCGCTGATAACAATATCGGGCATGGTGCAGCAACGCTCAGGGTTGAGAGACACGCTGCCTTCCGGGGTCGCGCGTCTCGCCGGGCCGCGCGCGGTCGAACAACACCGGCTCGCTGCCAACCGTCACGTTGTCGTTGTGCAATCTTATCGTGGTAAAGCGCGAAGCGTTGAGATCGCCGGTATCCGGAAAGTCGGAACGGAAATGGGCGCCGCGTGATTCCTCGCGCGCGAGCGCCGCCGCGGTGATGGCGCGACTCACCAGCACCAGGTTCTTCATGTTCAGCCAGTCGTGCCAGGCGAGATTAAAGGCCGGGTCGCTGCCTTGCCCGATCCCGGCGACTTCAAGTTCGCGGTCCAACGCTTCCAGCGCGACCTGCGCACGCCGCAGCCCGGCGGCGTCGCGCACGATCCCGGCATCATCCCACATCACCTGATACAAGGCCTCGCGCAGGCGTTCGATGTCCCCAGGCGGCCGGGAGAACGGGACGCGACAATGCACCACGGCAGCGTCCAACGCGTACCCGTCGGGCTCCTGAAACACGCCGTGCTCAGACACCCAGCGTGCCATGGCGTCGCCGGCAATGCCACCAAACACGGTGGAATTGGCCACCCCGTTGCCGCCCAAGCGATTGGCGCCGTGGACACCGCCAGTGTCCTCGCCGGCGGCGTACAGGCCATGCAGCTCGGTGCTGCAATCCAGATTGAACAGCACACCACCCATCATGTAGTGCGCGGCGGGGATCACCTCCACGCGACCGCTTGCGAGGTCGAAGCCGCAGTCGGCACAGCGTTCCACCATACCCTTGAACTGCTTGCGCACGTTCTCGGAGCCGAGATGGCTCATCTGAATGTAAACACCGCCGTTGGGCGTAGTGTTCCCTTTGCGGATCTGGTCGAAGATCGCGCGGCTGACGATGTCGCGTGTGGCGCGCTCGCCGCGCGGGTCGTAGTCGTGCATAAAACGTCGTCCGTCGCCGCCCAGCAGGTACCCGCCCGCGCCGCGCAACCCTTCCTCCAGCACCGTGCCGGTCATGCGCGTGTCGGGGCCCGCCAGTAAGCCGGTGGGATGGAACTGCACCATTTCCATGTCGCGCAGCGCGAGCCCGGCGCGCAAGGCCATGGCCATGCCGTCGCAAGATTTTTCGCCGGAGGGCGTGTAGTACTTGTACATGGTGGGGCCGCCACCTGTGGCGAGCAGCACGGTCCGCGCCTGTACGAATACGAGCTCGCCGCTGCGGATGTCGATGGTCAGAACTCCGGCCAGCGCGTCGCCACGCTCGTTCCTGATCAGCTCCACTGCGCGGTGGTCGTCCAACCGGTTAATACCGCGCGCCCATACCTGCTCGGCCAGTCGGTTAATGATTTCGATGCCGGTGAGATCGCCCTTGTGTACGGTGCGGTCGAAGGTCTGTCCGGCGAAGGCCTTCTGGTGCAGGGTGCCGTCCGGATTTCGGTCGAAGAAGCAACCATACTCGTTCTCCAGCTCGCGCACGCGCACCGGGGCAGTAGTGACCAGGGCCCAGGCGAGGTCCTGGTTGTTCAGCCATTTGCCGCCTTCGAGGGTATCCATGAAGTGGCGCTCGATAGAATCTCCGGCAGCCAGTGCCACGTTATAGCCGCCCTGGACCATGCGTGTGCAGCCGCACTTGCCGAGCAGGCCCTTGACCGCAATGCTGATCGCCAGCTGCGGCGCCGCGGCCTTGGCGTGCAGCGCGGCAAACAGGCCGGCGCCGCCACTACCAAGTATCAGAATATCGGTGCGTATGCGCCTCAAGGCTTGATGCCCATGTCCGTCAGGATGCGAGCGCGGCGTTGCTCCACGATCTGGTTCACGTCCCGGTACAGGCTGCCGCCCTGTGCGTCCATACCGACCAGCAGCGGGCCGAAGTCCCGTACCCGGAACTTCCACAGGCTTTCCGGGTTGAGGTCGTCGAGATCCACGTCTTCGATCGCCTCGATCCAGGTGGTCTCCAACGCTGCGGTGCCACCGATGACGGCAAGATATGCGCCGCCCAGATCCATGAAGGTCTGCCGCGAGGCTTCCATCAGCCCACCCTTGCCAATGATGAGACGCACCCCGCAGCGTTCCATCAACGGTCGCGTGAAGCGCTCCATGCGGGCGCTGGTAGTGGTGCCGACGCAGATCGGCGCATAGCCGGCCGGATGCTGCGCCGAGCGCTCCACACGCCTGACGTTGGGCGCGGTGTGGATCACGGCATGCCCGCGCAGGTCGAAACGCGTTGCGCGGCCGTGGTCGAACATCTGGATCTGGGTGGCATCGCGGATACCAAACAGCACGCCGCTCAAGGTGACGGTATCACCGACGAGCAGCGTCTGCACCGCTGCCCTGTCGATCGGAGGAGTGAAATCGTAGTGCGCCATGGTCAGAACCCGTAGCGGACGCCGGATCGAGTAAAGGTCGCCGTGGCGCGCCGCGCCGAGTGGCACTGGATGTTGACCGCCACCGGGTTCATGGTGATGTGGGTGGCCGCCGTCTCGACGTGCACGGCAAAGGCGGTGGCATCCCCGCCCAGGCCCTGCGGGCCTATGCCCAGACGGTTGACCGCCGCCGTGAGCTCTCCTTCGAGACTGGCGCCTTCCGGATCTTCGCAGTGCGAGCCGAGCGGGCGGGTGGCGGCGATCTTGGCGAGATGCATGCACAGATCCGAGGTACCACCCACGCCCACGCCCACGATGGTCGGTGGGCACACTTTACCGCCAGACTCGACGACCTTATCGATCACGAAGCGCTTGATCGCGTCGGTGCCCTCAGCGGGTGTGCACATCTTGAGGAATGAGCCGTTTTCCGAGCCACTGCCCTTGGGAATCATCTCGATCTGGAGTTCTTCGGGACGGTCGGAGAAATCGATGTTGATCACCGGCACGCGGCGTCCGGTACTACTGTGATTGTTGATCCGGGTGATGGGGTGAACCACGGAGGAGCGCAGCGGATGCTCGCGGGTGGCGCGCTCGCAGCCGCGCGCGATGGCATTCTTCAGCGCCCAGCCGTCCAACTCGACGTCGCGACCGATGGCGACGTTGTAGATCGGTATCCCTGTGTCCTGGCACAGCAGATTGCTGGTGTCCTCGGCCACCCGGATGTTCTTGATCATGGTGCCGAGAATGGTCTTGGCAGTGGCGTCGGACTCGCACTCGTCCAGCCGCCGGAAGCCCTGCTTGATGTCATCCGGCAGGATTTTCAGCGCCCGGATGTAGAGTTCCTTGGCGGCATCTTCCACCGCCTTAGCGTCAACCCTCATCGCTGCATACCCCACTTGCGTACCGTGCGGACCTCGATGGCACGGAATACGACGCTTTCCATCAGCAAGCCGATGACGATAACCGCCAGCAGGCCGGCAAACACGTAGGGGATCTCCAGCTCATTGCGGTTTTCGAATATGAACCAGCCCAGGCCGCCCGAGCCGGAGCTCACGCCGAACACCAGCTCGGAGGCGATCAGGGTGCGCCAGGCGAAAGCCCATCCTATCTTCAATCCGACCAGAATGGAGGGAAACGCCGCCGGAATGAGAATTCTCGTGACGTAGCTCATGCCGCGCAGGCCGTAGTTGCGCCCCGCCATGCGCAGGCTGTCGCTCACCGACCTGAAGCCGGCATGGGTGTTGAGCGTGATCGGCCACAGCGCGCCCTGGATCAGCACGAAGATGATGCTTTTGGTCCCCAGACCGAACCACAGCATGGCTAGCGGTAGCAGCGCGATCGCAGGCAGCGGGTTGAACATCGCGGTCAAGGTTTCCAGCAGGTCGGAACCGAAGCGCGTCGTGATAGCGAGCGCGGTGAACAGCGTGGCAATGAGCACGCCGATCACGTAGCCGGTAATCAGCAGACGGATGGAGTTCCAGCATCGCCGCAACAGCTCGCCATGGACGGAGGCATCCCAGGTCGCGGCCATCACCTTCGCGAAGGTCGGGAAGATGAGATCGCTATGGACCCACTGGCCGTAAAGCTGCCAGGCCAGAGCCAGCAGCACCAGAATAAACACTCGCCTCACCAGCGTGATGTTGGTGAGGCGTTCCCACAACGACAAGGGACGACTGACCCTCCCCACGTTGCTGGCATCGCGCGTGGTGTACAGGACCTCGGGCCGTAGCGGGGGTGATTTTCTGTTTGTGCCGGCTTCAGTGGCCATGGCTACCGCACCTTTTCCTCTTCGATCCGTTCGGCGAACAGCATGTCGTGGATGTGGTGTTGCAGACTCATGAACGCTTCGCCGCCGACCTCCAGGCGCCCGTGCTCCTGCGTGTTGAGCTCCGCCTTGACCTGCCCGGGATGCGGCGACAGTACCAGGATACGGTTGCCGATGATGATAGCCTCCTCGATGGAGTGTGTGATGAACAACACGGTGAAACGGGTGTCCTCCCACAGCTGCAGCAACTCGTCCTCCAGCTTGCGGCGGATCAAGGCATCCAGGGCCGCAAACGGCTCATCCATGAGCAGTATGTCTGGCTCCATGGCCATGCCCCGGGCGATGGCCACACGCTGTTTCATGCCGCCCGACAGGGTATGGGGATAGGCATCGCAGAACTTGGTGAGATTGACCTTTTCGATATAGGCGAGGGCACGTTGCTCGGCCTCCCTGTGGTTGCACTTTTTCGAAGCGCACATCGGGAACATTACGTTTTCCTTGACCGTTTTCCAGGGCAGCAGCTGATCGAACTCCTGGAACACCATCATCCGGTCCGGGCCCGGTTTGTCGACCTCCTTGCCGTTGAGCTTGATGTTGCCTTCGACCGGAGCGATGAATCCCGCGACCGCCTTCAGCAGCGTGGTCTTGCCGCAGCCCGAAGGCCCGAGCAGGATGAAACGGTCTGCGGGGAACACCTTGAAATTGACCCGGTAGGTGGCCGTAACCAGATGCTCCTTGGTCTTGTACTGCAGCGTAACCCCGGACACGTCGAGCAAAGGGGCCGTATCGGACCTTGCGCCGGGTTCCGATACGGCCGTCGCCTCCGCATGGATGTTCGCCTCAGCCATAATTCATCATCCGCGTTAACTGCCCGACAGATTGTCGATGTTGGAAAAGAACAGGTCTTTCCAGGAACGCGGCTGGTGCTTGATCTCGCCGGTCTTGTACATGAAGTCCGCGTACTTCATGGTGTTCAGCGGGACCACGGTGAAGTCGATCTCCGGGTTGATCAGCATCTTGTAGATAAAATCCACCGGCAGCTTGGAATGCGCCGCATGCACGTACAGTTTTGCCGCCGCCATCTTATTGCTATTGATGATGTTCATCGCCTGTTTCAGGGACTCGAGCACGGCCTGGTAGATCTTGGGGTTGTTCTTGCGAAACTTGCCCGTGGTCCACACTGCATTGAACGTGGCTGCCCCCCCTAGGACGTCATAGGAGTTCAGCACCGTATGCACACCGGGGTGCTCCAGCTCCTGGTACTGAAACGGCGGGCTGCCGAAATGGGCATCGATGCCGACACCGGGTGAAAGCATCGCGGCCATCGCGTCCGGGTGCTTCATGGACACCGTCAGATGGTCCAGCCTGTCGTAGTGCTTGAAGCCCCAGATCTTGGCCGCCGCCATCTGCAGCGTTACCGCTTGAATCGACACCTTGACCGCCGGCAGGCCGATGCGGTCTTTGTTGGTGAAATCCGCGATGGTCTTGACTTTGGGGTTGGTGGTGTTGAGGAATAGCGGCATCGAATTTATGGCCGATACGCCCCTGACGTTAAGACTGCCTTTAGTGGCGCTCCAGATCTTGACCAGGGGACCGACGCCGCCCGAAGCAAAATTGAGGTCGCCGGACAAGATGGCGGAGTTCATGTCCGCGCCACCGGTGAAGGTCAGCCACCGCACCTTCAGATCCCTAAGACCCAGCTTCGCGGCATTTTTCTGGATCAACTTGTCCTGTTTTATCACCATCAACGGCAGGTAGCCGATGCCGTACTGTTGTGCCAGGGTGACTTCCTTGGCTTCGGCCAGAGCCTGGGGGCTGGCGGCACCGAGGCTGATCCCCACTACGGTCGTGCAGATGAGTGCCAAAAGGCATCGGCGCGATTTTGTCTTTACAGGATGTATTGACATGGTGGTCTCCTTTTCTCGTCTTCTTGGTGGGTGTCGCACCTGCGCGGACGATGTGTGGTCCACGGCCGGTTGTATGTCAGGGTCACCGGTATGTGCGGATCAACGTACGTCTGGGACGCCGAGTGTCGCTGGGCGCGTCGCCAGATTCGGCTGCACAACCCGGATGAAAAGCTTTCTGGGCAGTGCTGCAGACCATGCCTGCAATCAAGTTTAGTCCGTATATTCATGCTCGGCATCGATGTGTGTCGGGTCACAATATATTCAGCAAAAACAGCAGTCCTGCGATCAGACCGATCCCCACGGACAGAGCAACCGCATTTTTCTGCCAGTCGCGCCATGGTAGAAATTCCAGTGCCAGCAAGCGCAGCCCGCCGGTCAGATGGGCGGCGAGCAACAGCACCAAACCGAGCTCGCCGACTTTGACCAACGGGTTCTCGGTCCAATTCAGAAACCCCTGCAGCGCCCGTTGGCCCTGTATAGCCTGTGACAAAGCCCAGAAATGGAACGGCAAGAACAGCGTTAACAGTACGCCCGAGAGCCTGTGAAGCACGAAGGCCCAGTAATTCGCATGATTGCGCGCCTGCCAGGACATTAGTACAACCCCGCCACTGCCCGCCAGCCGAGCACGACCAGGAGCACGCCAATCCCTGCGGCAAACAGATCCACCGAACGTCCGCGCCACGGGGTCATTTCCCGGATCACGCTACGCAATCCGATGGGAGCGTGCACGGCGACAGCGGCCACGAACAGGCCGTAGACGAGCAGCCATGCGACGTTGCCGCGGGTGCGGCCGAGGATCGCCGCAGCGGACAGACCCTGGTGCACGGCATAGACAATGGTGGCCAGGTGCACCAGAACGAGCGGGGCAAGCACCATGGCGCTGGCGCGCTGCGCGAACCACAGCAGCGTTTCGATGCGCTGGCTCATAGCTCTCCTCTCAAAGCGGCCTGTAAGGTGGCGCGCTTCAGACCGGAGATCGCTTGCGTCGGCCGCAAGCGCTTGGGGCAGTATTCGATGCAGCTCTGGTGGCTGTGGCAGGCGTGACAGCCGGCATCGCCAGCGACCGCCCGCAGGCGCGCGTGCCTGCCCGCATCGCGCACGTCGTTGATCAGGGTCCAGGCGCGGTTCAGCGCCGCCGGGCCCAGGTAACCGGGGTTCCAGGCCACCACATCGCAGGCGGCATAGCACACGGCACAGCCGATACATTCGATCGCGCTATCCGCCGCGCGCCGCTCGGAAGAGGACGGTTTAACCACGGCGAAACCGTCCGGCCTCGTCTCGGGCGGGATGAATGCGCCCTTGGCCCGTGCCCACTTGTCGAAGAACGGATCGTAATCGCAAGCCAGGTCCTTGATGACCTGCAGATTGCGCAGCGGCGCGATCTGCAAACGGTTGTCCCGCGCGATGCGCGCCACTTGGGTGCGGCAAGTCCAGCGCGGGACCCCATCGACGGTCATGGCGCAGGATCCGCACATGCCGACCCGACAGGCGTAGCGGTAGGAAAGCGTGGGGTCGATGCGGCGCTGGATGTAGGTGACCGCGTCGAGCACCGTCTGACTGGCGCGTAACGGCACCTGATAGGTGACAAAGCGGCCTCCCGCGGCGCCGCGCCAGACGGATATTTCAAGCATGTCGCTCATACATGCTCCTCCACCCCGGTCTCAGCCGTCTCGGCTGAACGCCGCGGCTCCACCCGACCCCGGCGCCGCAGCCCTTATGCGCTGGCAGCCCTTATGCGCTGCGATACAGCTTGGTCATGACATATTCTCTGTGCCCCAGCGCCTCTGCCGCCGTCAGTCGGCCGTTGCAGGTGCGCAGCATGATGTCGATCAGTCGATCGCCCGCCTGGTCGAGCGTCAATTCGCGCCGCAGGATGCCGGAAACGTCGAGATCAATGTGCTCGCTCATGGTCCGCGCCGTTCTGGGATTGCCGGTGAGCTTGATCACCGGTTCGATAGGATTGCCGATGATATTGCCCTGTCCGGTGGGGAACAGGTGCACCACGAAGCCTGCGCCCGCCTGAAGCGTGACGCACTCGGCGGCGGCCGAGGACGTATCCATAAAGTACAGCCCCGGTCCACGGCCCGGCGTCTCAGCAGGTTTGAGCACATCGACGAACCGGGCCTTTTTGCCGATCTTCTGCAGATTGCCGAAGGCCTTTTCCTCGATGGTAGTGAGACCGCCGGCGATGTTGCCCTTGGTCGGTTGCGACTCCGACAGGTCATTGGTCTTGTGCCGCAGGATGAAGTCGTTATAGTCGTTCCAGGTCTTGAGGAATTTCTCCGCTGCTTCAGGGGATGCGGCGCGAGCGGCACACACTTGTTCGGCCCCGGTGATCTCGGAGGTCTCTCCGAAACAGGTGGTCGCTTTCAGGGCGTCCATTTTGTCGATCACGTTACCCACCGTCGGGTTCGAGGCCAGCCCGGAGGTAGTGTCGGACTCGCCACACTTGACCGATATCCACAGCTCGTTCAGATTGCATTCTTCGCGCTGTAGCTCGCTCGCCCGCTGCACGAACTCCTTGGCCTTGCGCGAGGCGTCGGCGATGGTCTTAATGTCGCCGTTGCCTTCTATACTGAAACCTTCCACCGGCTTGCCGGTGCTGGCGATGCCCTCCACGACGCGCTGGGTCCAGCCGGGCTCGATGCCGATCACCACCACGGCAGCGACGTTGGGGTTGCTGCCGGTACCGATCAGGGTCCGGAAATGCAATTCCAGGTCTTCGCCAAACTGCAGGCGGCCGTAGGGATGCGGCAGCGCCAACGTGCCTTTGATGTTGTTGGCGACGGCCTCGCAGGCGGCGTTCGACAGGTCGTCCAATGGCAGGATCACCACATGGTTACGGATGCCCACGCGTCCGTTTTCACGCCGGTACCCCATGAACGTAGATGTCGTCATGATTTGTTACCACCTTTTGGTTTTGACATTGTGTACATGCGCGTGCCGACCCTTGCCGATGTCACTGACGGCCTTGCCGATGTCGTGACCATACTTGACGACAGTGTCACCCTTTTTGATCCCGACCAGCGCGATTTTATGCCCCAAGGGGATAGGGTCCTCAGCCTTCAGGCGTATGGTCTTATCGCTATCCATGACCCATCCGGTGATCTCTTGACCGGCACGAACGTCTTCAACGACGACCACGCCTACCGTGTCGGACGAATCGTGGACCAAGAAGTGCGTCATCACATATCCTCCTCACACCAGTCACAAGTCTTGTATAAGATATAAAACATATATCACTGTGGCGCCGGGTTTACAACCCCTCGAAGGCCACGAGTCTTGTGAAGGACTACAGCTATGCCGGTACCGCTCGATGATGAGGCGGGGGCAATTGATTCATCAAAATTTTTTGGGGAGAAGTCAATTGAGGATAAGATATGCCGCCATGCGCACGACCCGAAATACAACCAAAAGATCCGATCACACAGTGACGCAGACAAGAAAAGTCCCAGGCTTCCACCCGCTCTGCGCCCAGATCAAGGAGCTCTTCGTGCAGCGCCTGGCCAGCGGCCTCTGGCGGCCAGGCGAGCTTCTGCCCAGCGAGTTCAAGCTTGCCCGCGAATACCAAGTCAGCCAGGGCACCGTGCGCAAGGCCCTGAACGAGATGGCGGCGCAGCACTTGCTGGTGCGCAAGCAGGGCAAGGGCACGTTCGTCGCGACCCACAATGTGGAACGCGCGCTGTTCCATTTTTTCCTTCTCGTGGGAGACAACGGGGCCAAGGAATACCCGGACAGTACGCTGCTATCCTGCCGCGAGGCACCCGCCAGCGGCAGGGAGCGCGACCGTCTGGATCTTCCGCCTCGCGCCTCAGTGGTCAGGATCGCACGCGTGCGCAGCCTCGGCGGCCGGCCCTGTATCGTGGAGCGCATTGCCGTTCCGGCCACTTTGTTTCCCGGGTTGGCGCAACGCGGTCAGAACGAACTGCCCAATACGCTGTATCAGTACTACGAGCAGAACTACGGCATCACCATCACCCAGGCGGTGGAGCGCGTACGCGCGGTGGCGGCCAGCGCCGGCGAGGCCAGGCATCTGGGGCTCAAGCCGGGGGCACCGCTGCTGGAGATCGATCGCGTCGTCACGAATCTGAACAAACGACCGATCGAATGGCGGCTGAGCCGCTGCGACACCCGCCGCCACCATTATCTCGTCACGCTGAAGTGATTTCCCTTTCCCCATGCCAGCAGCGGGCCCGCGCCCTAGTGTTCCTGCTGTCGGCCGCGCCGGTACGAGCCGGCGCTCGGCAACCGGCTGGAGCTACGCGCGGTCCAGCCGATCGTAATGCCCGCCGCCAAAGCACCTGTGACATTCTTTTACAAAGTT
>JAJYEK010000020.1 GCA_021785795.1 Pseudomonadota bacterium
CCTCTGCCGGCCTGCGCCACTCCGGTCACCGACGGGATGATCGTGCGCACGCACTCGGCCAAGGCTGTCGCCGCCCAGAAGGGGGTCATGGAATTCCTGCTGATCAACCATCCGCTCGACTGCCCGATCTGCGACCAGGGCGGGGAGTGCGACCTGCAGGATCTCTCGGTGGGCTACGGCAGTGATGTATCGCGCTTCACGGAAAAAAAGCGCATTGTCATGGATAAGTACATCGGGCCGCTCATCGCGACCGAAATGACACGCTGCATACACTGCACCCGCTGTATCCGCTTCGGCCAGGAGATCGGCGGAATCAAGGAAATGGGCGCCACCGGACGCGGGGAACACATGCGTGTCGGCACATACGTCGAGCAATCCATAGATTCCGAGCTGTCAGGCAACATGATCGATCTCTGTCCGGTAGGCGCGCTGACCTCGCGGCCGTTCCGGTTTACGGCGCGCAGCTGGGAACTGCAAAGCCGACCCTCGGTGAGTCCGCACGACTGCATCGGATCGAATATCCGCGTCGAAATTCGCCACAACAAAGTCATGCGGGTGCTGCCGCGCGACAACGAGGAGATCAACGAGATCTGGCTGTCCGACCGTGACCGCTTCAGCTATACGGCCCTCAACTCCCAGGAGCGGCTCGTGAAGCCGATGATCCGGCAGCACGGCAGCCTGGTCGAAACCGACTGGGCGACGGCGCTCGAATTCACCGCCGCCGGCCTGCGCAGGGTCCTCGATTCGCACGGTGCTCCGGGGCTCGGGGCGCTGGCGTCGCCGACCTCGACTCTGGAGGAGTTCTATCTGTTGCAGAAGCTGGTGCGCGCGCTCGGCTCGGCCAATATCGATCACCGCCTGCATGCACGTGATTTCAGCGATGATGGGGGGCAGCCGCCGTTTCCCTGGCTCGGCCAGACGATCCAAGAACTGGAGTCGCTCGATGCGGTGCTGCTCATTGGTTCCAACGTCCGCAAGGAGCAGCCGCTCATTGGTCACCGCCTGCGCAAGGCGTTCCTTGCAGGTGCCAGGATTGCAGCGGTCAATCCCATGGACCATGAATTCACCTTCGATCTGCATGCGAAGGTGGTGGCTGCGCCGGACGAGATGCTGCGGGCGCTCGCGCGCATAGCACAGGTCCTGGCGGATGCCGCGGGACAGCCGCTGCGCCAGCCGGTGCCGGCCTGGACCGCAGGAACTGCGGCGGTCGCCCAGGAACAGGAGATTGCCCGGATTCTCCTATCCGGAAAGCGGACGGCGGTGCTGCTCGGGGATTTCGCCTCAGGCCATGAACGCGCCGCAGACCTGCGGGCGCTGGCCGAGCTCATTGCCGAATTGTCCAGCGCGCGGCTCGGCCGCCTGGCGGAGGCGAACAGTGCCGGGGGCTGGCTGGCTGGCTGCCTGCCGCACCGGGGTCCGGGGGCGGGTGCCACGGCGGCAGGACTCAACGCCTACGAGATGCTGGCCCAACCCCGGCAAGGCTATCTGATTCTGGGCGCGGAACCCGAGCTCGACTGCTGGGACGGCGCCCTCGCGCGGCGCGCGCTCGGGGCGGCGGAGTTCGTGACGGTGCTGTCGGTGTTTAAGGATGTCGCGCAGGACTATGCGCATGTGCTGCTGCCACTCGCGCCGTTTACCGAAACCTCCGGGACGTTCGTTAACTGCGAGGGCCGATGGCAGAGCTTCGCGGCCGCTGTCAGTCCGGCGGGCGAGACCCGTCCCGGCTGGAAGATACTGCGCGTTCTGGGCAATGTCCTGGGCAGAGAGGGATTCGACTATACCTCCTCGGAGCAGATTCGCGACGAGGCGGCCCGTCACGCGGTGACGCCCTCGGCACGGCTGCGCAGCTGGACCCTGGGGGCGCCCCCGGGCGTGCACGCCGGCCTGGTGCGCGTCGCGGAAGTGCCGCTGTATGCGGTCGATCCCGTGGTACGCCGAGCCGCTCCGCTGCAGCAGACCCGGGACGCAGGGCGTCCGCTGGCGCGCATCAATGCGACCGAGGCGCAGCGCTGCGGGGTCGCCGGCGCGACCGCGGTGCGTGTTGTCGTAGGTGCGGGCGAGGTCGCGCTCGGCCTGGAGATCGACGGGCGCGTCCCCGATGGCTGTATCTGGATTCCGGGCGGCTATGCCGAGACCGCGCCGCTCGCCGGCCAGGGACCGGTGAGCGTGGCGGGGGTCGATCTGTGAGCGCCTTTTTTGTTTCGATGTGGCGGGACTTCCCGCCGTGGTCACAGCTTGCGCTGAGAAGCCTGGGCGGCATCATCGCGATCGTGGCGCCGCTCATGGTTGCCGTTGCCTACCTCACTTTCGCTGAACGCAAGATCATCGGTTATATGCAGGTTCGCATCGGCCCGAACCGTGTCGGCCCTCGCGGCTGGCTTCAGCCCATCGCCGACGCGCTGAAACTCCTGCTCAAGGAGATCATCATTCCGTCGAGTGCGAACAAGTACCTGTTCGTGCTGGCGCCAGTGCTTGCCATCGGCCCGTCGCTCGTAGCCTGGGCGGTCATTCCCTTCACGGACCGGCTGGTGCTGGCCAACATCAACGCAAGCCTGCTGTTTGTTCTGGCCATGACATCCATGGGGGTGTACGGGGTGGTGGTGGCAGGATGGGCGTCGAACTCCAAATATGCCTTCCTGGGGTCGCTGCGGTCTGCCGCGCAGATCGTCGCTTACGAGATTGCCATGGGTTTCGCGCTGGTCGGCGTGCTCATGGCTGCGGGCACGCTGAATCTGCGGGAAATCGTGCTGCGCCAGTCCGGAGACATTGCCCACTGGTATGTCTGGCCTCTGTTTCCGCTGTTTCTCGTGTACTTCATATCGGGCGTGGCGGAAACAAACCGCTCGCCATTCGATGTGGCCGAGGGTGAATCGGAAATCGTCGCTGGTTTTCATGTGGAATATTCGGGCATGGCGTTCGCCGTTTTCTTCCTCGCCGAATACGCCAATATGATCCTCATCTCGGCGCTGACCGCGATCCTGTTCCTCGGCGGATGGATGGCGCCATTCGGCTTCGCGCCATTCACCTGGATCCCGCCGCTCGCATGGTTCCTGATCAAGGTGTCGGTGCTGCTGTTTTTCTTCCTGTGGTTCCGTGCGACATTTCCGCGCTACCGCTACGATCAGATCATGCGGCTCGGCTGGAAGGTGCTCATCCCGGTGACGCTCGTGTGGATCACCCTCATCGGCGTGGTCATGTTCTTTACTCCGTGGGGCCGGATTTTCCGGTAGGGGCGGGAGACGGCTGAATGAAGGCACTGAAGCGGTTCATACACAGTTTTCTGCTGGTGGAGCTGGTACGCGGGCTGGCGCTCACCGGCCGCCAGCTCTTTTCCCGCAAGATGACCATACAGTATCCGGACGAGCGCACGCCCAGTTCGCCGCGTTTCCGCGGACTGCACGCGTTGCGCCGTTATCCGAACGGCGAGGAGCGCTGCATTGCCTGCAAGCTGTGCGAGGCCGTGTGTCCGGCGCTGGCCATCACCATCGAGTCCGATCAACGGGCTGATGGCACACGCCGAACCACGCGTTACGAGATTGACCTTACCAAGTGCATATTCTGCGGTTTCTGCGAGGAGTCGTGTCCGGTTGACTCGATCGTCGAAACGCGGATATTCGATTATCACGGCGAGCAGCGCGGCGACCTGAACTACACCAAGCCGATGCTGCTTGAGGTCGGCGACAGAACCGAGCGCCAGATCGCAGAGGACCGCGCGACCGATGCCCGCTACCGATAGCAGCGCGACAACATGGGCTTTGAGGGGCGCTGCCGCCGGGGGTGGCGAACGGCGAGGCCTGGATAGACCATGACATTTACGCAATTCGTTTTTTACTTCTTCTCCGCAGTGCTGGTGTTCGCGGCGGCCATGGTTATCACCATCCGCAATCCGGTTAAGGCGGCGCTGTTCCTGGTTCTGGCGTTTTTCAGTGCGGCCGGCCTGTGGATACTGCTGGAGGCGGAGTTCCTGGCGATTGCGCTGGTGCTGGTATACGTAGGGGCGGTGATGGTCCTGTTCCTGTTCGTGGTCATGATGCTCGACATCAACTTGGTCCGGTTGCGGGAGGGTTTTGGAGAGTACCTGCCGATAGGCGGCATCGTTGCGGTTCTGATGGTCCTGGAAATGAGCATCATTCTCGGGCCACGCCGCTTCGGGCTGCGCAGCTTCCCGGCACCGCCGGACCATGCAGCAGGCTACAGCAACACGCGGGAGCTGGGTCTGCAGCTGTACACCGTCTATGTCTATCCGTTCGAGATTGCCGCCCTGATTCTTCTGGTGGCGATCATCGCCGCCATCGCGCTCACAATGCGCCGGCGCCGGCGGAGCCGGTATCAGGATCCGGGGCAGCAGGTGCGGGTGCAGCCTGAGGATCGGGTACGCATCGTAAAGATGGCCGCGGAGAAGAAGACGTGAATCCGGTACGTTCCTGTTGCCGACGGACTGACGGAACGCCGGAGGAGGGCAGATGATACCCCTGTCTGATTATCTGGTGCTCGGCGCGATCCTGTTCGCTCTCAGCGTGATGGGGATTTTTCTCAATCGCAAGAATGTCGTCATCCTGCTGATGGCGATCGAGCTGAACCTTTTGGCTGTGAACATGAATTTCATCGCCTTCTCCCGTTATCTCGGCGACGCCGCCGGCCAGGTCTTCGTATTTTTCATCCTGACCGTGGCCGCTGCTGAGTCGGCGATCGGACTGGCGATTCTCATCGTCCTGTTCCGCAACCGCCACACGATCAACGTCGACGATCTCGACGAGCTAAAGGGTTGAATTCATGACGATGGCCATGACCATGAACATGCAGGACGTGTACCTGGCGATTCCGCTGTCGTGCCTTGCAGGTTCGGCTATTGCAGGCCTGTTCGGATGGAAGATCGGCCGAATCGGGGCGCATTCGGCGGCGATACTGGGCGTGGCTGCGGCTTTTGTGCTGTCGCTGTTGGTATTCCGCGACGTTGTGGTTTTCGGCCACAGCTTCGACGGGACGGTGTATACCTGGGGGGTGAGCGGGGGGATTCCGATGGAGGTCGGTTTCCTGATCGATCCGCTCAGCGCGCTCATGATGGTGGTCGTGACGTTCGTATCGCTCATGGTCCATATCTATACCATTGGCTACATGAGCGACGACCCCGGCTATCAGCGCTTTTTCAGCTATATCGCGCTGTTCACGTTCGCGATGCTGATACTGGTGATGGCGAACAATTTTTTGCTGTTGTTTTTCGGATGGGAGGCGGTCGGGCTCATTTCCTACCTGCTGATCGGATTCTGGTATACGCGTGAATCGGCCGTGAGTGCGAGCCTCAAGGCGTTTCTGGTGAACCGTGTCGGCGATCTGGGTTTCGTGCTGGGGATTGCTGCAATCTACCAGTATTTCGGGACTTTGGATTACGGCGGGGTATTCGCGATTGCGCCGCAGCTGGCGAACACGACAGTCCGGCTGATGCCCGGCCTGTCCTGCGGGGTGATCACGCTGATCTGTCTGCTGCTTTTCGTCGGAGCGATGGCAAAGTCGGCGCAAGTTCCGCTGCATATGTGGCTGCCGGACTCGATGGAGGGTCCGACCCCGATCTCCGCGCTGATCCATGCGGCCACCATGGTCACCGCCGGCATTTTCATGGTGGCGCGCGCGTCGCCGCTATTCGAGCTGTCGGATACTGCATTGTCCGTAATCCTCGTGATCGGCTCGATTACGGCCCTGTTCATGGGGTTTCTCGGAGTGGTGCAGAACGACATCAAGCGGGTGATTGCCTATTCGACGCTATCGCAGCTCGGGTATATGACGGTGGCACTGGGCGCATCGGCGTATGCGGCAGCAATCTTCCATCTGATGACTCATGCCTTTTTCAAGGCTTTGCTGTTTCTGGCGGCCGGGTCGGTCATCATCGCCATGCACCACGAGCAGGATTTGCGCAAGATGGGCGGTTTGCGGAAATACATGCCTTGGACGCTGGTTACCGCGTGGGTGGGCGCGCTTGCCTTGTCGGGATTTCCGCCGTTTGCCGGGTTTTTTTCCAAGGATGCCATCATAGAGGCAGTCGACCATTCCCGCATTCCAGGGGCTGGTTTCGCCTATTTCGCGGTGATGGCCAGCGTCTTCGTTACCGCGCTTTATTCGTTCCGCATGCTGTTTCTGGCGTTTTACGGCGAGCCGCGCATGGACGAGCACACGCGCAGTCACCTGAAAGAGTCGCCGGCCGTCGTGGTCATTCCCCTGGTCCTGCTGGCGATTCCGTCGGCGGTCGCCGGCTGGCTGGGGATCTCGCCGCTGCTGTTTGGAAAGTTTTTCGGAAATTCCATCGAAGTCCTGCCGCAGCACAACGTGCTCGCGGCAATGGCGCTGCATTTCGCGGGCAGCGGTCCCTTTATTGCGCGGGGATTGCAGTCGGCCCCGTTCCTGCTTGCTGTTTTGGGCTTCGCGACGGCGTGGTTTTCCTACATCCGCTACCCGCAGATTCCGAAACTGGTGCGGGAAAAGTCGGGCCTGCTCTATGAGATCCTGATCCACAAGTACGGTTTCGATGATTTCAACGATCTCGTCTTCGTGGCGGGCGCGCGCGCCGTTGGCCGCATGCTGTGGAAGATCGGCGATGTGAAACTGATTGATGGTCTGATGGTGAACGGCACTGCGCGTGTCATCGCCTGGACCTCCCGTATCGCGCGACGCATGCAGTCCGGGTACATCTATCATTACGCGTTTGCGATGATTATCGGGCTGTTTCTGCTCATGACATTTTTCCTGCATCGTTGATTCCGAGGACAGGCCGCCGCATGTATCACGCCCATGCCCTGAGTCTTGCCATATGGCTGCCAATAGTCGGCGGTGTGATCGTGCTGTTCACCGGCGGCGATGCCAACGCCCGCTGGGCGCGCGTCTTGAGCCTGCTGGTCGCGCTTGCCGCGCTTGCCGCGACCATTCCGTTGTATACGGGGTTTGATCAGCACACTGCGGCGATGCAGTTTGTGGAAGACTATGCGTGGATACCGGCCTTCAACATCGCCTATCACATCGGAATCGATGGAATTTCCCTGCCCTTGATTTTGCTGACGAGTTTTACGACCGTCATCGTCGTGATCGCCGGATGGGAAGTGATCCAGACGCGCGTATCCCAGTACATGGCCGCTTTCCTTATCATGGAAGGCCTCATGATTGGGGTGTTCTCTTCCATGGACGCGATTTTGTTCTACGTGTTCTGGGAAGCAATGCTGATTCCGATGTTCGTGATTATCGGGATCTGGGGCGGTCCGAACCGGGTCTATGCGACGGTCAAGTTCTTTCTCTATACGCTGCTCGGTTCCGTGCTGATGCTGGTTGCTTTGCTTTATCTCTACTTCAAGGGTGGAAACAGTTTCGACATCCAGAGCTTCTACAATCTCAAGCTGGGCATGACCGCGCAGATCCTGATATTTCTGGCATTCCTGCTGGCATTCGCGGTCAAGGTGCCGATGTGGCCGGTTCACACCTGGCTGCCGGACGCCCATGTCGAAGCGCCTACTGGTGGATCGGTGGTGCTGGCGGCCATCATGCTGAAAATGGGCGCTTACGGATTTTTGCGTTTCAGTCTGCCGATATTGCCTGGTGCGAGCCACGAGCTCGCCTGGCTGATGATTACGCTGTCGCTCATCGCCATCGTATATATAAGTCTGGTGGCGCTTGTTCAAGAGGACATGAAAAAACTCATCGCGTATTCATCCATCGCGCATATGGGATTCGTAACCCTAGGGTTCTTCATTTTCAATGCCCAGGGTATCGAAGGCGGACTGATTGAGATGATTTCGCACGGATTCGTATCAGGCGCGCTGTTTCTTTCCGTCGGGGTGCTCTATGACCGGATGCATACGCGCCAGATCCGTGACTATGGCGGGGTGGCGACCCGAATGCCCATATTTGCGGTGTTCATGATGCTGTTCGTGATGGCTAATGTGGGTCTGCCAGGCACCTCCGGGTTCGTCGGCGAGTTTCTGGTGATACTCGGCAGCTTCCAGGTAAACGGCTGGTACGCGTTTTTGGCCGCAACCATGCTCGTCACCGGGGCTGCCTATACCCTGTGGCTGTATAAGCGCGTGCTTTTCGGCAATGTCGTCAGTGACCGCGTTGCCGCCCTGCACGATGTCGGGCTGCGCGAATTCTCGTTTCTTGCGCTGCTTGCGGTCTCGGTGCTGGTAATGGGCTTGTGGCCGCGTCCGTTCCTGGATGTGATGCACGCGTCAGTAAACCATCTGCTGGCCCAGGTCGCGGTGAGCAAGCCGTAACACGCGCAGGTGGGGCCGGATGGTTCGGAGCCGGCGGGATGGCGGTAACCGGGGCCTGGTGACAAGGGGATGAATCCAGTTGGAAGCAAACTTATGACCATCGTAGTGCCGAACATAGCCCCCGCAGCGCCGGAGATCTTCATCGCCGTGATGGCCTGCGTAATTCTCATCCTGGACCTGTCGCTCGACGACTCGAACCGCTATGTGGGTTATCTTCTAACGCTGGCTACGCTGGTCGGGGCTGCCGTGTTCACCGTGCACGACTTCCACCACAGCCCCGTCTATACATTCAACCACATGTTCGTCGCCGATTCGCTGTCGGATGTTCTCAATCTGGCGATATTCGGTTTGGCATTTTTCGTGCTGATCTACTCGCGCCGCTATCTGCGCGAACGCGGCATGTTCCGCGGTGAGTATTTCGTTCTGGGCCTTTTTGGCATAGTCGGAATGATGATCATGACCTCGGCTGCGCACTTTCTGACCCTGTATCTGGGCCTGGAACTGCTGTCGCTGAGCCAGTACGCGATGGTGGCCTTTCAGCGTGACTCGTCGCACGCTACCGAAGCCGCAATGAAGTACTTTGTGCTCGGCGCGCTTGCCTCCGGCATGCTTTTATACGGCATGTCCATGCTGTACGGTGCTACCGGCAGCCTGGAGATCGCAGCGGTAAGCCGGAAGATCGCGACGATGTCTTCGGGAAACGTGATCCTTATCTTCGGCCTGGTATTCATCGTTGTCGGTCTGGCGTTCAAGCTGGGCGCGGTGCCGTTTCACATGTGGATCCCGGATGTGTATGACGGCGCGCCGACTGCGGTAACGCTCTACATTGGCACGATGCCCAAGCTCGCGGCGTTTGCCATGATCATGCGGCTTCTGGTGGGGGGCTTGCAGGGCCTGGCGTTGAGCTGGCAGGAAATGTTCATCATTATGGCGGTGCTGTCGATGGGGATCGGCAACGTGATTGCCATCGCACAGACCAACATCAAGCGCATGCTTGCCTACTCTACGATTTCGCATATGGGATTTTTCCTGCTCGGGATCGTCAGCGCCGGTCCGGCAGGTTACGGGGCGGCGATGTTCTACATGCTGGTCTATGCCGCCATGAGTCTCGGCGGCTTCGGAATGGTCATCGTGATGTCGCGCACCGGATTCGAAGGGGACAAGCTGGATGACTTCAAGGGACTCAACCAGCGCAGCCCGTGGCATGCGCTGATAATGCTGTTGCTGATGTTCTCCATGGCCGGGGTGCCGCCGACGGCCGGATTCTACGCGAAATTGCTGGTGTTCCAGGCGATCGTCAACGCCGGTTACGTCTGGTTGGCGGTGGTCGGCGTGCTGCTGTCGGTCGTGGGCGCATTTTATTATCTGCGGGTGGTCAAGCTGATGTATTTCGATTCACCGGCCGACACCAGCCCGATCAGAGTCGACCCTGACCTGCGGCTGATGATGGGCATCAATGGTATTGCGATGATTGCCGTCACTCCCTGGGTCGGGGCGCTGGTCAACCTGTGCGGTCAGGCAATACGGACGATATCCTGACGGCGACGGCCCACAGCGCGGACCGCCCCTGGTCGCCAGGCCCACCGGCTGGTGCAGAGAAATAGCGGTCGCGTTTGCATGTCGGCGGGCTCCCCACCGGCGCCGCTTTGCGGAATGATTGTTGATGCGATCAATCCTTGAAACACCGTGGACGGCGCGGTACACTGCGCGCTCCTTGTTGCGGGGTGGAGCAGTCTGGCAGCTCGTCGGGCTCATAACCCGAAGGTCGTAGGTTCAAATCCTACCCCCGCTACCACTCATCTATTTACGTCGATGCCGGCCGCCAGCATGTGTGGCGTCCGGCGCGGCGTCGTTTCCGGTCCCCATACGGCCGGTTCACACGCGCAGCAAACAGCCCCATCGCCCCGATCATGTTAAGGGATTGTTGATCTCCGCGGTCGTGGTCGGGTTTCTATGGAACTTGATCAGCGGGATCATGAATGTCGGGCTATATCGCAGTTGTTGGGATGGGATGCGCGGCGCGCCGGCGCAGGTCAAGCGTTTGGGGTAGGGTTTTGGCAAATCGTCGCGGTGGATGCTTCCTCTCGTCGCGGCTGTCCTCTCCATTCCGCCCATCCTCACCCAGGCACAGCCCCCCATCCTGGGGCACACCTGCCGCTTTGGGCGTTCCCGCTGGTAGTCCTGGGTTAATGGCGGGAATCGTCCTTACCTGTGCCTGTGCGATCATCGCGCGCTTTGATGTCGGGCCTACGGCGGCCTTGCGCGGGCCGATGGCGATATTTCATAAAGGGAAACGTCGTTGGCTCGCGCTCTCATTGCTGATGATGCTTGTGCTCGCGGCTGCCGGGATGATCCTGGTCCTGTTCATTGTGCGGATCGTCGTAATAGGAAAAGTGCTTGCTTCGGTCAAGGGTCTGATTGCCGCTCCTGATCGTGGTTGCCGTGCTCAGCGGCTTGGGTTTGCTTTCCGCGATGTTTCCCCGGGTGGGCGGCGCCATGCGGGTTGCTTCAGGAAACCTGGGTGGCGGCAAACCGCAGACCTAGGCGACCGTCACTGCAGCCGCGAACGCGGTATTCCGGGACCAGGATAACGATGAAATGATGGCCGAAACGAAGCTGCGTTAAAAAAAAGCCGGCAGGAATAGGTATCCACCGTCGAAACACGGAACAGGGCAGGCTTGCGATCTTCCGAACTGCTCGAGGCAGTCTTTCATCAGGCGTGTCGTGATTCCCCGGCCCGCGTATCCCGGGGGGGTAGCCACCGAGCTTCGCAGGCCGACCCAATCCGCGGGGTGGGCAGCGCGCCAGGTAACCCGCGAACAGCGGATGTGTGTCCGCGAACGCATCCCTGAAAAGCAGCTTGGCGATGCAGAAGCCCGCGACCGGGCGATCGGTACCGGCATACATGCAATAGTGGTCCGGGCTGGCCAAATCGGCGGCGGGGATGTAAGCGGCGCCGAGTTGCTGATCGGAGATGATCAGGACCTGCGGCGCCACGGCGGGTGTGACGCGTGCGATGGTGATGGCTTCCGGTTGTTGCAGCATCAGCCCGCTATATCAGCCGTTTCATCGACTGCAATCGAGCAACCACACATGGAAGCTGCCCCGACCGCGGTTATTACGTCAACCTAGAAGATGGCCGCTCCGTTATAGGAAGCGAGCCCTGCTGGGTTCGCCATTCGCCCAACAAACCAATGAGGATTTTCCATGAAGCCATCCGTCAAACTCCCTGTTATCGCGCTTGCCGTCCTGCTCGGCGGTCTGAGCGCCTCTGCCTTCGCTACCACTGCATTCGAGCGGAATCATCCCCGGCGCGATCAGGTAAACGACCGTCTGCAGACCCAGAACCGCCGGATCCACCGGGAAGTCCGGGAAGGCGAGATGGGCCACCGGCAGGCCATGCGGCTGCATCGCAGGGATCGGCGCATCCGTCGGCAAGAGCGCCGCTTTGCCCGGCATCACCACGGCACCATCAGCCGGGCCGAACAGGCACGTCTCAACCGCCGGGAAAACATCGTGAGCCATCGCATCGGCAGGTAGGAAATCAGCCAAAACCTTCCTGCCCTCCCCGGGCGGGAAGGACCTGCCTCGCGCCCCTGGCCATGAACGCCCGGACCGCATACCGGAAAACCGGACGTCGGCTAAATCACAAGATATAGACGGAGCAGCCCAGCGACGAAGGAACCCGGTACCTTCGAAGAGTGGCCGGGCGGGGAATCCTGCTTTTGCCGCCATTTTTGTCGACAGCAACGGCCTGCCCATGCCGGCATGGGCAGATCGAGACCCTGGGCGTAAGACCGGTAGTGCGCGCAGAACTGGCTGTCCTGAAGCCCCCTAGGGTGGATGGCCTTGTACTCTTCCCACGGGAGCATGAGGGCGACACCCGTGCGGGCGAGTTCGCGGTGGATCACTGCATAATCGGGCGCGGGGCTACTGTCACCGGCGCCAGGGCTGGCAAGGACAAGGGCTTGTCAAGCCGACTAATTCTTCGCGGAAAAATCGCGTCATGCGGCATAAGGCTGGGTTAGCGGCGACGATTCGACCCTCGTCATCCAAGACGGAAAGGCCGTCTTGCATGGAACTGATCAAACTCTTGGAGAACGCAGCGGACGCTTCCATCGCTTCCGCATCCTTTCGTGTTCAGTGATGTCCATGCTCAGGAAGAAAATTCCTTCAGGAACCGGTTCAACCCTGAATTCGAATCACTGTTTCGTGCCGTCGACAAAGGTATATGCGGATTCAAGACGCTGCGGAATTCTTTGCTCCATGGTAATTCGGTGTCGGTGAAGGACCTCTGAGTTTTCGACTCCAGGGTACATTTCAGGCATCGAACGGCCGATGAGTTTCTCGCGTTGCTGGTAGCGGTGCCGGGCAGCAGCGTCGTTGACGTACAAATACGTCGATTTGAAATCCAGCAGCATGCCGCCTTCGAGCAGCCCGTCCAGCGCCTGCCGGATCGAAGCGGACCGGGCGATGTCCGTGATTGGTCGGGTAGGGTCGGTAGATGGGGTTGCCATTTGCGACGAATGATCCAGTCTGCCGCATTGTTGTGTTGTGGTGCCGTTGCTCGTGTTTTCCCGGACAGGAAATAGCCGGATTCATCACTGGGTATCGCTCGGTTGCCGGTGATGCCGGTATGCGAACCCGCATCGGCACCACCATGCCGGGCCTGCCTGGTTGCAAAAACAAGTGATCGATGTCTATTCCGGAAGGCCGGGACACCCAATTTCGGTGACGGGAATTAGTCGCATTCTTGCCAGCATGCGTGGTTTCAGTGAGTACACCGGCAAATTTTTTAACTCTACATTTTTTGTGTATTTATTGAAATATCCCTTAGGGACGATACCGCCAGCGCGATGGCGCCGCCATCTGATCTCTGCGGGAGAGTACTTTTTGTTTCCGCGGGTGTTCCAGACAGGACCAGAACCTCAATTTTCGGGCAGTCGGGGCTGGCGGTCAGGGAGCTCAGGCACACAAAGGAGTGGCATCATGGACAAGCACGTCCGGCGACGCCCCATTTGGGCGGTCGTATTGATCGGAATGCTGGCCTCAGCCTGCGGCGGTTCCGGGTCTTCGTCCTCGTCCAGCTCCGCAGGGTGGGTAACGATTGCTGATAATGCCGATCTTGTGCCGGGCACAAGCCGGTTCTTCAACGGTTACAACCAGCCGTCCGTGAGCGCCTACGGGGTGGTGGTGTTTCGAGGCCGGACAGTCGGCCCGAACCCGGTCCACGGCATTTATGAGCGGCAGATGGATTATCCGGAGCGGCTCGGTGTCGTGGCCGTCAACCGGATCACCGCAGTCCCGTCTCCCAATAATACCGGGTCAACATTCATCGAGTTTCCCTCGTTCCCACGTATCGGCGTGCACTTCAACGCCGTCGTGACCCGTGGCGAGTCCCAGCCGGTATGGAATTACACGCTGCCGGACGGTACCGCAACGCAACTGGGGACCTCCGGCGTCTATACCAGCGCCGCCAGCGGCCTGGTAACCGGCGCAAGCCAGCTCGGCGCGGTTCCGGGAATGGAATATTTCCAGGTTCCCGGCGCCGCACCCGGAACCCGCTTCGACCAGTTTCCGGGGTCACCATCAATCACGCAGGGACACATTATTGTCTTCAAGGGCAACTATACCGACGGTGCCGGGAATGCGCAGACCGGCGTCTACTACCGTGATGTGCTGGCGGACAGCGGCCATTCGCCGGTCGAGCTGATCGCGGATTCCACGATGCCGATCCCGGGGGGAACCGCCAATTTCGGATCGACGGCGCCACCGAGCGCGGCCAATGGCGAGGCGGTGTTTCTCGGTCTCGACAACGAGGCCAGCCCGACTCAGGGCGCCATCTACCTGGCCTCCCTCACGCCGAATCCGCTGCTGCAGCCGCTTGTCTTCATCGGCGAGCAGGTTCCCGGGGAGGCGGCCGGAACCGTATTCAACCGACTGGGAGAGGCCTTGTCCTTCGATGGCCGCTACGTCGGATTCTGGGGAGCGTGGGGCACTGAAACCATGTCGGTGACGGTCCAGTGCGCGGCCGAGGGCAACAAGGCGCGGCTTGCCTACTGTGTCCAGCAAAGTCCGAATGGAGACGGAATCTACACGCAGCAGGATCCGGTGCACCAGGGCTTTTTCGTGTACGACATCCAGACCGGTCAGCTGGCAACGATCGCCAAGACCGGCTCCGAGTTCAGCGATTTCGTGTATTGGAATTTTTCCGGACGCGTCCCTGGAACCGGCAGTCCGAGCGAAGGCGATTTCGAGGACTTCGAGCCGGCGCGCTGGCGCTACTCGTCCTTTATTGCGGTTTCCGCGCGCGTGAACGGATTCCAGGCGGCGTTCAAGGCCACGACGACCGCGGCTCCGCCCGTCAACGGCATTTATCTGGCTCAATCGTCCACGATGGTGGTAACGCCGATCCTGGACACCGCCATGTCCGGGGAAGTGCTCGATCCGGCTGCTCCGGCCGATTCGACGATCTCCGAGCTTGGACTGGAGCGCGATGGTCTGCGCGGCGGGTGGCTCGCGGTCAGCGCCAAGATGCTGGAACCGGGGGAAACGGGCGCGAGCGAATCCGAAGGTTGGGCTGGGGTGTATGCCATCAGGCTGGGGATGTAGCGGCAGCAGAAAGACAAGACAGGGAAATTCCCAGGCTTCGACAGGAGAACGGGGGAGAAAAGGGTGGTCGGCGCCGTAGAAGCGAAATCGGGGCGCAGCCGCAAATGGATTGACAAGTAAAGGAGGCACTTCATTATGGATACGCAACTTGGCGCATGGCGCAGCGGCTGGCTGGGGCTGGCGCTGACTGCGATGATCGGTGTCAGCACGGCGTATGGCGCCACGCTCAATGTCAACACCACGACCGATGAGACCACCGCGGGAGACAGCCTGTGTTCCCTGCGCGAGGCCGTCATGGCGGTCGATGCTGGGGCCAACAACGATTGTATCAACGCATCATCCGATGGCTACGGCACCAATGACACGATCAACCTCCCTGCCGGCACCTATACTCTGACGATTCCGCCGGAGGCTGGCGATCCCGCCAATGGGGTCTATGGGGAGTACACCGTAGCGTGGAACCCAAGCACACTTACTTATGACGTCAGCGTCGTGCCGGATCCCGCCCATGGGGATCTCGACATTGAGAAAAGCGTCAAGATCATCGGGGCCGGGCCGGCGACGACGATCATCGACGGCGGCTGGACCCCAGCTAACAGCGTGACCGACCTCACCCAGGACCCGGGAAGCAAAACCACAGGTTTCGGTGATCGTGTGTTTCACGTGATTTCGACTTCGCCCACTGCGGTAGTCGACGTGCAGTTTCTCGGGCTCACGGTGAAAGGGGGCCATGTTGGGGACGTTAGCCTGCCGGTTCAGGGAACGCAGAGCTGGTCGCTGCGACGTAACGGAGGCGGCATCGCGATCGGTATCGGGGCGGTGGCATACGTTCCATCAGCCAGCGGTCCTCCGACCCCGGGATCGGATACCGGCAACAATGGCGGCAAGGGCGGTCCCGGAGGGATAGGTGGCGATGAGACGGCGGAGGCGACGTACAGCTGGTTGATCGGCAACGCCCAGGTTACCGGGAACTATGCCGGCGACGGCGGCGGCATCTACAGTGCTGCGCAGATGGCAGCCGACGGGATCGTGGTGGACGGCAATCGTGCAACCAGCAATGGCGGGGCGATCTATAACGATGCCTCGATGACCCTGGTGAGCAGTACGCTGGCAAGTAATGGTGCGGAGGGCGGTGGCGGGCTGTTCGATACCGGCAGCCATACCACGGAAATGACTGCCGACACCGTGAGCGCCAACGCGGCTGTCGGCGGCGGCGGAATCAGCGCCCGTAGCGGCGTGATTCTGGATATGACCAACGATACCGTGAGCGGCAACACCAGCAGCGACGTCGGCGCGGGCGTCTACACCAACGGCCAGGTATATCTGAGGTTCGTGACCATCGCCTACAACACTTCGTATCAAGACGCCAACAGCGGCGGCGCAGGTATCCATACCTTTCCGTCTGGATCGCTTGCGGTCATTCTGCGGGACACGCTGCTCGCCAACAATCTGGCGGGCTCCGACGCCGCCTCCATGCGGGACGCGAACTGCGGCACCACTGGCAGCTCGCTTAACATTACCTCACAGGGCTACAACCTGGACAGCGGCAATACCTGTCTGCTGTTCGGTCCGGGCGACCTGCCGGACGCCAATGCAGATCTGGGGCCGCTTTCGCCGAATGGTGGTCCAACCCTGACGCACGCGCTCATGGCTGGAAGCGCCGCAATCGCTGCCGGGACCCCCATCTCCGGTGTGACCACAGACCAGCGCGGGGCGCCCCGTAGTGCAACTCCTTCCATCGGTGCATATGATGCATACGACTCTGGCGTGTCGTCTGTGAGCAGTGGTGGCGGAGGCAGCAGCTGCTTTATCGCCACCGCGGCCTACGGCAGCTACCTGGCGCCGGACGTCGTGGTGCTGCGGCAATTCCGCAATCGCTATCTGCTGACCAACACGGTCGGTCGCAAGCTGGTGGCATTCTACTACCGGACGTCGCCACCGATCGCAGCCTACATCTGGCAGCATCCTGCTCTGCGCACGGCCACCCGCTGGGCGCTGACGCCGGTGGTCTACAGCGTCGAATACCCGCGCATCGCGGGACTGGTCTTCGTCGGGCTAGTCGGCTTTGGCATCGGTCTTGGAAGCTTGAAGCGTCGCGCGCGGGACCGTGGTCGGTAGCTTTCCGGTTGCCGCCGAAAAGACGTGAGAGCGGCGCAGGGACGCGCCGCCCTTTCCGCGGGTCAGGGAAAGCCCCGGGAGGATCTGAACAGGGCAGGGCGCCGGTCCGCTTGCTGCGGGCGATGAACCCCGCGACCGCGCCGACGATTGGGCGGCTGGTCGATGCCCGGGCTCCGTGCTGATTTCTGCGACCGGACCGCGGCCGGTCGGTTGCGTTGTGGGGCTCACGAAGGATCCCGGCGGCGGTCGGTTTATCCACAGAATTTGTGGAAAACTGGTCGTCCACACGGCGCAGAGCCGGAAATTTCCAGCAGGCGCTTGGATTGCCTACCGGATAGGCAGGTAGCACGGAACCGAGCGCGATGCCGCATCCGGGACCCTGCACGGTCCAGTCTGCGACGGGCCGCGCGCATGCCTGGGATTCGGGTCGCTTCGGTGAGACCGAAACATCTTCAGCTGGGCGTCCTTGGTGCAGCCGGTGGTCGCGAAAGTGCAGGATGCTCGAACGTGGTTTTTCATGTAGAATCATAAGGGATTTACAGGGTCGTGACGGCGGTGGCATGGGCCTCGTCGGCGGCCGCGTGGCTGGTCCCGGCACCGGGCCGGCAACGGCCTGGATGGAGCCGAAGTCCGCTAACCGGGCAGCCTGAACTGCCCGTCGCCGTACCGCACCTCCGTTGTGGTTTCCTGTGAATAGGCCTATAATTCCGCTGCTTTGAAGTCAGAGCAAGTGGGCCGCGTGCCCACTTTTGCATTTTTGGGGCGGGATTTTATGCGCGGCGACACGGCTGCACTGCGGGCTTTGCTGGAACCGGTGGTCGAGTCGCTGGGGTTCGAGCTCGTGGATGTGGAGCGTTCCGGCAGCGGCGGGCACGCGTTGTTGCGGCTCTATATCGACAGCCGTGGCGGAGTAACCGTGGACGATTGTGCCGAAGTGAGCCATCAGGTGAGTGCGATTCTCGATGTCGAGGATCCTGTTCCGGGTCAGTATACGCTTGAGGTGTCCTCGCCCGGCCTGGACAGACCGCTGGTGAAACGCAGGGATTTCGAACGGTTTTTGGGCGAGACCATCAAGGTCCGGATGTCCAGGCCGATCGACGGGCGACGGAACTTTATCGGCCAACTGACTCGAATGGAGGGTGAATCCGTCATCCTCGAGTCCGGGGCTGACAGCTTTAGCCTGCCGCTGGATGGCATTGAAAAGGCGAGATTAGTACCGAAGTATTAGAAGTATCAAATGACAGGTCCCAACGGGGGCGTTATGGGTCACGAAATTCTGATGGTTGTGGATGCGGTATCGCGCGAAAAAGGCGTGGAACGCGAGGTCATTTTCCAGGCGCTGGAAGCCGCTCTGGCAACGGCCACGCGCAAACGCTACCGGGAAGATGTCGAGGTCCGGGTATCGATACATCGTGACAGCGGTGTCTACGACACCTACCGCCGCTGGGAAGTGCTGCCGGACGAGATTGAGGCGATCGAATTTCCCGATCGCCAGACGCGGCTGGCGGAGGCGCTGGCCCGCGACCAGCAGGCGGTTGTGGGGGGGTTCGTGGAAGAGCCCCTGGAGCCGGTGGAGTTCGGACGCATCGCTGCCCAGGCCGCCAAGCAGGTGATTGTTCAGAAGGTGCGGGAGGCGGAGCGCGAGCAAATCGTCAATCAGTTCAAGGAACGCAAGGGCCAGCTCGTGACCGGTGTCGTCAAGCGCATGGAGCGGGGTGACGCGATCGTCGATCTGGGCGCGGCCGAGGCTCTGCTGTCCAAGTCGGCGATGATTCCGCACGAAGGGTTGCGCCCGGGTGACCGCATTCGCGCTTACCTCGACGATGTCTATTCGACGCCACGCGGCCCACAGCTGTTTCTGAGCCGTACAGCACCGCAATTGCTGGTCGAGCTGTTCAAGCTTGAAGTGCCTGAAGCTGGCGAAGGGCTGATCCAGATCCATGGCGCGGCGCGTGATCCGGGCCTGCGTGCCAAGATCGCGGTGAGTTCCAAGGATCCGCGCATCGATCCCATCGGTGCCTGCGTCGGCATGCGTGGCATGCGTGTGCAGAGCGTCTCGAATGAGCTCGCCGGCGAGCGCGTGGACATCATTCAGTGGTCCGCGGAGCCCGCGCAGTTCGTGATCAACGCGCTGGCCCCGGCCGAGGTCCAGTCGATCGTTGTGGATGAAGAACTGCACAGCATGGACGTGATTGTCGACGAGAGCCAGCTGTCGCAGGCTATCGGACGGGGCGGGCAGAACGTGCGTCTTGCCTCGGAGATGACCGGCTGGGAGCTCAACATCATGACCGAGGAGGCTGCGAGCGAAAAAGGAGCGAGCGAGGCCGCTGCCGCCCAGCAGCTGTTCATGGAACAGCTCGACGTCGACGAGAACGTGGCTGCGGTTTTGGTGCGCGAAGGGTTCACCAGTCTGGATGAGGTTGCCTACGTGCCGAAGCAGGAGATGATGGCCATCGAGGGTTTTGACGACGAGCTGGTCGAAGAGCTGCGAAGCCGCGCACGCGATGTTCTGCTGACGAAGGCGATTGCGCTCGAGGAAAAGATCGACATGGCCGAGCCGGAGAAGGATCTGCTGGAAGTCGAAGGCATGGACGAGCATACGGCGCGCCTGCTGGCGAGCCATGGCATCAAGAACATGGAAGAGCTTGCTGAGCAGTCCGTCGACGACCTCATGGAAATCAAGGGCTTTGATGAAGATCAGGCACGGCAGCTCATTATGGCCGCTCGTGCTCCGTGGTTCGACAAACCCCAAACCTAGGCCGGAATGCTTATGTCCGAAACTACCATAAAAAGCTTCGCTGCCCAGATTGGCGTTACGGCGGACAAGCTGATCATGCAGCTTGTCGCAGCCGGCATTGACGGCAAGGGCGTCGATGGTAGCCTGAGTGACGAAGAAAAGATGACGCTGCTCACTTATCTGCGTACGCATCATGGCGGTGCCGAGGCGGGAACCAAGAAGATCACGCTCAAGCAGAAATCGGTAAGTCAGATCAAGCAGAGCACGCGGCTCGGTCCGTCCCGCACGGTTCAGGTCGAGGTTCGAAAGAAGCGCACGTTCGTCAAGCGCAGCGCGATCGAAGAGGTGGGTGCGCCCGAGACGGAGGAGAGTCAGGAGTTGGCAGAGACCGTTGCTGCGGTCCCGGTGCCCGTCTCCATCGCGGAGCAGCCGTCTGCCGCCCTGTCCGCCGAGGCGGCCGCGCTTGCGCCGGCCGTGGAGGCGGCAGCCATTGCTGCCGAGGCGCCGGCAGTGGCGGCGGCCGAGGCGCCTGAGGCGCCCAAGCCTGCTGCGCCGCCCGCTGAAGCCCCTGCCAAGGAAGCTAAGAAGCCGGCTGCCCGTCCGGAGAAGTTCAAGAAGGGCGAGAAGCCGGGCGAGTGGCGTGAAGGGCATGCACGCGAGCGGTCGGAACTTCATATTGCAGATGCCAAGAAGCTGCGGCGCAAACCGAGGCCGCTTGCGAAAAAGCCGATCCAGACCAGCATGTCCGGCCAGCACGCCTTCGAAATGCCCACCGAACCGATAGTGCACGAGGTGCTTCTGCCGGAGACCATTACTGTGGCCGAGCTTGCGCAGAAGATGTCGGTCAAGGGTGTCGAGGTCATCAAGGGCCTGATGCAGCTCGGCATGATGGTGACCATCAATCAGGTGATCGATCGCGACACCGCGACGGTCGTGGTGGAAGAAATGGGGCACGTCGCCAAGATCGCCAGGCCGACCGATCCCGAGGCTCTTCTCGGTGGCGCGAAGACCGAGGGTGTGGCCGAGCCTCGTCCGCCAGTGGTGACCGTAATGGGTCACGTCGATCATGGCAAGACATCGCTCCTCGACTACATCCGCAAGACCAAGGTGGCAAGTGGCGAGGCGGGTGGAATCACCCAGCATATCGGAGCCTATCACGTCGAGACCGCGAAGGGCGTGGTCACCTTTCTCGATACGCCGGGCCACGAGGCCTTCACCGCCATGCGCGCTCGTGGCGCCAAGGCGACGGACATCGTGGTTCTCGTGGTGGCGGCGGACGATGGCGTCATGCCACAGACGATCGAAGCGATTCATCATGCCCGCACCGCCGGCGTGCCCATGGTGGTGGCCGTCAACAAGATCGACAAACCCGGTGCGGAACCGGAGCGCGTCAAGCAGGAGCTGGTGGCACAGCAGGTAGTGCCCGAGGAATGGGGTGGCGAGGACATTTTTGTGAACGTTTCGGCCAAGACCGGACAGGGTATCGATGACCTGTTCGATGCGGTGCTGCTGCAGGCAGAACTGCGAGAGCTGAAGGCGGTGAGAACTGGCCCGGCAGCCGGTCTGGTGATCGAGGCGCGCCTGGATAAGGGGCGCGGCCCGGTGACGACCGTGCTGGTGCAGCAGGGCACCCTGCGCAAGGGCGACGTGATACTGGCCGGTCATGAGAGCGGACGGGTGCGCGCCATGACCGATGAAAACGGGCGTGCAGTCAAGGAGGCGGGGCCGTCCATACCGGTGGAGGTTCAGGGGCTCTCGGGAGTGCCGAACGCCGGAGACGAGGTGGTGGTGGTGGAGAGCGAGCGCAAGGCGCGCGAAATCGCGCTGTATCGGCAGGGCAAATTCAAGGATGTCCGGCTCGCGCGGCAGCAGGCTGCCAAACTCGCGAATGTCTTCCAGCAGATGCAGGAGGGCGAAGTCAAGACGCTGCATCTCGTCATTAAGGCGGATGTGCAGGGTTCGGTCGAAGCGCTCACCGAAGCGCTCGAGAAGCTGTCGACGGCCGAGGTGAAGGTAAATGTCATTCACGGCATGGTGGGCGGGATCAGCGAATCGGATGTGAATCTGGCGCGCGCCTCCCAAGCGGTCATCATCGGCTTCAATGTGCGCGCGGATTCCGGTGCACGCCGGCTGATCGAATCGGAAGGCGTGGATGTGCACTATTACAACGTGATCTATGACGCCGTGAATGACGTCAAGGCAGCGCTCACTGGCATGCTCAAGCCGCAGTTCAAGGAAGAAGTTGTCGGGCTAGCCGAGGTGCGGGAAGTATTCCGGGCCCCCAAGATCGGGTCGATCGCAGGCTGCTATGTCACAGAGGGTGTGGTGCGCCGTAACCGTCCGGTGCGTGTGCTCCGCGACAATGTCGTGATTTTCCAGGGCGAGATCGATTCGCTGCGTCGTTTCAAGGACGACGTCGCAGAGGTGAAGTCCGGCCTGGAGTGTGGAATTGGCATCAAGAACTACAACGACATTCACGTCGGCGATCAAATCGAGATATTCGACAAGGTCGAGGTTGCCCGGTCACTGTAGCTGGGGCCAGATGCGCAAACAGACAGGCAGAACCCGCCGGGTGGCAGAATTGCTGCAGAGGGAGCTTGCGGTTTTGATTCCGCGCGAGCTCAGCGATCCGCGGCTCTCACAGATGACGCTCACGGGCGTGGATGTCGCGCCCGACCTGTCGCACGCCAAGGTCTATATTACCCAGTTGAGCGGTGCGGCGAATGCCCCGGCAACGCTGGCGATGCTGAACGGGGCCGCGGGTTTCCTGCGGCATATCCTGCGCGGGCGCCTGGAACTGCGGGTCATTCCCGAACTCCGGTTTCTGTACGACGAGTCGGTGGAACGTGGCGCTGAAATCTCGCGCCTCATTGAGAGCGCACGCGCGGCCGATGGCGGCGGGAAGAAGCGCGGTTAACGTGCCGCCCGGACGATAATCGCATGGAAAAGGCAGTTGGTGGAGCCGTGCGCCGGGTCCGGCGCAATTCGCGTGAGGTGAGCGGCATACTGCTCCTGGACAAGGCGCCCGGACTGACTTCAAACCGCGCCCTGCAGGAAGCGAGAAGCTTCCTGGAGGCCCGCAAGGGCGGCCACACGGGCAGTCTTGATCCGCTCGCGACCGGCCTGCTGCCCCTGTGTTTCGGAGAGGCGACCAAGTTTTCGCAGTTTCTGCTCGATGCCGACAAGACCTATTGGACCGTCTTGCGTCTCGGACAGGAGACGTCGACGTATGATGCCGAGGGTTCGGTTGTTGCATCGCGGCCGGTGACGGTAGACCGCTCCCAGATCGAGGCGGTATTGGCGCGATTTGTCGGAGAGATCCGCCAGACCCCGCCCGTCTACTCGGCGATCAAGCAGGGCGGTCAACCGCTATACAAGCTTGCCCGTGCCGGCGTGACGGTCAACCCGGTGCCTCGGACTGTGGTAATCCACCGGATTCGCCTGCTTGACTGGCAGGACGACCGCGTGGAGTTGGAGATACGTTGCAGCAAGGGTACCTATGTGCGCAGCCTTGCCCATGATCTTGGCCAGGCACTGGAGTGCGGTGCCCATGTCGCGCAGCTACGGCGACTGGCGCTGGGCGGGTTCCGGGTGGAGGATGCAGTGAGCATGGAGCGCCTGCGGGCGTTGCCGGGGCCGGAAGAACGCGCAGCCCTGCTGCTGCCCGGTGACCGTGCCGTGGACCGGTTTCTGCCTCTCACGCTGTCGGCCAACGCGGCCTATTATCTATGCCAGGGACAGGCGGTTTTTGCGGGCCAAGGGCATGCTCCGGGCACAGTACGGCTGTACGAGGCTCATGGCCGGTTCCTGGGCCTGGGGGAGGTGCTGGATGATGGCCGGGTTGCTCCGCGGCGGCTGGTCAGTTTTCCGGAACGACCTGAAAATACGACAGAAAGCGGTTGAGGTGCGGTTGCGCCGCGGTTAGAATACCGCCCCTCAACGTCATATCGACCGAAAAATGGAGTAACGAGGTACGTATCGATGACCCTCAAGGCGGAACAGAAGGCCAAGATAGTGCAGGAATACGGCATGGGCAAAGGCGACACGGGATCGCCGGAAGTCCAGGTTGCGCTGTTGTCGGCGCGTATTGATGATCTTTCCGGGCATTTTCAGACCCACAAACAGGACCATCATTCACGCATGGGGCTGTTGCGGATGGTGAGCAAGCGCAGGAAATTGCTCGACTACCTGAAAGATGTGGACGGAAACCGCTACCGGCAGCTGGTGGCCCGCCTCGGGTTGCGCAAGTAAGCATTTCTCTCCGGGCGTCCGGCCGGTGCCAGGCGTTTCCGGTCGTGTCTCTATATATGTACGACGGCGGGTCGTGGTGTGGTCGGTCTTCCACCCTGCGCCGCAATGGCTTTTCCGGGGCTTCGGCCACTGGCTTCTGGCACCACCTAGATTGAGGACCCAGCTTTGAAAATCGTGAAGAAATCGTTCCAGTACGGCGATCATGCGGTTACCATCGAAACCGGCGAGATCGCTCGCCAGGCCAGCGGCGCCGTCATGGCCAGCATGGGCGACACGGTTGTGCACGTGACCGTTGTCGGCATGCGGGACGGCAAGCCCGGCCAGGACTTTTTTCCGCTCACCGTCGACTACCAGGAACGCACCTACGCGGCAGGCCGGATTCCGGGCGGTTTCTTCAAACGCGAAGGTCGCCCTTCCGAGAAGGAAATCCTCACCTCCCGCCTCATCGACCGTCCGATCCGTCCGCTGTTCCCGAAGGGTTTTAAGAACGAAGTCCAGGTAATTGCCACCACCATGTCGATAGATCCGGATATCGATCCGGATGTCGTTGCCATGATCGGGACTTCGGCGGCCCTGGCACTGTCAGGCATGCCGTTCAATGGGCCCATCGGTGCGGCACGTGTCGGTTATCGAGACGGAAAATATTTGCTGAATCCCGGCAACAAGCAGCTTGCCGATTCCCAGCTCAACCTGGTGGTTGCCGGAACGGAAGCGGCAGTCCTGATGGTCGAGTCGGAGGCGTCCGGTCTTTCCGAAGAAGTGATGCTCGGCGCGGTGCTGTTCGGGCACGAGCAGCTGTGCACGGCGATCCGGGCGATACGGGAGCTGGCACAGGAAGCGGGCGTTACCCCGTGGGACTGGCAGCCGCCGGCCGATAATACGGGTCTTGCCGAGAGCGTGGCAAAGCTTGCCGAGGCGGACATCACCGCCGCCTACCAGATCCGCGAAAAGCTTGCTCGCCAGGATCGGATGAACGCGATCCGGGAACGTGTGCTGGCCGAGCTGACCAGCGCCGACAGCGCTCCCGCCGATGTCGAAGCGGTCAAGAACGTCATCAAGAAGCTCGAGAAGAAGGTTGTGCGCGGCCGCATTCTGGCCGGAGAACCGCGCATCGATGGACGCGACACACGCACTGTGCGCCCGATAACAATACGCACGGGCGTGCTTCCGCGCACCCACGGTTCGGCGCTGTTCACGCGCGGCGAGACCCAGGCCCTGGTCGTCACCACCCTTGGGACCGGGCGCGATGCCCAGATCATCGACGCGCTCGAAGGCGAACGCAAGGAGCCGTTCCTGCTGCATTACAACTTCCCTCCGTCCTGCACCGGGGAAACCGGCCGCGTCGGCAGTCCCAAGCGGCGCGAGATCGGACATGGCCGTCTCGCAAAGCGTGCCATCGCGGCGGTGCTGCCGGACATGGCTGATTTTCCGTATGTGCTGCGCGTCGTTTCCGAGATCACGGAGTCGAATGGATCTAGCTCGATGGCTACCGTATGTGGAGCCACTTTGTCGCTGATGGATGCGGGTGTGAAGATCAAGGCGCCGGTAGCCGGCATAGCGATGGGGCTGATCAAGGAGCAAGACCGGTTTGCAGTCCTGACCGACATCCTCGGCGATGAGGATCACCTCGGCGACATGGATTTCAAGGTTGCCGGCACGGTCAACGGGGTCACTGCCTTGCAGATGGACATCAAGATCGAGGGGATCAACCAGGAAATCATGGATGTGGCGCTGAAGCAGGCTAAAGAGGCGCGGATGCACTTGCTGAAGATCATGCATGATGCAATTCCGGCGCCGCGCGCGGAAATGTCGGAATATGCGCCGCGGATCATCACATTCAAGATTAATCCCGAGAAGATCCGCGACGTCATCGGCAAGGGCGGTGCTACCATACGTGCCTTGTGCGAGGAGACCGGCGCGACCATCGACATCGAGGACGATGGTACCGTCAAAATTGCTTCGGTCGACAACGCTGCCGGACAGGAGGCGCGTCGCCGCATCGAACAGATCACGGCCGATGTCGAGGTTGGAAAGATCTATCAGGGAAAGGTCGTCAAGCTCATGGATTTCGGGGCATTTGTCACCATCCTTCCGGGACGCGACGGTCTGGTCCATATCTCGCAGATCTCCCACGAACGCGTTGAAAACGTCAGCGACAAGCTGACTGAAGGCGAGAATGTGCGGGTCAAGGTGCTTGAAATCGACAAGCAAGGTCGTATCCGTCTGAGCATGAAGGCGGTCGAAGAGCAGGCCTGAGGCAGGCGGCAGCATAGTCGTGCGGGAAGGGGGCTCGCGCCCCCTTTTTGTTTGCCCGGGCCCCTTGGCGACGCTCATCCTCCCCCAAGATTGCGATCCGCCGCCGGGCCACGGTAAGCCGGCCCCGCAGCAGCTGCGGGCGCGCGGTTCACGGCCTGGCGATGAGCTGCTGTGCCAGGAACTGGGGGATGTGCTCTTCCAGCCAGAAGCGCGGCCGTCCTGGCCAGCGACCGGCGATGAAGCCGACATGGCCGCCGCGCGCAGGGACCTCGAGGGTAACGTGCGGGGACAGCTCGTGCGCTGGCGGAATGGACTCGCGCGACAGGAAGGGATCGTCAGCAGCATGCACAATCAGCGTGGGAACGGCAATATGCCGCAGATAGGGCCGTGAGCTTGATGCGGAATAATAATGCTCCGCGTCCGTGAAGCCGTGCAGCGGTGCGGTGACGGCGTCGTCGAATTCGTGAAAGGTATGTGCTGCGGCCGCGGCGGCAGCATTGAATGGCGGTATTTTCCCCCGGAACTTGCGCCGTAGCGAGCGTCGGAGGCTCGAGAGCAAGTGGCGCCGGTACAGGCGCGAGAATCCCCGGTTCAGCTGCTGCGCCGAGTCCTCCAGGACAAACGGAATTGATACCGCCGCCGCCGCGTAAAGCCCGGCAGCGGCGCCGGTTTCGCCCAGCCATTTGAGCAATACGTTGCCGCCCAGCGAGTAACCGACTGCAGCAAGGGGTGTGCGAGGTTCTCGATCCCGCAGGGTTCGGACGAGAAAGGCCAGGTCGCCGGTGTCGCCCGAGTGGTATCCGCGTGCGAGCCGGTTTGGCTCGCCGCTGCAGCCTCGGAAGTGCATGACGAGGGGCCGCATGCCCCGCTTCTGCAGTGCTGTGAACATGCCGCGTGCGTAGGGCGACTGGGAGTTGCCTTCCAGTCCGTGGAGAATGATGACGACCGGAGCCCTGCCCGAGGCGCTCCAGTCGAGGTCTATGAAGTCCCCGTCAGGGAGTTCGAGACGCTCGCGCAGAGGATGGATGCGCGGACGCATCCGGAACAGCGGCGACCACAGCGTCTGGGCGTGCCGCCCCGAGCACCACCATGCCGGTTCGAAGCTGCGGTCCCCTGCGGCGATGCCATCAAGTGTCGCCCTGAAGCTGCTTGACGATCTCTTCATTTTCCAGGGTGGAGGTGTCCTGGGTTATGGGTATCCCGCGTGCGATGTCGCGCAGCAGACGGCGCATGATTTTCCCCGAGCGTGTCTTCGGCAGGCTGTCCGCATAGCGGATGGTCTCGGGCTTGGCGATCGGCCCGATCTGCTGTGCCACCCAGGCGCGCAGTTCCTGGGTCAGCTGCTCCGCCGAATCTGCCGCGGGACGCGTGCCCCGCGTGACGACAAAGGCAAATATCGTTTCGCCCTTGGTCTCGTCCGGCTTCCCAACTACGGCGGCCTCGGCAACGCGCGGATGGGCAACGAGCGCCGACTCGATTTCCATCGTGCCGAGCCGGTGACCGGATACCTTGAGCACGTCGTCGGATCGCCCCAGGATCCAGAAATAGCCATCACGGTCCCGGTGTGCGGTATCGCCGGCGACATAAAGCTGTCCGCCATACTCGCCCCAGTATGTATCCCGGTAGCGCTTGTCGTTTCCCCACACGGCGCGCAGCATCGATGGCCAGGGCCTGCGAATCACGAGCTGTCCGCCTTGATAAGGGTCGGTGATGCTGCGGCCTTGGGCGTCGACGATATCGGCATCTATGCCCGGAAGCGGCAGGGTGCACGATCCCGGCTTGGTGGTGATTGCGCCGGGGACCGGTGCAATCATGATCGCCCCGGTTTCCGTTTGCCACCAGGTGTCTACTATCGGGCAGCGTTCGTGCCCGATGACGCGATGGAACCACATCCAGGCCTCGGGGTTGATGGGCTCCCCGACGGTGCCGAGCAGCCGCAGCGAAGACAGGTCGTACCGGGCAGGAAAGGATTCACCGAGTTTCATGAGCGAGCGTATCGCAGTCGGTGCAGTGTAAAAGATGGTGACGTGATGGCGCGCGCAGATGCTCCAGAAACGGCCGGCATCGGGCACCGTGGGGGCGCCTTCGTACATGAGCACCGTAGCCCCGCAAGCGAGCGGTCCGTAGGCGATATAGCTGTGTCCGGTCACCCAGCCGATGTCCGCGGTGCACCAGAATACGTCCGAGTTGCGGATGTCGAAAACCCACTTCATGGTCGCAGCCACGACCACCAGGTAGCCCGCGCTGGCGTGCTGGATGCCCTTGGGTTTGCCGGTGGAGCCGGAGGTATAGAGCAGGAACAGCGGGTGTTCACTGTCGACCCATACGGGCTCGCAATCATCCGCAACCCCAGCCTCCGCCTCGTGCCACCAAATGTCGCGGCCGTGCTGCATGCCGACCGGTTTGCCGGTCCGGCGGAGCACGAATACCGTCTCGATGCTCCGGCATCCCTCGGAGAGGGCGGTGTCGCACGCGGCCTTCAGTTCGATGATCTTTCCGCCACGGTAGCCGCCGTCGGCGGTGATGACCGCACGGGCACTGGCATCCTCGATGCGGTTGCGCAGTGACCCGGACGAGAACCCGCCGAACACCACCGAGTGGATTGCGCCGATGCGGGCACAGGCAAGCATGGCGACCACGGCTTCGGGTACCATTGGCATATAGATGACAACGCGGTCACCAAGGCCGATGCCGCGCGCTTTGAGGGCGTTGGCGAAGCGACAGACCTGCCGGTGCAGCTCGGCATAGCTGATGCGGCGGACATCCCCAGGTTCGCCTTCGAACAGGATGGCTGTCTTATCGGCGTTTCCCGCAAGGTGGCGGTCCAGGCAGTTGAACGACACATTGAGCAGGCCGCCGCCGAACCAGCTGTAGTAGGGTGCGCGGGAATCGTCGAATGCCACGGTGAAGGGCCGGCGCCACTGGATCTCCTCGCGTGCGAGGCTTGCCCAGAACGCCACCGGGTCACGCTCCGCCGCCTCCCGCAAGGCCTGATAGGCCTCCAGGGATTTGACCTGTGCCTCGGAACTGAAACTCGCCGGAGGAGGGAATCGGCGATCTTCGGTCAGGATGGAATCGATATTATCGGTGGCCGCGGTCTGCGGTTTGCCCGCTTTTCCGGTTGTGTCCGAGCCTGACATCAGCGGGCTAATTGCAATTGATGGAGAAGCGGCGGGTCATGCCCACAGCTTCTGCCACCAGCGCCGGCGATTGCCCGGCAGGGGTCTGCGGCCCTGCAGCTCCCGCGGCGGAATCAGGCTCATGACCCAGCCCGGAAGCGGAGGATTATCGCTGTAGCCGCAGGAAACGCCGAGGTTGTTGGGATCGAAAATCTTGATGAGCCGCGGTTCGGTCGTGCTGTCGGTGTAGACGATGCCGCAGTAGTCCTCGCGATGTTCGGTGCGCAGCAGGCTGTCCACTTCCCGAACAAAATCGAGGACCTGTTCGGCGTTGCTCGTCTGCGTCGGCACCGCTTCGCCGACCGCATAGAGGTACCAGCCCGCCGATGCGTTTTGCCGGACAACTTGCCAGAATGCATCAAGCTGGCTCCAGCTGAGCAGACCGGTGAAGTGCCCGCGAAATGCCGTTTGGAAGGAATCCTCCGGAGCTGCCGCTGCTTGCATGATTCTCCTTTTCCCCGGTTTTCCGAGATGCCGCCTACTGCACGTGAGACTATAGCTGATTGCAGGGTCCGTCTCCAAGGGGGGCGGCGCACCGTATTGGTGGCGCGGCCCAGCCGGCAGTCATTTTGGATCGTGTCTAGGTTTCCGCGTGGCTTTCGGGGATTGGAGCGTACGGGCTGCCGGTCCGGACCGCGTTCCGGAGGCCGTCGCAGTTCTGGGACTGCTGGCCCTGTGCGCGACGACGGCCGGTCCTTTGCCTGCCGGTGCCGCCGAACGGGCGAGCCGGGCCGCTAGCGCGCTGTAGCGCGGAGCCAGTACGATTTCGATGCATCGATTGCGGCTGCGGCCGGCTGCGGTCCGGTTGCTGGCAATCGGGTGATACTGGCCCATGCCGACTGCTTCCATCAGTCCGGGATTGACCTCTGCGGAGTCCTGGAGGAAGCGCACGACGTTGGTGGCGCGCGCGGTCGAGAGTTCCCAGTTCGTGGGGTAACGGTCCTTAAGACTGGCTCCGGGCGGGACATTGTCGGTGAATCCCTCGACCCGGATGGTCTTGTGGTGCACCTTGGCGAGTACGACGCCGACACGCCTGAGTACGTCCTCGCCCTGCCTGCTGATCCTGGCTTCTCCCGACGGAAAAAGGAGCCGGTTCACGATGTTCACCGACAGCCGGTCGGCAAGCTGCGTGATCTTGATCTGACCCTGCGCCACCTCGCCTTGCAGGCTGCGGATCATTTCGCTGCGGGTATTGCGGATCCTGGCGATTTCATCCTGCTTCTGCTTGGAAAGCCGGGTGATTTCCTGATTCATGCGGTTGCTGAGAAGGACGACCTCCTGCTTGAGGCGCTGGTTCTCAAGCGCCAGCTCCCGCGTCCGCTCCAAGCGGTCGGCGCTTTGGCGGCGCAGTGTTCCACCGTAACCCCAGTACAGGTAGGAGGCGGTGCCTGCGATGATGAGCACAAAAACGAACAGGATCCGGGAGAGATTGTTCCACATCGGATTGCCACCCCTGACAGGCGCCAGACGGCGCTCGTGACTACCAAGCATACCAAGCCTCCTGCGGTTGCGCCTAGCGCAGTTCGCCGGCCGTGGAGCATGATGTCTCGGCAATTTTGGTCTATGCTCGCCTACCGGATCCGGAATTGGTGGAGGACGCGGCATGACGACCAACGATGGGGGGCTGGTGCTTGCGCTCGGAGGGGGAGGAGCGCGTGGACTGGCTCATATCGGAGTGCTCGAGGTGCTCGCCAAACATGGGGTGCAGGTGCGCGCCGTCGCCGGTACCAGCGTCGGCGCCGAGATCGGCGCGTTTGTCGCGAATGGCATGCCGCTCGCAGACATGATGCAGCTGGCAACCTCGTTTGACTGGAAACAAACACTGCAGCTGTTTCTGCCGGACCTGCCGGCCGGAGGACTGGTTTCCGGCAGGCGGGTCATGAGTTTTCTGACTCAGACTATCGGTGACAGCCTGATCGAAGAGCTTGGCATAGGCTACGTGGCATTGGCGACGGATCTCGAGACCGGTGAGGAAGTGGTGCTCGACCGAGGTCCCCTGGTTGACGCCGTGCGGGCCAGCATATCGATGCCGGCCGTATTTGCCCCCCACCAGCTGGACGGGCGCTATTTCGTCGACGGAGGGGTGGTGAATCCCCTGCCGTTTGATGTGGCGCGCGAACGCTTCGGGGGTCCGGTGCTGGCGGTAGCGGTGCACGCCGGTGCCCACGGGTTCGGCAGGCCCGAGGCGCATCCGGCGCGTTCTTCCACCTGGACCGAAAGCGCCCGCCAGCTGCTGCAGCAGCCGTGGGTAGGGCCGGCCGAGGGTTTGCGACAATGGCTCGAAGAGCAGGTCGAAAACCACAACGGGGGCAGTTCCGCGCCTCCGGTCTGGCGGGCACGCCGCGTTCTGGATCAGGTGATGGCAATAACGCAGGCGCAGAACGTGCGTCTACGCGGGGCGCTGGCGGCTCCCGACATCATGCTGGCTCCGGAAGTCGACGGCATCGATTCGTTTGAGTTTTACCGCGGAGCCGAGGCAGTCGCCGCCGGACGCGCGGCAGCCGAAGCGGCGCTTCCCGCGATCATGCGTTGTGTCGGACGCTAGCCCTCACTGCGCCGGGGCCCGCCGGGGGATCTGCCAGCGGCGTTTCACGGGCTCTCGCCCGGCGCGTTGGGATGAAATGCAGGTGGCAATCGTTGCCGCCAGGCTCCATGGGCCGAATCTGGCCGGTGTCGCAGACCGGCGGCAGGGTGTTGTCAGCGGAGGCGAAGATCGGCCTGATCCGGAGCTCGGGGTGCCATCCTCGCGGAGAGCGGACGGCGGGGCAGACGAATCACGGCGCAGAATCCGAGCGGGGTGCCGTCCTGCAGTATCACGTCTCCGCTGTGCGCCCGGGCGATGGTGCGCGCGATATTGAGACCGAGGCCCGTGCCTTCCCGATCGCGCCCCCGTTCCGGCTGACTGCGGTAAAAGGGCTCGAATACCCGTTCCCGCTCCTGCAGAGGAATTCCGGCACCCGGATCGCACACCGCGATCGTCAACTCGTCGGGACGGTCGTCGATGCGGATGGTTGCCCGCCCGCCATATTTGACTGCGTTGTCCACCAGGTTCATGAGGCAGCGCCTGAGGTCCTGCGGATTGCCGTAAAAGGGATTTTCCGCCGCCCCCTCGACGGTCACATTCCAGCCCATGTCCTCGGCATCGATACGAACGCTCTCAGCCAGGGCGGTCGCATCGAATTGTGTCCGGCCCTGGCCGGGGTCGATGCCGTGCAGGTATTCGAGCGTTGCACCGACCATGGCAGCCATATCGGAAAGATCGCTGATCAAGCGTTCCCGATGTGCGCTGTCCGGCAGCAGTTCGGTGCGCAGTCTCAGGCGTGTGATGAAAGTTTTTAAGTCATGAGAAAGTGCCGCCAGCATGGCAGCGCGGTCGCGCACATGCTCCTGGATCCGCAACTGCATTACGTTGAGCGCCCGTGCCGTGGCCCGGATTTCCGCAGGACCAGTCTCTTCCAGCGGCGCGCTGTTGAGGTTTTGTCCGATGGCGAGCGCGGCCTGGGCCATTTTTTTCATGGGGCGGGTCACCCATCGGACAGCGATCAGCAGCAGAACGATTGCGATCGCCAGCGAGAGCGCGAGCTTCGGCAGCAATATGTACAGGCGCGCGATATGTTCGTAAGGCAGCCGTGCGGAAAACGTGACCCAGCTGCCGTCATGCAGCTCGATCTGCGTCACGAAGGCAAATCCGCGTGGCGCAAGGTAGAACAAACGCAGCGTAAGATACCGGTCCAGGGCGTTGACGGGGGTTTCCGGGAATAACGTCGATTCGTCGCGGCCCGGCTGGGGGACATGGCGAAGCAGCACATGGATCGGCCAGTGCGCGCCCAGGTCGCGGCGCAGCATGGACTCGAAAACACGCGCGTAAGGCCGCTCGGATGGGCCATCCACCGGGTTCGGGCTGCGGGAGAGCACGATGGTGAGGCGCCGGTCGCTCAGCCGGCGAACGATCCGGGCCCGGTCGTCGGGACGGACCGCATCGAGCGCTTTGGCAATATCCGAGATGTGCTCGGCCACCTGTAGGGTGGTGCTGCGATAAAAGGCCCGGCCGCGATCGAGGATGTTGATCGCCATGCTTACAAGCTGTGTCAGGATCACGCCCAGCAGCAATACGCCGGTCATCCAAGCTGCCAGGTTGCGGGGAAAGAGCTTCACTCAGTAGCGCCGCACGACGTCCGTCGCCAGAATATAGCCGGCGCTGCGAACCGTCTTGATGAGTCGGGGTTCACGGCCGCTGTCGCCGAGATGGTGCCGCAGCTGGCTCACGCGAACGTCGATACTCCGGTCGTAGGGGCCGGCTTCGCGACCGTGGCAGAGTTCGATGAGCTTGTCGCGCGACAGCACGGTTTGTGGATGTTCCAGAAAAATCACCAGCAGCTGGAACTCCGACGCGGCCAGGGGAACGAGCACTCCGTCCGGGGAACGCAGCTGTCGTTGAGGCAGCGCCAACTCCCATTTCGCAAAAGAATAGCCGCGCACGATGTTGGTGTGGCGGTCGCCCGTGCGGCTTCTCCGCAGCACTCCGCGGATGCGGGCGACCAGTTCGCGCGGTTCGAACGGCTTGGCGACGTAGTCATCGGCGCCCAGTTCCAGGCCGCGAATGCGGTCCATGCTGTCGGTTCTCGCGGTCAGCATGATTATCGGAATGTCTCGCTCCCCGCGGATGCGCCGGCAAAGGGAAAATCCGTCCTCGCCCGGCAGCATGAGATCGAGAACGATAAGGTCGATGGGAGCCTTGCGCAGCTGCTCCAGCATGCTCGGTCCGTCAGCGGCTATGGACGTCTGGTATCCGTAGCCCTCGAGATATTCCTTGAGCAGACTGCGGATGCTCTCGTCGTCGTCGACGATCAGGATGTGCGCCGATGCGGTCATGGCAATGGCCTGTTTTCCATGATTCCATCCTAACCCAGAAGGACAGGTTGCCGCCGCCCGCTCACAATTCCTTACAATTCCCCGGTCGCGGCTCATATTTTGCTTACATTCCGCTGGTTTAATGGCCGCCATCTGCTGGTGCGGCGCTGCCGTAGCGGCAGACTCATCCAAAACCTTTTAAGGAGCACGGACATGAATAAGATATCATTGATTACTGCGGCAGTGGCTGCCCTGGGTTTTTCCGCCATCCCGGCATTCGCGGCCTCGACCGCGGCGCCCGCCAACGCCCATTCGCAGACTGTTGCGTCGGCGACGCACGGGTCTCTCTCGCGCAGTGTCCTCGACGACAGTTCCAGCGATAACGGCTCGAACACGGATCAGGGAAATCAATCCCAGAGCGGCGATGACAGCAGCGACTGAGCGGGGCTGAAACCGGCACGGGCGGCGGTTACCGCCGCCCGTGCCATTTCATTACTTCCTGCGACGTTTCTGCGCAATTGCTGTGGCATCCGCCGCCTCGCTAGCGATCCACGTTGAGATTGGCTTCCGCGGGGTCACCCGGATTCCGAAGCCCCATGCGGGCAGCGGAACGCCGCGCTTGCCATCCGGTCTGCGGCGTCGGGTATTTCCGGGGCGGGTCTGCAGGCCGAATCCCGTCCACGTCCCACACTTTATTTTCCCTGCTTGGTCCCTGTCGTCCTCAGCAGATCAGCCAGCACCTCTGCGGTCATGGGCCGGCTGAAGTAGTAGCCTTGCGCGTGCTCGCAGCCCTCTGCCAGCAGGAACGCGCGTTGCGCTTCGTTCTCCACGCCCTCGGCAATGAGTCGAAGTCCCAGGCTGCGGGCAATGGCGATGATCGTGCGCACGATGGCGACGTCGCTCTGGTTGCCGGGCAGCTCGTGCAAGAAGCGACGATCGATCTTGAGATACTTCACCGGGAAATCCTTGAGGTAGGCGAGCGAGGAATAGCCGGTTCCGAAGTCATCGATCGCCGATTCCACTCCCATGGCGCGAAGCTCGCCGAGCATGCGGCTGGCCGTTTCGGGATCCTGCATCATCAGGCTCTCGGTGATCTCCACCTCGATGAGCGAAGGAGATACGCCGGAGGCCTCGATGATGGCACGCATGCGGGCGACGAGATCCTGTTCCCGGAACTGGCGCGCCGAAAGATTGACCGCAACCGATAGCGGGATTCCTTCCCGCTCCCAGGCGCTGGCCTGGGCGCATGCCGTGCTCAGCGCCCACTCCCCGAGCCTGACGATGAGACCGGTTTCCTCCGCCAGCGGAATGAACCGGGAGGGGAGAACTAGCCCCAGTGAAGGATGGTTCCATCGAAGCAGAGCCTCGGTACCGGTGATTCTTCCGCTTGCCAGCTCGTGTCGCGGCTGGAACTCGAGCGTGAACTCGCCGTGGTCAAAGGCGGTATGCAGATTGTTGGCCATGGCCATGAACTCGGACGCCTGGGTGTTCATGCCGGGAGAGAAAAACTGGTACATGTTGCGCCCGGACTCCTTGGCGCGGTACATGGCGATATCGGCGTTCTTCAACAGCGTTGAGACGTCGTCGCCATCCTGGGGATAGCAGCTGATGCCGATGCTCGCGGTCACAAACAGCTCGCGCGCATCCACTACGAACCGTCTGCTGACGAGCTCGCGGAGCTTGTGGGCGAGCGCGGCCACGTCCGAGGATTCCCTGCATTCGCTCAGGATGATGGCAAACTCGTCGCCGCCCATGCGTGCCACGGTATCGATTTCGCGCACTCCGTCGCGCAGGCGTCCAGCGACCTGGCACAGCAATGTGTCGCCCACCGAGTGTCCGAGGGTATCGTTGATGGACTTGAACCGGTCGAGATCGAGAAACAGCACCGCCGCCGAACTCCGGTCCCGCTGCGCGCGGAAAATGGTTTCCTCCAGACGGTCACGCAGGAGCATGCGGTTGGGCAGGCCGGTGAGCGCGTCGTGGCTCGCCAGGAACTCGAGTCGAGACTGGTAGTCCTTGTACTGCGAAATGTCGTTGAAGACGCCGACGAAGTGCGAGACGCTGCCGTCCGCTTCCGGCACCTTGGTGATGCTGAACAGGGCCGGATAGGGCTCTCCGTTCTTGCGCCGTGCCCATAACTCGCCTTGCCAGTAACTGGACTCATCGAGCGCCTGGCGCAGGTTGTTGGACCGGCTGTCGCTGTCGCGGTCGGACGCGATGACCTCCCAGGGGCGCGCGATGACCTCTTCAGCCGGAAAGCCGGTGATCGCGGAAAATGACTTGTTGACGAAAATGATGCGTGCGTTCACATCGGTGATGAAAACGGCTTCGGCGGTGTTTTCCAGGGCGCTGGCGGCCAGCCGCAGCTGGTTTTCCGCGTGCGTGTGCGCAAGCCGTGTCCGCAGGCTATGGATGCCATAGCCCATGTCGTTGGCCAGTTGCTGCAGTATCTCCACTTCCTCCGGGTCGAAGGCAAGGGCTTGGTCGGCGTAGAGGCTGAAATTTCCGTATACCTGGCTGTCGTACAATAGCGGCAGGGATATCGACGATGCGTAGCCTCGCGCCAGAGCGGCGTTCCGCCAGGGCGCGTAGCGCGGGTCGGTTGCGATGTCGCGGGCCATGTCGGGCCGCCGTTCTCGTATCGAGGTGCCGGCAGCGCCGCGACCCCGCTCGGTGTCGGCCCAGGAGAGCTTCATGGCCTCCACGTAGCCGTTGTTGTGGCCGGAAACCGCAACCGGCCGTATCGTTCGGTGGGCGTCATGTTCTGCGTACCCGGCCCAGGCCATCCGGTATCCTCCGGTCTGCACCAGGCTGGCGCAGGCCTGGCGCAGCAGGGTGACTTCGTCGTGGGCGTGAACGAGGCTGTGGTTGACCTCGGTCAGGACCCGAAGCGCACGGTTGGCGCGACGCAGCTGTCGCCGTGCATCGAGTTGCGCGTTTTCCCATTCCTTCTGCTGGCGTGTCGTCCAGCGGAACGTCCATCCTCCGCCCAGGGCGAGGAGCAGAAGGAGCGCATACGGCACGTCGACCGTGTGCCACCACTGCACCCATATCATGCGTGTCGGTATTGTCGTCCAAAAAGTGAGTGGATAATGTCTCAGCCGGCGGAATACGACCAGGCGGGGAACGCTGTCCACGGTAGTCATGCCCTGGACATAACCGCTTCTGGGAAAATTGCGCGCACGCAGGGTCCGGACCAGGATCCCCGTTTGGGGCCTGTCGTAGACACGGCTCGGATTGGCGGGCGGCGGCCAAGTGAAGATGAGGTAGCCGTCATCGGTCAGAAGCCCGCTCAGCAGTTCGGCTGGTGGTGGCAGTCTGTTCCACAGCGCCTGCTCCCGGCTGACCGGAAGCACCGCCGACAGCAGAAACAGTACGCGGCCGCTCCGGGAGCGCACCGCGTAGCGCAGCGGTATGATCCAGCCGGAAGCAATACGCCCGCGCTTGGTGGGGCCCACCACCAGGCCGTGCGTGGACATCGTGCGTCGCGCCCCCTCGAGAAAGTGCGGTCCGGATAGATTGGGAAACGGGGCGGGCAGTGTCCGGGACGAATTGAGAATCCGGCCGTTGGGCGTCACGGCGATGACCGCGTGCAGTTCCGGATTTCCCCGGGCGAAGCGCTGCAGCAGCGTGCGGCTGCGCCGCGGATGGAGTTTCAGATTGGTTGCGCGCAGCTGCTGGCCGAGTATCCGCAGGCCATGCTCATAATGACGCAAGGCGGATTCGGTCGACCTGGCCACCAGTCCTGTCACCAGGCTCAGCCGGCGGATCTGTTCCTTTTTGACTTCCTGGAACGAATAGGTGCCGTAGATGATCGCGGCCAGCAGCAGTAACAGCAGCAGCGCTACGAACGCTGTGGTGAGGTTTGCGACGACTCTCGATTCCTGCCTGTCATCGACGTGCATGAAACCATACCCAGTCCATTGTAGTTATGATCTGTCGATCTGCGGCACTCTATTACGAAACGGAGGAGGCCAGCAAGCCGTGCAGCCGACCGGACGTCCCGTGCCGGACTTGCACCCGGACCGGGTTGCGGGCGGCGGCATGCGGACGCTTGAGCGCCCGGCTATTGCCAGGGCCCAGAGGGCTGCGGCCGTAGATGCGGCGGCTTCCACGAATGTTCTTACGAGGTATCGAGCAGGCCGCGCAGATTGGCCAAGTGCGCGTCGGCCCGTTCCTGGCGTTCCTGCGGGTTTGCGGAAGCGGCCTCGTCCTGCCACTCCAGGTCGTCTGCCGGAAGTTCTGCAAGAAATCGGCTCGGTTCGCAGTCGACGATTTCCCCGTAGCGTTTGCGGCAGCGAGCGAGCGAAAAGCTGAGCGTTTTGCGTGCCCGCGTGATGCCGACATAGGCAAGGCGACGCTCTTCGTCCACCGTGTCCTGCTCGACGCTGGTCCGGTGCGGAAGCAGGTTCTCTTCCATCCCAACCAGATAGACGTGCGGAAACTCCAGCCCCTTGGCCGCGTGCAGGGTCATGAGCGAGACCTGGTCGATGCTGGCGTCGGGGTCGTTATTGTCGAGCATCCCGATCAGGCTGATGCGCGCAACCGCGTCGGCGAACGAGAGCTCGCCGTCCTGGACCGTGAGCCGGCGCAGCCAGTCGAGCACATCGGCAACGTTTTCCTGGCGCTTCTGTGCCGCGGCGGGGCTGTCGGAGGTCTCTTGAAGCCATGCATCGTAGTGCGCCTCTGCGACGATCTCCCTGGCAAGACCGGCCGGATCCGCCTCCGGTGCGCGTTCGGCAAGCGCGCTGATCCACGTGGTGAAGCGCCGCAGCGCCGCGAGCTGCCGCGAATTGAGCTGCAGCGCGAGCCCGTCGGCGAACGACGCATCGGTTAGGCTCAATCCGTTCTCGGCGGCGTACCGCGCGAGGCCCTCCAGGGTTGCCGCGCCGATTTCACGTCGCGGCGTGTTGGCAACCCGTAGAAACGCGCTGTTGTCCGCGGGATTTGCCACCAGCCGGAGATAACCCATGACATCGCGGATTTCGCTATGTTCGAAAAACGAGATGCCGCCGCTGAGATAATAGGGGATGCGCTGTTCTCGCAGGGCGCGCTCGAGCACGCGCGCCTGGTGGTTGCCGCGGTACAGCAGCGCGTAGTCGCGGAAATCGGTCCGGTGCTTGAACTTGTGGTGCAGCAGCTGGGCGACCACCCGGTCGGCCTCATGTTCCTCGTCGCGCGCCACGATGACCCGGATCGGATCGCCGTATCCGAGATCGCTCCACAACCGTTTCTCGTAGACATGAGGATTATTTCTGATCAGGCTGTTGGCTGCCTTGAGAATGCGTCCCGCGGAACGGTAGTTCTGCTCGAGCTTGATGACCTTGAGATTCGGGAAATCCTGTTGCAGCTGGAGCAGGTTTTCCGGGCGGGCACCGCGCCATGCGTACACGGACTGGTCATCGTCGCCGACGACAGTCAGGGCGCCACGCGTTCCGACCAGTTGTCGGACGAGGGAATACTGGCAGGCATTCGTGTCCTGATACTCGTCGACCAGCAGATAGCGAATGCGGTCCTGCCAGGCCGACAGCACGTCGGGGTGCCTGGCAAAAATGAGCGCCGGCTCGAGAATGAGATCATCAAAATCGACGGCATTGCAGGCCTTGAGGTGGCGTTGATACAGGGGGTAGAGTTTGGCCGCCTGCGCTGCCAGCGGGTCGGTGCCGGCCGTGGCCATGGCGTGTTCCGGTTCGACCATGGCGTTTTTCCAGCGCGAGATCTGACGCTGTATATCTTCGGCCATGCTGTTGTGTGCCAGGTCCCGAATGAGTCCGAGGCTGTCTGTGGAATCATAGATCGATAGCCCGGCCCGGTACCCGGCGTGAGCGCCTTCAGCGCGCAGAATACGCAGGCCGAGCGTATGGAAGGTAGAAATGGCCAGGCCCTTGGCAGCGCCGCCGCCGAGCAGCGCGGCGACCCGGGTTTTCATTTCCCGAGCGGCCTTGTTGGTGAACGTGACCGCTACAATCCGCGACGGATCGATCCCATGTTCGCGTATGAGCGCAACGATCTTGCGTGTGATGACTGAGGTCTTGCCGCTGCCGGCGCCGGCCAGCACGAGCAGCGGGCCGGCCATGTAGCGTACTGCCTCCTTCTGACGGGAATTGAGATCGGGCAAGAGGGTCGCGCTGCGCTATTCGGGTTGGAGTGGTACGGCAACGGGATATTAACCCGATTCACGTTAAACAGACAGACCCGGCAATGGGGAGCGATCGATCCCGGATTTCGTACCCGGTTCAGGCCGCTGCTTTACGGTTCAATTTGCGCATCCCGGCGCTTTCCTGGCCGCACGCCACGGCCGCGGGCCCGGGCCCGTTGCGGGGGCTGCCGGAGAGGGGTCCGGCGATGGGTGCAGGCACCCCTTCCGCCCGCGGCGCGGGTTTGCACCGCCGGCATGGCCTGTATTAAGGTTAGACGCCAGCGTCAGGGCGTGCAGCCCGAGCGATGATGCGCAGATGGTATCGCGAGACAGTAGTATCCGACAGCATATAGTTAGTTTTAGGGTATCCAGGACCGCGGTGCCGTTGGACGCAGGCCGCGGCGTGATCCAGCATCCGACAGGGCAACGATCATGAGCACTAAGTACGTAAACGCGGTCATCTCGGAGACACAGGGAGAAGGGAGCCTGCCCATACTGGAAGGCACGATGGGGGCGTCGGCGGTCGATATCCAGACGCTCTATGCGCGCCACGGGCTGCTTGCCTACGATCCGGGTTTCCGGTCGACGGCCTCATGCAAGAGCGCGATTACCTTCGTCGATGGCGATGCCGGGGTGCTGCTGTACCGCGGATATCCCATAGAGGAGCTTGCGCAGTACAGCACCTTCCCTGAGGTAGCCTATCTGCTGATGCACGGGGAACTTCCGGTTGCTGATCAGATGGCTGATTTCCAGGCTGCGATCCACCAGCACAATATGCTGCATGAACAGGTGCTGTATTTCTATCGCGGTTTCCGCCGCGACGCCCATCCGATGGCGGTCATGGTCGGCGTGGTCGGAGCCCTATCCGCCTTCTATCACGACGTCATCAATATCAGCAACCAGCAGCAGCGCGAGCTTGCAGCTATCCGGCTGATCGCCAAGATGCCGACGATCGCGGCGGCCAGCTACACCTACAGTTCCGGACGTCCGCAGCGCTATCCCAATAATAGCCTCGACTATGCCGCGAATTTGATTCAGATGCTGTTCGGTGTCCCCAACACCGAACTGGTGGTGAACCCGGTGATGGCCCGTGCACTCGATCGCATCCTCATCCTGCATGCCGACCATGAGCAGAATGCGTCGACATCCACGGTGCGGCTCGCGGCCTCTTCCGGCGCAAATCCGTTTGCCTGCGTGGCGGCCGGCATCGCCAGCCTCTGGGGACCGGCACATGGTGGAGCGAACGAGGCCGTGCTCAAGATGCTCATGGAAATCGGTACATCGGAGAATATCCCGAAAGCGATTGCCCGGGCGAAGGACAAGAACGATTCGTTCCGCCTGATGGGGTTCGGTCACCGCATCTACAAGAATTTTGATCCGCGTTCGCGCGTCATCCAGGAAAGTGCGCGCGAGGTGCTTCATCACCTCGGGGTCGACGATCCGCTTCTCGAGATCGCAGTGAAGCTCGAAGAGATTGCGCTGCAGGATGATTATTTCATCGAGCGCAAGCTTTATCCGAACGTCGATTTTTATTCAGGAATCCTGCTGCGCGCGATGGGGTTGCCGATGAACATGTTCACCGCCATCTTTGCGGTGGCGCGCACCGTGGGATGGGTCAGCCACTGGCTGGAGCTTCATCAGGAAACGCACGGCATAGACCGGCCCCGGCAGCTCTACGTCGGGCAGCCGCGGCGGAATTACCCCAGGAAAGCACCGGACTGACGCGTGCGGTCAGCGCTGCGTGGCGGCCGCTGGCACGCCCAGTCCGAACCACAGGGCGGTGGCTAGGAGCAGCGCCGCCAGCATCTCGAAACCGGCTGTGTAGCCGAAGGCGTTGATGACGCCGCCCGTGACGACCGGTCCCGCGGCCTGTCCGGTATCCATGATCGTTCTCAGCACGCCCATCGACGTACCCATCTGGTCCTGTCGGCTCAGGTCCCCAACCAGGGCGCCGGTCGACGATGTTGCGGTCGCGAAACCCGCGCCGAAGACGACGCTCAGCGCCGCTAGTGCCGTCGTAGACCGGAACAGGGGTATCGGGCAGATGCCGATCATGGCGATGGCCAGACCGAAGAGGATCGCCGGTCGGCGTCCAATGCGATCAGAGATGTACCCGGCGAGCGGCTTGATCAGGGCGACGCAAACCAGCTGGAGGCCGAGGATGACGCCGATTTGCCAGGCCGGAATCGCGCATACGGAGGCGTAAGCGGCAAGAAATGCCTCGAGCGCGCCGAACACGAAATATTGCGCCGCCTCGGTGGCGCTGGTGGCGAGCAGGGCGCCGTTGCGCAACGTCGCTGCCAGGGCGGTTCGTGCTGTCTCCCAGGTCCGGGCGTGTGATTCCGGAAGCGGCAGCCTCTCCCGGTCCCGGGGCAGCATTATGCCGAGGGCCAGTGCCAGGATGCCGCCCGCAGCACAGGTCAGGTAGACCGCTGGGAAGCCCGCCAGTGAGATCAAGGAGCCGCCCAGGAACGGCGCCGCTGAACGTCCGACAATCGTAATCGAGGAGTAGGTCGAGAGTTTCTGGGCGCGATCCTTGACGTGATGGCCGGCGATCCAGGCGCTCGCCACCGTGCCGAATATCGCGGTCGCAAATCCATGGTAAAAGCGCACCAGCACGAGTATCCATACACGGCTTGCCAAAAGATACAGGAATGGGGCAGTGGCAAATATCGCCAGCGCTGCCAGAAGCAGCCGGCGTCTGCCCACGAGATCCGAGAGCATTCCGGCCGGCAGGCTGATCAGTATTCCGGACACGGTCGATGCCATGGCAACCCACCCGATTTCCGCGGGGTTTGCGCCAAGGTGGATCGCGAACAGCGGCAGCGCCGGAGTTTTTGACAGGGTGGAGCTCAGGATGGCGAACGCGCCGGTTGCCGCGAGCAGCAGGAACGGCCACCGCCTGTCTGATTCAGCCATCACGCCTCCTGCGGCTCTGTCGAGCTCTGTGTATTATAGCTGTCGGGCTGCGCCGGCGGGGATGCCGGCCCGAATGTGCCGGACGCTGCTTCGGAGTCAGCCGACTATCGTAAATTCGGGGAGAGTGGCCGTGCGCAATCTGCTTCTGGTACTGGTGTCTGCCTGTCTGCTTAGCGGCTGCATTGCCGAGGCCCTCACGTCCGGCCATATCGCGTTCAGCGACGAGGGGGCCGGGAATCCGCCGGCAATCGGCACCCGTGAGCGCGCGCTGATTCGTGAATACTGCACGCGTCGCGACTTTGCCCGGAACCTGTCTCCGGAGGAAAGCCGCATGGCGTCGCAGCTGCGCCGTTACGATAGGCTGCCGTCCCGGCTCGTCTTCCGTGGCCTGCCGCAGCAGCTCGAGAGCCGCCTGCCGCCGCTGCCACAGCCCTATGCACGGGTCCTTGTCGGAACGGACGTGCTCGTGGTCAATCGCCGCACGCGGGTGATCACGGATCTCGCCCGTGGTGTCTGCGAACCCTACGCAGCCGCGCCCGCCCACCGGCGCTGAGCGTCGCCGGCGCCCGCGGCGGTCAGTGATGCTGGGCCAGAAAGTCCCTGGCCAGCGCCCGACGCTTCTCGTAGGCTTCGCGCGCCACGGCGATATCCGCCAGAAACAGGGGCAGTTCCTCGAGCAGCAGGGCCTGCGGTCCGTCGACCAGCGCCTTTTGCGGCGCCGGATGGAAGTCCACGAGGACCATATTGGCGCCGGCAATGATGCCCTGGGCGGTGACGTGCTGGATGTCGAGCATCCCGTCGGGCGCCCGGTCGCGCGAGCCCACCGAATGCGAGGGGTCCACGCATACCGGCATGCGCGTCAGTCGCTTGACTACCGGTACGTGGGCGAAGTCGACGAAATTGCGGTGCGGGTCGCCCATGTTCGTTTTCATGCCGCGCAGGCCGAACACCACGTTGCGGTTGCCGGCGCTTGCGAGGTATTCGGCGGCGTTGAGCGATTCCTCGAGCGTGATGCCGAAGCCGCGCTTGAGCAGTACTGGCAGTTCACGCTGCCGTCCGACGATTTTCAGGAGCTCGAAGTTCTGGGTATTGCGCGTGCCGATTTGCAGCATGACACCCGTAGGTTTGCCGGTGCGTTCCAGGGCTTCGCGAATTTCGTCGAGATGCGAGTCGTGGGTGATTTCCATGGCGATCACCTTGATGCCGTACTTGCCGGCGAGTTCGAACACCCACGGCAGGCAGTCGCGCCCGAGCCCCTGGAAGGCATATGGGTTGGTGCGCGGCTTATAGGCGCCCATGCGCGTGCATACCTGGCCGTTGTCGCGCAGCGCTCGCAACATTTTCTCGACATGTTCCGGTGTGTCCACTGCGCACAGTCCGGCGAACACGTTCAAGCTGTCCTGGCTGAAGTGAACGCCGTTGTACTCGAAGCCGGTCGGGCGCTGGTCGTCGTGGTGACGGCCGAGAATTCGGTATTCTTCGGATACGCGGACGACGCGCTCCACGCCAGGGAGCGATTCGATTTCGCTGCGGTCAAGGGCTGCGGTATCGCCGATGAGGTAGATTTCCGTGAGAGTCTGCTGTGAGCCGACCTCTTCGTGGATGCGTGTGCTGATATTGCGCTTGTTGCGCAGCGCATCTAGGATCTGCTGGAATTCCGGACTGTTGCGGCCCACACGGGGCTTGAGGATGATAATCATTAACGTTTCCTTAACGGTTCCTTCGGGCGCTAATCTGGGTTGCATGCGGCCCCGGCACGGGGGCCACCCAGCCGCGGTCGCGGGGATCCCCGGCGAGCGGCTGCAGACCGTCGAAAAGTCCTATTGTAGCAAGACACCAGCCGTCCGTTGCCATGCAGATCGACAGAACCGGGACTAGCCGCAGAACCGCCGGGAGGCGCGGGTCCGGGCAGACGGGCGGACCTTCCTATTCGCTCGACCCGAAGCTTGTCGTGCGCCATGTCCGCGTCGAGACCTTCCGGGCGAGCGGACCGGGTGGCCAGCACCTGCACAAGACGGAATCCGCCGTACGCATGACCCACTTGCCGACGGGAATCGCGGTGACGGTGTCGGACACGCGTTCGCAGGCGCGCAACCGGGCGCTGGCGCTGGACCGGCTGATCGCCCGTCTTCGGCGACGGGCCTCAGTGCCGGAGCCGCGGGTCGCAACCCGCAGAACCGCTGCTTCCGTGCGCCGGAGGCTGGACCAGAAGCGTCTTAAGTCCCGCACCAAGGGCCTGCGTGCCCGTGTGCGCTCGGCCGATTAGCGCGGCGTGATCCGATCCACGGCGAGGCGCTCCCGCGCCGAATTTTCCGGCGCTACGGCAGGTACTGCCGTCCGAGATGTCGACGGGCAACCCAGCGAGCAGGGTTCGAGCAGGTCGAGCGGATGCCCGACGGCGCACTGTTAAGTGTCCCTGGGCGGGAATGTGCCGGCCTAAGGCGCAGGCAGCGCCGTGCGTGGTCGGACGCTGACGTTGCCGGCAGCCGTCCAGGCCGCGGCTCGTCCGGTATTTTGAGCGGGACACCGGATTGTGTTATCGGTGGACTTCACGTAGGATTTAGCCGCCGCGCGGAGGAATTGGCGCGGTATGTTGTGCCGCTGCGTCACGGGTTGGCCGTTGTCCTTGACCCTGGTGTGCGGCCTCCTGATCCGGCAATTCGATAACGCGTCGCAGCAAGGCGCAGACGTCACAGATGAAGAAGGGGTTATTCGTCTATGCAAACTGGTACGGTTAAGTGGTTCAACGAGTCCAAGGGCTTCGGTTTTATCACCCCGAGTGATGGTAGCCCGGACGTGTTCGTCCATTTCT
>JAJYEK010000119.1 GCA_021785795.1 Pseudomonadota bacterium
CCTACAACCTGAAGCACGCCTGAGTTCCGGCCAGAGCTCATATCCCGATGATGTATACTACGCCCACGGCGGGGGCGGCCCGCTGGCGTGTTCCGGCCAGAGCTCATATCCCGATGATGTATACTCCAAGTCACATAACCCCCTGATCTTGCAGGGGGTTATGTCGATCTTGGTGACAAAAAAACGACTCATATTGTCAAAACAAATCGTATTGGTCAGGCGATTTATTTGTCGGTTGCCTGGCTTTCCCGACGTAAGAGACGATGCGCTCATACTGTTTGTCAGTAAATGTCAGGATATTCACTCGGCCTCCTTCAGGCAAAGCGTCCTCGACCCTTTTGCAGTAAGTGTCAATTTGTCCCTGGCTTGCGCAAAAGCGCATGTAGACAGAAAACTGGGCCATTTCAAAACCCAGATCCAGCAGGGCATTACGAAACGCCGTGGCCGCCTTGCGCTCGTCCCTTTCGACCACCGGCAGGTCGAACATAACGATGACCCACATCAGTCGATACCCGGTGAGCATGCGGTCAGTCGTTGCCGAGGTTCGCCGCCAAGGAAAGCGGCAAGCCCGGCAACGGCAGGTCGAGCTTTTCCCGTTCGCCAAGATAGACCTGCGCCACTGATACGGCGAGCCGCTGCATGCAGACCATCGTCGGCGTTACGCCAGAATCCGTCTGCATATCGTTATAAAGGGAGTGGACTAGCCTGCGCTTTGTGTTGGGTGTCACCTCGTCTTCATCCCGGCGGTGGAGTTGCCAGACTAGAAGGTCGATCATAGGGCGAAACGGCTCAATCAGATCGTCAACCAGGCGCATGGCATTCCCCTCATTGGAATGATGGATGCCCAGAGTGGGATGTAGCCCGGCTGCGACGACGGCCCGCGCCATTGCCGCCCTGTAAACGGTATATCCATAGTTGAGCAAGCCGTTCAACCCGCCGCCGTCCTGGTCGCGGCGGAACCCGTCACCAAAAATCAGGGACCAATACCGGCGTGCGCCTTGTGCTTCTATATTGTCGGGATCCCCGGATCGGACTTTGCTGACCAAGGATACGAGCGGCACGGCCGGCGCTCCCGTGGCCTCAAGGACTGATGCCTGCTGGGTGAGTTTGGCGCGCACGATTTCCGCCCACATCCGTTTGTGCAGGGGCTTGCCTGCCGCCAGCTGTGCGTCGAACCGCTTGGCCTGCTGGAAGTTGCCCTCAATGGGCACAATCATACCGACGGCGTTGTGGTTGGCCCCGCACAGCACAAAAGGCGCCCCCCTCTCGGCGAGGGAGACAAGCAGGTTGTTTGAATATATCAGGCCATGTGCGTTCGCAATGACGGCGGCAATATCGTCCAACGGCACCTGCCCGAGTTCCTTGTGTCCCTCCCCGGTTTCCTGCACAACCATGAAGCCGCGCGACACAAACAGATACCGCCGGTCGTCCGCTATCTCGACTACCCGGCCGATCATCGCCGCTATCCATTGAACCCGCGGTTGCGCACGCTGCCCAGTACGTTGGCAACGATCGGGCGCCCTTGGGCCTTCTGCAACGAACCGGCGGTTTTCGAGATATACTTGAAGGGGTCGTCCTTGTCCAGATCGCGGGCATTCACGTTCGCCTCGTTATGTTCGGCAAAAAATACCTGGCCGTTGCCGTTAATTTTCACGACCCGCATTGTCTTGGTATGTCCGTTCACCTCAAACCGCACAAGATCGTCGATCATCAGCCGCATGACAAGCGGATTGCCCGACAGACTCGTCTCGGGATCACGCAGTCGCGCCATGGCACTTTTTTCGCCCAGTTCCCTGACGACTTGATAAGCCTGGAACGTGGAAATGACTTCACCTTTCCAGCGATTTTTTGCATCGCGCCATATTTCGATACAGTAGTTGCTTCCCCCCACATAGCCCTTGTAGGGCAGAAGGTTACCCTGGTCATCGCGGCCATGGCGCTTGCTGTCGCGGGTGCTGCTTATTGCCACCAGGGACTTTCTGAGGGTCTCCCTTTGTCGTGGACCTCCGCCTTCCGGCCGCACGCGGCGAGTCGCCTGTCCGTCGGCCGTCAACCCCCATGCGGTCTCCTCGTGCATGGCTCCCTGATAACCGTGGTCGGGCTTGTGGCTGACGATGATATGGTTTACGGCGCGCTCCACGTCGTCCCGGTAGGTGGGCCATGGCAGTGGCATGCCTTCAACCAGGCGACCGACTTGTTTTTCCCGGGCACTGGCGCTGGCCTTGGAAAATTGTTGCAACAGACCCTGATCGGTCACGGCGACGACTGCCGCATCGATCGCGTGATGACGGTGGTCATCCCGGTTCTTGACTTCCGAACGGGACAGCAGGCCGTTCAGGCCAAATCGGCCGCGCAACAAAGACGTCATGCGCCCGGGAATGGCCCGCACCTTGTTGGGCGGGCAAACCAGAGACAAATATTCCTTCGCGATACGGGACAGATAAGCGGTATCGTTAAGTGCCCGCGCCAGAAAGTCTTTGTCTTCCTTTAGCCACCGCTCATACCCGTCCGGCGCAAACCGCTTGGCTTTTTCTCTAGGCATGAGCTGGGCCCGTTCGAGCATGGCGTCATACTCATAGCCGGAGATGGGTGTCTTGCCAAAGGCCTCGTAGGGCGTCCTGTTACCCTTCATGCGGTTGCCACGGCGCAGGGATACTGTCTTATTGTTCATGCTGTCGTCGAGCGTCATGGAAAATGGCAGGATATGTTCGATCTCCACCTCATCTGACAGGAGCTTCGTGATGCTGATTTGTTCCCCCGTGTAGGGGCAGCGGCGGTTCCCGATATCCTTGGGGTTCAGCTCAAACCAGAGCTGCATTTTCTGCGACAGTTCCCGGCGTTTTGCCTTGTCGAGATTGTCTGGCGTAAGCCCCAGAACGCCGCATGCCTCGGCAATATATTTCTCGTTGCGGTCCTGTCGCTCCTTTTGCTCTTTTTGGAGCTCCATTTTGCGTTCACGGCTTAGCTTCAAGTCGCGCGCGACCTCGACTATGATTTCACTCGGATGGCCATAGCGATCAAGCAGCGCGTTGACCACCTTGCGCAACTCGTTCAGCCCTATATGGACGGTCGGGTTGGCGATCCGCCCATAGCGTTTTTCGGGGGGATCGGATGGCACGCCCGTGCCAAAGCCCACATGGCGCCGCAATGGGTCGCCGTAATATGGCAGGCGATCCATTACCTCGCCTGTCCGTTCCGCGTGAGAGAGAGCGCTGTGACTGTCGAACCCCGCGCGTTCCACGGCCGTGGAGTACACGACCACTTCCTTCATGAGCTCCGGCAAAACGCGCGCAAGCGCGGCACGGCTCAGGTTCCCGTAGCCTTCGGGAAGCCCTGCGTTGGCAATCCGTTCGCCTGTTGCTTCATCGACGCCAGTCTCTGCCGTCAGCCATGCTACCAGCGCCGATTCGCTTCCTTCGCTCAGCAGCTTGTCGACGATGGCGTCTTGCGTCGCGGCCGAAAACTCAAACCACCCCGACCCAAAAAGTTCTTTTTTCGACAAACTGCGCGCTGTTGCGTTCCCCTTGAGTCGATCGCGTTTTATGTCCTCCAGGTTAAACTGGACGGTACCCGGCAGCCTGAGGGCTTTCCGGATCTTCGTGAACGTGGCGTCTTCCCGTTCGAGCAGGGCCGCAAGGGTGTCGCGCTGCTCTTTGGTCAAGGGCAGTTCCTGCGAGCCAACGGCAGTCAGTACTCTGAGGTTGTTCAGTTCCTGATAGATACGGAAGCGCTGCGCGCTTGGCAGGGCCAGTGGCGCGCGCTCTTCTTCCGGTATCAGCGTGCAACGACCCGGCTTGACGGCTTTTAAGGGGCGCTGGCACAACAGGATGTCCTTGAGTTCATCCCGTGCGCGGGCATTAAAGAGATCCGGATCGTATTGGCTCTGGGCCGCCCAGAGCGCATCAAACTCATGTGCGACCATGGCGCGGCTGGCGTAGAAATCGTAGGCGCGATCTTTCTGGGTTGTGCCCCGCAGTCGTGCGCGGACACTCAGGCGCTTTTCGTGGCGGTTGGCGAGCCATTCGCCCACGGTCTGGCAATGTTCCTGCGCAAGTATCTGATCCAGATTCTTGATAGCCTTCTTCAGGGCACCGCTCTCATTATCCTTCTTGTCGGTCTTGCGATTGCTCAGGAATCCCCGTCGCTGGTTTATGTGGAAAAGCGCCCGCGCGAACTCGGGTCCGGTAAGGGGCTGGTAAAGGCCTTTCTTCCGGAGAGCGTACGGGTCCATGTCGGCAAGGCCTTTGCGTGTCTCCTCGTCTTTCGGGAAAAACCCCAACCGAGTCAACGCCGCAACCATCTGTGCCTTGCGTTTCAGCAATCTGTCCCGGCGACGCCGCATCTGGCGGGCCAGGCGGCGTGTGACCGCAAGCGAGGTGCCGTTCTTGGGGTTGCGACCATCGGAGAAGATCCTGACACCTGCGCGGATGACGCTAACGGGTTGGTCGTCGGCATTGAGCCGGACCATACACCATCCTATTGATGTCGACCCCATGTCGAGGCCTAGCCGGTAGCGCATTTTTGGCAGCATCGCGTCCTCCCTGATTGACGTTGCTTTTCCTTCAAGTATACACTGAGGCCGCTTACATTGTCGGGATATGGGCTCTGTCCGCTAACAAGCTTCAGAGCACAAAATGCGAGGCCGCTATATGCGGCCTCTTTTGTTATCCTGAGTCCAATTCAGGCTGTGCGGGCGTTATCACCACGGAACCGGAATCACCGGGCCGTCGCCCGCAGCGCATCCGTCCTAAGACATCCCGGTTTTTCAAGGCTCGACCGGTATAGGTGCGATAGAAAGCGGATCAGATGGCCGCTATCCCGCGAGGGGCGCGGCGCAACGTTTGCGAGGACGAAGTCCTGTATCTGGCAGGCCCGCGCCCCACCCGTTTTCCTGCCCTTATGGACATTGAGGGACCACTGGACCCGCAGGCCTGTTCACCTCCACAATCGCTGTTTGCAGGCTTATCCCTGCGTGCGTTGCGTTTCGTCCGGGAGTGATTTCGTGGTGATGCCCTCTTCTGCCCATGCCGAAGATCTTGTCGGTCTGACGTTGCTGCAGCTTGCCGTAATCGTCCTTGCCGCCCGTGCAGGCGGAACCTTGGCACTGCGTTATGGCCAGGCAGCCGCAGTGGGCGAGATCCTGGTCGGCATCCTCCTGGGTCCTTCCGGTTTCGGGGCTATTGCGCCGCAAAGCTTTCATGCGCTTTTTTCCCCGGTCACCAATGTTCCCCTGACGATTCTGGCGCAGCTGGGTCTTGTCTTGCTGATGTTCCAGGTGGGCCTCGAATTCGAGTTCGCCCATCTGCGCGATGCCGCGTACAGGCGGACTGCCTTGTGGGTCGCCATCGTGAGTCTGGTCCTGCCCTTCGTGCTGGGCTTTGCCTTCGGCCTTGGGACCGCAAGCCATCTCGCCCCGGGCGTGCCGCCGTGGGCTACCGCGCTTTTCATCGGCACGGCGCTTGCCATCACCGCCTTGCCGATCCTTGGGCGCATCCTTGTCGATTTCGGCATGACCCGCTGTCCGGTGGGTGTCATCGCCATCACTGCGGCGGCCATCAACGATGTGGCTGGCTGGCTCATGCTTGCGGTCATCACCGAACTTGTCACCGCTCATTTCAGCCTTACGCGCTTTGCGGTGCGTCTGGTTCTGATTGCCGTCTTTGCTGTCGCCTGGCTTTTTCTTTTGCGGCCACTTATGCGCCGTGGGATCCGCCGCCTGCAATCTTCGGGCGAGGATCTGTCCCCGCCTTTGCTCGGGCTGGTTCTCGCGCTTGTCTTTCTGTCGGGTGCGATCACCTATCGCCTGGGGATCTTTGCGATCTTCGGGGGATTTTTGATGGGTGTCGTGTTGCATCAGGAGGAGCGTTTCGTGCGCGCCTGGCGCGCCCAGATCGGCCCTTTGGTGGCGGTGTTGTTTTTGCCGGTGTTCTTTACGTACACGGGTCTGCGCACGCAGGTGGAAGGCCTAAACAGCCTGCCGCTGTGGATCGACTGCCTGGTGCTCGCGGTGCTCGCGACAGTGGGCAAGTGGGGTGGCGCATACGGTGCGGCGCGCCTGACCGGCCTCGATCACCCGGAAGCCGGCATCCTCGGCGCCTTGATGAACACACGCGCCCTGATGGAGCTCATCGTTACGAACGTGGGCTACGATCTGCGCGTCATCACCGCGCCGGTCTTTACCATGCTCGTGCTGATCGCCGTCTTTAGCACCGTGATCACGTCACCGTTTCTGCGTCGCCTGCGGCGGCGTGCCCATCCGCCGATGGTGGGTCTGCCGGTCACCGCCCGAGAGTCAGGATAGGTTATGCGGCCGTAGCCCCTGCCTGCGCTCAGGCTTCCCCGGCTGTGACGCGGATGGCGCGCCGCCGCCCGAACCACGCACGCAGCGAGCGGGGCGCGTGGCTCCAGACGTGGATGTAGTAGACGAGCTTGAACGCGCGCAACGACTTCCAGATCGGCGTGTCGCCAAAAATGTCACCAGCGAGCACCGACAGCAGCGCCTCCTTGGCGCGGAAGCGGTTGCTTGGGCGCATGAACAGATCGCGCATGCTGGGCTGATTGATCCGGTAGATGAACCATGCAAAGTGCCGCGGCCCGTGGCGCAGGCTCCGGTCATAGGCGCGCAAAGCGGCGCGCACCGACTGGCGTTCGCTCAAAATGGCATCGACTGCCGTCGCCGCCGCAAAGGCTGACTGCATGGCCAGCATGACCCCCGATGAAAACACCGGATCGATAAAGGCAAATGCGTCGCCTAGCAGCAGGTGGTTGGGTCCGTGGCTGTGCGTGCACTGATACGAAAAATTGCCGGTTGCCTCCACGTCGGTCACCCGCGTGGCATCGCGCAGGCGTTCGGCGAGCGCCGGACACTTCCCGATGGTCTCAAGAAAATAGTCCGTCACGGGTTTGTCGCGTCGCTTCATGTAGTACGGCCAGACCACGGCGCCGACGCTGGTGACCCCGTCTGGCAGCGGGATAAACCAGAACCAGCCGTCGTCGAACCAGAAAATGGAGATATTTCCTTCCTCGCGCCCCGTGTGGCGGCGGGCGTTGCGAAAATGCGCGAACATCGCCGCACTGTTGTGCCGGGGGTTGCGTCTCTTGCTGCGCGCGCGGTTGGCAAGGAAGGTGTCGCGACCGGAGGCGTCGATGAGAAACCGCGCCTGGTGCTGCGCGACCGTGCCGTCGTCCTGCCGGCTGTCGACAAGCACTCCCTGTGTCCCCGGTAGGAAGGTGACGTCCGTTACCCGGCAGCCTTCGTACGCCGTGGCGCCGTGGCGCACGGCGTTGCGAAAGAGGATCTCATCAAAAGGCGCCCGCTGGACCTGATAGGCGTGCGGCAGTGTCTTGTTCCACGCCTCGGCGAAGGCGAACGCCTGGTGGCCTTCCCGGTGCCACGGCGACACGAATTCGGCCCCCCATTTTTCCATGCCGATGGCGCGGATCTCCTCGGCCACGCCGAGTTCCTCAAAAAGCGGCAGGTTGGCCGGCAGCAGCGATTCGCCGATGTGAAAGCGCGGATGGCGCGCCTTTTCGAACAGGGCCACGCGATATCCCTGCCGCGCAAGCAAAGTGGCCGCCGTCGAGCCGCCCGGGCCACCGCCGATGATTGCGACATCCCATGTCTGTCCGTTTGCTGTTTTGCTGTCTTGCGCCGCCATGTCTTTCCGCCTGGATTCGCTCTGGTGGGTCACACGAGGATCCTAGCCGGTCCCGATCCCCGCGGCTAGCCGGCCGCCTTCCTCATCCGGCGGCAAGCCGCTCCGGGTTTTGAAGAGACCTCGGCCTTTGAGAGAAAGAGCCATGATCCGTCACACGAGTTTTGCGCGAAAGTCCGTGAGCGTGCGGTACGCGTGGTAGGGCAACACCGCGGCGCAGTATCGCCCGCCGTGGGCGGGCCTTCAGGGGCCCAGCCCGAAAGGCTGTCTTTAAGTCGGGAAAGGTGGCGCCGCAAACGGCCCGCTTTATGGCGTTACGGATGATCCGTTTTTTCATGGCGGGGTTGTGTCATGCGGCGGGCGGCTGTGTCCCCTTAGCATTTTGATCTGCTGCGCCAAATCCGCAGGCGCCCTGAAGACAAAGGCGCGACCCACCCGGTCTTTGCGCAAGAGATGCAGGGCGGCAAGTTCCAGCAGATCCGTGCGTGCCGTCTCATAGGTGACATGGTGGGACTGGCGGTGACCGGCAATCTGGTAGGGCGCATGCGGATGGCGCAGGGCATGATTAAGCAAGGCGATCTGACGATGATTCAGTCTGTCGCGGAGGAAGGGCGAGTCATGGAGAAGATTTTCGATCTCATGGACTTCGCGGGCATGCCTTGCAAGATGCGCGCGCAGGTCATCGAGCGCCCGCAGCATGACCCGCAGCTGATGGACGACGAAATAGCTCATGTCCCTGTCGTCTGTTTCGGTATAGAGATAAGCGCGCGCGTATTCGGCGGGCGCGGCTCTCAGGATCCGGGAAATCGAGATGTATTCGGCCAGCCAGTAGCCCTCGCGCATCATTGACCAATAAAAAAGCGCCCGTGCGGTGCGGCCGTTCCCGTCCACGAAGGGGTGGTCGTAGGCGAGCATGAAATGCAGAATGATGGCGCGGATCACCGGATGCATGAAGGGTTCCGGCGATCGGTCGTTTGCAAAACGGCACAGCCTGTCGAGCCGTTCTGGCAATTCGCGGGCATCGGGGGGCGTATGCAGGATTGTGCCATCCCGATTGTCCACCACATGGATGTCGTCGCTCTCGCGGCGCAGGCGACCCGCCGCAGCGTCGCTCCCGTGTGTGTCCGCGACAAGGATGCTGTGGAGCTCCATGATGATGCCAGGGTTCATCTCATCTTGCCGGTATTGCCGCATGAACTGCATGCCGCGGTAATTGTTGGCGATCATCTGTTCGCCTGGCGTTCTGGGTCTGCGTCCTTCACGGAGCATGTCCCGGGCGATGCGATATGTCGTGGAGGCGCCTTCCAGCTGGCTCGATGTGATCGCTTCTTCCATGAGCGAGCGGATGATGTAGGTGTCGCGTGTCTGCGGGTTGGCGATTTGTTCGGCCGCTTGCAGTTCGCTGCTTGCAGCACGGTCGATCCTGTGAAGGAGTTCTAAGACGAGATCCGGCAGCGTGTGCCGGAAAGGTTGTCCGGCCCTGTCTGTGAACGGCAGGGCACGATAAAGCGCCATCCGGGCGAGCTTGGCCGCAAGCCACCATTCCTCGATGGAATACCCGGCGGGCGCCTGCAGGTGACGCAGCTTATCCCAGTGGAGGTAGTCGCCATTCGGCGTGGGCCCGATGCCGCTCTGGATGAGTTCTATGAGGCGCGATGGCCCGGTGCGAGCCATCAGATCGGCGATGTTCGGGGGTGGGACCGGGATTTTCATGACCACCCCGGCTGGTAACGTCGCCGCCTTGTGTCGGGCACAGATACCAATTTTGCAGAAATTAGTAGCATTTTGGGAAGTCTACCAGAAAGGTCCCAAACTACCAATTTAGGACAAATTAGTAGCAGATTGGGAGTTACCCTGGTTCGGCCAGGATGCTGTCGCCCGAGGCGTGCGACGCGATGGATTCCTGAAGGCGCGGCGCAGCCCGCATCCCGCCCCCTCCGGATGCCGCTGGAATCCCTATGCCGGCCCCGACACAACCTGTAACCGTTCTCTGTTGCCGGTTTTGTCGCGGTCCACGGGTGCGGCCCGGGCCGTTTGGGTGCGCCGCCCGCCCTTGCCGCGGATCTCTCCGGGGACACTGCCTGAACGCCGGCTGCGCGACGAGGCAAGCCCCGAACCGAAGGCGCTTGGGCCAAACAGCTGGCAGTGCCCGGGGGCCACGGTTGCGGTGCGCGCGGTCTGCCCTGTTCCCGAGCGGCTGATGGGAGCGATTCTCCTTGCCAAGGGTGCCCCGCGCGTCGGGCGGCCACAGCCGGGGCTTTTCGCTGCACGCGCGGTGGCGCGGGCCCGACCCGTCCGGGCCCGAACGATGCTCCGGCTAGTGGGGCGCCTCGGCGAGAAACAGGCTGATCGCCCCGAACTGGAGAGTGGCGCCGATCACCACGAGGAGGTGCGACACCGGATGAAAGTACGGCCGGTGGTCGCGGATCAGAAACAGCACGCCCACGATGTAGCTGATCCCGCCCAGCGCAAGCCCCCAGACCACCGTCGGTCCCGCATTGGCCAGCAGCTGGCGCATGCCAAGGGCCGTAAGCCACCCCATGACCTGGTAGAGCCAGGCCGAGAGGGCAAGGAAGCGGCGCCGGCCGAGCAGGGCCGAGGCGACACCGATGCCTGCCAGTACCCACTCGATCGCGCACAGATCGGTACCCAGGCGCCCTTTTTCCATCAGCAGCCCGATCGGCGTGTAGGTGCCGGCAAGCAGCAGATAGATCGCCGCCCGGTCCAGCATCTGGAAGAGATCCTTGCGCCGCCCGATGGGCAAAGCGTGATAGATCGCCGAGGTCGAAAGCAGCAGGACCAGGGTCGTGATGTAGGTGGCCACGCTGAGCGTCTGCACCGCCGGTCCGGTCAGCCCCTCGAGAAGGTGCCGGCC
>JAJYEK010000120.1 GCA_021785795.1 Pseudomonadota bacterium
CCCGATGCCGGCAGCGAGTGACAATGACCCGGCGCCGCTCGCTGGCCGGAACCGAGGGCAGGTCACCGCCGGGCTACTCATCCACGGGCAGACGTGCAACCGTCAGTCGGCTCGAATCAAGGAACGACCACCGCCTGCTTGATCCAAATTGGATTGTTTAATGATTATAGTGGCTTACATCGCGACGGGTTGAAAGATTTTTCGACGAGCGCGCCGGCCTCCGGTCTGTAAGTGTGCACATACTCACCTTTTAATACCGAAGTGACCTGCCGGACCGAAAAACCGCTCTCCCCGCTCTTCGGCCGGATGATGACGATGATCCCAAATGTCGGCAGCCTTTACATTCCAGATCATATTAACCTATTGATATATAAAAGAATAATACAGATTGCCCGGATTTGACTAAATACAAGCATCGGAAAATAAATACTTTTGATGACATCGGATATAAAACACATATCAAATCATGTTTAAGTGATTGAATTAAAACCAATCAATGAAGTTCACTAATTCGGACAAGCGGCCAGGTCACCAAGTCTTACAGCACCACGGTTGAGATCCTTGGAATACCGGACAACCAAACTTTAACTAATTGATTTAACTTTCTTATTATTGGATGGCACGTGATTTGCCGTGGCCGGGATGCCTGCCCGATGACGGCCGGTATGACCGCCTTGGCATCCGATTCAAACGGAGTTGAAACCCGGGAGACGGCATGGTCACGAAGCATCGTCACATTGTGCAATTTCTTGCCGAGTTCAGCGCGCTCAGGCATGGCCCAGGGCCGGGCACTTGGCGGAAGCGCCCGCGGGCGAGGTTCGCGGGTCACCTTCATCGCAACGCCAGGCAATCTGAAGCTTGAATCAGAAACGGAGGGACACATCCATGCGTACACATTACTTAGGTAAAACGCTGCTGCCGCTCGTTGCCACAGCAGGTCTTTTGGCCGCAACGGCGCATCCGGCAGCCGCCCAGTCCGTACCGCTGTCCGACCAGATGATCATCAGCAGATCCTCGGGCATCGTCTACGATGCAACCAACGCGGAAACCGGCGCCGAAATGCCGCTGGTATACGGTCCGTTACCGAATCTATTCTCGGCAACGAGCCTGACCAGCCTGATCAACACCAGCTCCGTCGTCGGTCTGCTGGAACCCAATGGACCGGCCAGCGATGCGGATGGCGGTGCCATTCCGCTTACCGGCGGGCGCTACCTCAGCGATCTGGTCATGTCCACGACCTTTCCCGGGCAAGCCACGCCTACGGTCGTGCTGCTCTCCGACAACAGCACACCGTTCAATGACTTCAGGACCCAGATCGCGGCTGCGATAAACACCTCGACCAATCCGAACCTGACGTTTGCGACCGAAACCGGGGCGACGCAGAACCTCAGCGCCCCGCTCCACGTTCCAGGCTATACGGTCAACGTGATGTCGGATGTCGAACCTGTCCCGCTGCCATCGAGCCTGCTCCTGCTGCTGTCTGGGGTGGGGCTGCTCATTGTGGCGATGCCCCGCCATACCACAGGGCGCAAGGCCGGCGGCAGATAACTGAGGAAGTAGCAGTCCGATTGGCGGGCGCCGACGGCATCGACCGAAGGCTGAACCGTAACCTCTCCCTGATAAGCACTCGCCGCAGTTGCAGACGGTCCGTATGGGCCAGGATCGGCGAGCGAAACCTCAGGTTCCTGGAACCCAGGAACATCCTGGCACTGCGCTTCAGCAGTGCCGGATGGAGCCTGGCGGGTTCCTTGCCGCCCGCACCCGCATTCCTATTTTCCGCAACCCGCGTCAACTCCAGGCGAGCGCCCGGAAAACACGAATCTTGAGAAAATCCGCAACGATTAGAAATGCCGCAACCACCCCCAGCATCTCCGCCACCAGACCAAACGGGATCGCGGTCATCAGGATACCCCGCGAGGCAAGGAAACTGACGACCACAATGTCAGCGGCCGAACTCAGCAGCAGCCACCGACCCGGACGCGACCGCCAGAAATGGCGCCGCTCGCGCACCAGGTACACCGTGCCCTGTCCCGAGAATACCAGCATCACGAAAATCAGCGTCTGCAGCTGCGGCAGGGGCAGGCGCAGCCAGTCATGCGCCCAGAAGAAAACCGCGAATGACAGCACCAGCACCAGGCACGCGATCGCACCTCCGGTCAGCACCAGTGTGCCGATGTTCCAGCGGTCCGGCCGCTGCGAGAATGCGACCTGGTCGGTGGCAATCGACATGGTCGCGAAATCATTGGCGAACAGCAGCAGGACAATCAAAAGCGGCGTGATGATGAAGGTCCCGGTAAGCATCACTCCGATGGTCAGGAACACAGCAACCTGGATGGTCTTGATGATCTTGTTAAGGGTGTAGGTCAGCATCCGCTGGTAGATACGGCGGCTCGTTTCCACCGCTGCTACCGCATCGCTCAGTCCGGGATTGGTGAGAACCAGGCTGGCCGATGCCTTCGCCACGTCCGTTGCGCTGGAGACTGCGATGCCCACCTCCGCCTGCTTGAGCGCTGGCGCATCGTTGACCCCGTCTCCGGTCATTCCGACTACGTGACCCTTACGCTGCAGCGCCTGTACCAGGTGGAATTTGTCCTCCGGAAACACGCGCGCAAAGACATCGCAATCAGTCAGGTTCGCATTGCCTTCGCCATGCAGCACTTCCGGAGGGCAGGCCCGGTCACCCACCCCGACCTGGGCCGCGACCGCCTGGGCCGTTGCCAGATCATCTCCGGTCACCATCACCACACGCACGCCGAGCGCGCGCAGGTTATCGATCAAGTCCTTCGAATCGGCCCGCGGCGGATCCTGCAGGGCAAGCAGCCCCAGCACGCTCATATCATCCGCGCCTCCGGCCGCCACCGCCAGAATGCGGTAACCCTTGGCAGCGAGGTGCGCAACGTCGGCATCGAGATCCGGTGCATGCGCACATAGCGAAGCCACGGCCTGCACTGCACCCTTGGCCACGCGCAACTGCCCGGTTCCGTCCTGGAACACGGCCTCCGAGCGCTTGGTGGCAGGATCGAAAGGAATGAATTGCAGCCGTTGCGGCGTATCCGCCAGCGCTGACCGGGCGCGCGCTGCCGCCAGGACGGCCAGATCAATCGGGTCCTGCGTCGCCTCGTCGCAGGCCAGCGCCGCCGCACGCAGCAGGTCAAGCTCGCGATGTGGCGCCAGCGGGCGCAGGTCTGCCACTGCCAGCCGGTTCTCGGTGATGGTCCCGGTCTTGTCGCTCGCCAGGATGTCCATGGCCGCGGCCTCCTCGATCGCGGACAGGCGGGTGACCAGCACGCCGCTGCGGGCCAGCTCGCGTGCGCCCAGCGCGGTAGCGAGCGTGAAAGTCGCGGGCAGCGCGACCGGTACCGATGCCACCAACAGGATGAGCACAAACGGAATGACGTCCGTCATGGATAACCCGGCAAACAGCGCGTACAGCAGCAATGCCGCAACCAGCGTCGCATCGACGGCCACCAGATATTTGACAATGGTAAAAATGATGGTCTGCAGGTGGCTCACGGTGCGGGCGGTGCGCACCAGTTCGGCGGTCTTGCCAAAATAGGTGTTCGACCCGGTGGCGGCGACCTCCCCGGTCGCTTCTCCGCGCTTGACCACGGATCCGGCGTAGGCCTGGGCACCCGTACCCGCCTCAACCGGCAACGATTCCCCGGTCAGCGCGGACTGATCGAGCAGCACCTGACCTTCGGCCAGTCGCACGTCCGCGGGCGAGAGGTCTCCCATGCGCAGGTGGATCACGTCGCCGGGCACCAGCGCTTCGGCGGGCACCTGCTGCCAGCGCCCGTCGCGCCGCACCCGGGCACGCACGGCGAGCCGGCTCCTGAGCAGCTCCAACGCACGGTTGGCACGGCTCTCCTGCAGGAAGCTCAGGACCGCATTGACCACCAGCAGTGCCGCAATGATGATGGCCTCGTCCTTCTTGCGCAGGATGGCCTCGAGGATGATGGCCGCCTCCAACATCCACGGCACCGGATCCCAGAATTTGCTGAGGAATGCCAGCAAGGGGCTGCGCCGCTCTTCGGCCACCGCGTTCGGGCCGTACTGCTCGAGACGCTGCTGCGCCTCGGCGCTGCTGAGTCCAACGGGCGGCTTTGTCGCGCTTGCTGCAGGTTCAGTCATCAAGAGGTCCTCGCTCCATGGCTACATCCCAGTCCGGGTTTCTCCGGAATCCGGTACGCCGCATTCCGGATGGCGCCGTACACCGGCCACCGGGGGCCGCGGCCAACCGCTGCATGCCTCGGCGATTTCGGGAGCCCTAGACGCCAAGAATGCCCGGCGCCGGGCGTTGCAACCGACATTCATGGTGCGCGCTGTCCCGGAACCGCGGCGCCAGCGCTGGCCAGGACACCCACTGGTAGTCCATGCCGACGATCCCGTCGTTTGGGCCCGGTCCGACTTTGGGCAGGCCCACTGCAATCCGGCGATGCGGGCATAAAGGCGATGCTGAAGAATCGATGGCCCGGAAGGTGCCTGCCCCTGACTGCCGGGCACGGGGCGACCGGCGCGCCCGGCCGGGTGTATTGCCCGGAAACTCCGTCGGACTCGCGCCAACCGCAGACAGTGCCGCATCGGCCACCTGTCGAACGTCCGAGACACAGGCAAACACCGGAAGCGATGGACCAGAGGGATGTCCGGGAGGGAGGCTGCCGCAACCGGACAGGACCCGAACTGTTACGGCACACCAGTCAGACAATGCGATGATCGTCTCCGTCATGCCCGCACGTCTCGCTTGTTGTTATCGACCGATCTATCCCGGCCGGGCCGGGGATGCGGGCCATCATCTTAACTCATGGCGCAGGCATTACAATCGGCGCGCCCGGTGTACCCGTCAATAAACGGGGTCACATCCGGCTACGGTTGAATGCCACAAATTGCGGGAATCAGAGCGCGAACTGTTCCAGATCAAGGCCGAGGTTGGCGGGGCCGCCCCTCTGTGGCGGCGGCCGGGTGTCGCCTCAGTCAGCGTCTTGGCGGCTGGGGAAGCGGGCCATCGGCGGGAGACCGCCGGCTCTCCGCGACCGGGATTCCACATAAATAGCTTGACGGCCAGCGCGCTACGAGTAAGCATCACGCGGCGGTCATCGTCCGAGCCTTTGGAGCCGAAAGCATTGCCGATGTTGCCCACCGACATGCTTCGCCCGCACACGCGCCTTCGCGTGCAACGCCTATTTGACCGATGGCGGCGCGACCTCCGGTGGGAGTTCTGGTTTCCTCATGTGCCCCTGGCCTTGGCGGTCGGCCTGCTGGGACTGATCAATCTGCTGCCCCTGGCGCAATACATCCGCGGACTGTACCGCGAGAGTGGCGCAGCGGGCCTGCGTCCGCTGTTGCCGAACCTCAGCCTGCTCCACAGCCTGCCCCAAGGCGTAGCCGGACTGATGATGCTCGTCATGATGGCCGGCCTGCTGCTGCGCTCGCGGCTGGCCTGGGTCATCACTCTGCTCATTGCTTTGGCCACGCTGGCTATCGGGTGGCACGCGACAACCCCCCATGCACAGGCGCTCACCGTTTTCAACGGCATTACGCTGCTGGCGATGCTGCTGTCCTTCCGCCACTTCGGGCGATCGAGCCTCGCCGCCGGCACCTTGTTTGCCGCCATCAGCGTGCTGATGCTGCTCAGTTACGCGGTCTTCGGCGCCTATACGCTCGGCAGCGGGTTCTCTCCGCCCATCCGGAACCTGCCGACAGCGCTATACTTCGCCGTGGAAACCATGTCGACCGTCGGCTTCGGCGATATCGTGCCGGCTAGCGTCGATGCACGCCTGTTCACGGTGTCGGTGATCATTCTGGGTATCACCGTATTTGCCACCTCCGTTTCGGCGATTATCGTTCCGGCCGTCAACAACCGCATGAACCGGATTCTGGAAGGGGGGAAAAAGCTCATGTCGCGCAAGCACCATTACATCATCGTCGGGAACACGCCGCTCGCGCGCAACACCTTCCGCGAACTCAAGGCGCGCGAGCTCCCGGTCACGGTGATTGTAACCCAGCCACCCGCGCCTGCCGACTTCCCCGGCGCCGACATAGTGGTCGGTGAAGGCAGCGACGTCGACACCCTCAACCAGGCCGGCGCCAGCACGGCGGTCGCGGTCCTCGCGCTGCGCGAGGACGATTCCGAGAATGCCTTCACGGTTCTGGCGGTGAAGGAGGCTGGCGGCACTCCGCGCACCGTAGCGGCGGTCAATCACGGAAAGAACATGACACGCGTGCGTAGCGTCCATCCCGACATGATCATTGCGCCCCAGGTGATGGGCGGGGAAATCCTGGCAATGGCCCTAAACGGCGAGAAATTGGATCAGGAAACCGTCATTGATCGGTTGTTCAATGTCACGGACAAAGGCCAGGCGCACCTGTAGGGCGATTCGCCTTCGGGCAATTTCGGCATCGGTCCGGTGCACGCGGACGCCGCGGGACTGCTCCGCAGGGGCGTTCCGCCGTGCCCCGCACCGACCGCGCTGCGCCGCCTCAATGACGGAACGCGCCCGCCTTTCCCCGATCCGCGGCCGTGCCGAACAGTTCGCGTTGCTTTTGCGCGATGAGGGCACGGATCCGCGGCAAAGCAGCGCGTGCTGCGCGCTCACCGGCTGCGATCTCTTCGGCCCGCAGATCAAAATCGGTGCTGGGCACGCCCACCAGATCGGGGCGTATTACGACGTCAGCTCCGGACAGCTCGCTTTTGGCCAACGCGTGCTCCATGATCACGATGGACTGGCTGACAACTGAAGTGGTGTCACTCAGATTCCTTGCGGCGATCGGTTGACGCGTTACGTCGACAGCAATGACGATGTCGGCGCCCATGGCACGCGCCACACGCACCGGTACCGGGCTCACAAGTCCGCCGTCGACATACTCTTGTCCGCCGATCACAAGCGGCTGGAATACGCCTGGCACACTGCTTGATGCGCGCACCGCCATGCCGGTATCGCCGCGATTGAAGGCGACAAGCCTGCCGGTGCGCAGGTCCGTTGCCACCGCCACAAACGGCAGGCCAAGCCGCTGGATGGGCCGGTCGTCCAGACGCCGGTCGACGTAGTCCTGGAGCCGCTGGCCATTGATGAATCCGCGATCGGGAAACGTGAATTCGATGACCTGGTTGCGCCGCAGATCGAGGGCGGCTTCGATCAGCGCCTCGCCGCGCAGGCCGCCCGCGTACAGAGCGCCCACCACGCTCCCGGCGCTAGTGCCGACAATGCCGTCGGGCCGGATCCCGTTCTCGTCGAGCACCTGAAGCACGCCGATGTGCGCAAACCCATGCGCGACCCCGCCGCTCAGGGCCAAAACCACGACCGGATGGTTGGTCCGCGGGATCCGCATGATCGGCCCCGCGGTCGGATAGCCCGCCGGCGGAGCCGTTATGGGCGGCAGGGTCGCGCATCCGGCGAGCATGGCGCCGATTGCGAGCATGGCGCCCCCAAGGTATGTTCTCGCCCCCATAGGTCACTCTCCGACACTGTTCGTGTCGACGAACTCAGTATACACGTTTCGCCCCCGCCTCCGATTCGAGCCTGCCGGCCGTCGCGAATGCTGCGACGTGCGGCGGAGCCGGGGCGGCAATCACGCAAACCCCGATTTTGACTGCGGTCAACGCCGATCCCGACCTTCGGCGCTATAAAGAATGCTGTCTTTATTCAGGATGATGGCCGCCGCATGGGCGGTGGCGGCAGATGTCTGTCCGGCGGTGCGCCATGCGATATACCGCAATCCATACGGCGCTGGAGGGAGATTCACATGGGTGCTCCATCGAAGGTGTCCATACCAGAGGGTTCAATGAGCGTGATGGATGCGATCCATCGGCGCCGCGCCGTTCGCCACTATGCGCCACAGCAGATCGATCCGAGCACGATCCGGACGCTGCTCGATGCTGCGGTTCACGCCCCCACCGCGTTGCACGAGGAACCCTGGGCATTTGCCGTCATTCAGGACCGGAACCTGCTCGAGCGCCTCTCCGACAGCGTCAAGGAGGGAGCACGCCGATCAGATCCGGACTCCCAGTCGGAGACGGACAGGCATCTTGCCCGCCTTCTGAGCCAGGCCGATTTTCATGTTTTCCACGACGCCGGCACGCTAATTGTCATCTACAGCAAATTCTCCGGTCCGTTCGTGGTTGCAGACTGCTGGCTGGCCGCAGAAAACCTGATGCTGGCTGCCTGCGCATTGGGGTTGGGGACCTGCGTGATTGGCTCCGCCGTGGCGGCGCTCAACATGCCGATCTGGAAGACGGAATTGAAAATCCCCGCCACCATGACGGCCGTAGCGCCGATCATCGCGGGCATACCCGGCGGCGAACCGCCGGCTGTTTCCCGCAAGCCGGCGGAAATTGTGGCTTGGAGGTAGGTCGCCTCCGGACTCAGCCATGGCCAAGAAGTCTTTGCCGCTCTCTCAGGTGTACCGTCTGATCGAACCCGGACCGGTAGTGATGGTCACGACCGCCGTCGGTGGGCAACCCAATATCATGACCCTGTCATGGCACATGATGCTCGATTTCGAGCCGCCGATCCTGGCTTGCGTGATCAGCAACCGTGACTACACGTTTGGGATCCTGAAGAAAACGAAGGAGTGCGTTATCAACATTCCAACGGCGGAACTGGCTCAAAAGGTGGTTTCCTGCGGCAACTCCTCGGGGCGAACCGTCGATAAATTCCGGAAATTCGGCCTAACTCCATCTCCGGCAAAACATGTCGGGGCTCCGCTGATCGAGGAGTGCTATGCAAACCTTGAATGCAGGGTGGTCGACGCCAGTCTTGTCAATCGATACAACATATTCATCGTTGAAACAGTCAAGGCGTGGATCGATCGTTCTCAGAAGAACCCACGCACGATTCATCATCGTGGCCGCGGCGTGTTTGCCGTCGACGGCGAAATAATCAAATTGCCGTCCAGAATGAAATAGCCAAGCCCGCCCCTGACGAATTATCGGTCCCGAATCGTGATCAGTGACGGTTTCGCAATCTTGCCAGGCCGCGCTTGCACCGTGCTATTACGACCACTATGCGGTCGCTGCTATTTCCGTTGATTCACTGTTTAGCCAACCTGGCCAAGCTGCTTGGCCTCGGCGGCCTGCGGTCGGTGGTTGCGGAGAATCGCCTCCTCAGACAGCAACTTCCGGTGTTCAATCGTTCGCGGTGCCGGGCACCTGCATTGCCGGCCGGGGGCATGGCGGGCCTGGGGTAGCTATCGATCTCAGAACGGCTGATCTGAACGATCCGGCGTGCGTATCTCGACCAGGTTTCTTTTCTGGACGGCCTCGGATCGCGAGCGGAAGCCCACTGAGTTCAGGAGCTATTACAATGCCCACCGGGTCCTCAGCCCCCTCGATGGTCAAACACCCGAACAAATCAGCGCTCACGCATCCACCATTCCGGACCGACTTGAGCAATTCTCCTGGATATCATACTGCCACGGGTTGCAGCACGCGTCGGTGGCGACGCGATAACAATTCGCCAGGGACAGCCGACAACAATCCTGGCGGCGGAGAATACCGACGCAATGAAAGGAATGTGTCCCTGGCGAATTATTAGTGCACTAGAATACGGCGTCACGCATTTATAGTCTTGCGTTATCACGCTGGAGCCGTAGCATTGCGACGATACGCTCGCTGCTCTCGGCGCCGCACGCCTCGATTTTCGCCCGGCGATAGGCTCGCGATGGGAATCTTTATACCTTTGATCATGCCGCGCCGGGGACTGCGCTTGGCGGTAGCGATCAAGCCCGCCACCCTCCTCCCATTTCATCGGGCCTTGGTAAAACGGAGATACCGGCTGCGGTCTTCGCCCAGGCACTGCGGGAAACCTGGGCCGAAAGGGTCTTCCGCGGAATTGATCCGTGCAATCGTCGAGATAAAGCAGCACGATCCGCGGTTCGGCTGTCTCCGCATCGCATTCATCATCGGCAATACCTTTGGCAGACCGATCAATTAAGGACGTGGTGCGGTGTGTGCTGACCAGATACTTGCGGCCGGCTCCTCATTCCGGAGGCGGTCCGTCGAGGTTGAGCCTGAACGGGAATACGTACACGCTGGTGCAGCGTTATGTCCATCTTTCCGCCGCGCATCTGGCAACTCGTGCGCTGGCGGATTCTGCGAAAACTTCCGAAGCATGAATTCTTTGGACGATTGGCCCGGACTCGCCCACCACCGGCCAGGCCGGCACATTGCGGCACCAGCCCCATTGCTTCCGTGCGATGGATGAGACAATGAAACGATCTCCATGAGGAGGACGCGCATCCTCCGCAATGGGATCATTGCGTGCTTTTACCGGTCCGAAATGACTGCAAGTCGCGGATCCGAATATGGATCAGGGATCCCGTCAAACATGAACATTGATGCTCGGCCTTGCCCAGAACAACGACACCCCGCAGACCACGAAGTCTCCTCCGTGAACCCGCATCGCGGTTGGCCGTTCGGCACTGCTAGCGCTGCGCGCGGCGGCGCGTGATACC
>JAJYEK010000121.1:0-1927 GCA_021785795.1 Pseudomonadota bacterium
CGCGTCCCCTCTGTCCTTCCTATGATAGCGGCGAGCCCTCCCTGCGGCAGTACGCGCCAGGCGGCAAGCGCCGCCGCGGCCTCGTCGGCGGCAACCACAGCCACCACACGACCTTCACAGGCGAGATACAAGGGATCAAAGCCAAGCGTTTCGCATACCGAGCGCACCGTCTCGCGCACCGGTATTCGCTGTTCGTGCAACCGCACGCCCAGGCCGGTGGCGCGACTGACTTCGTGTGCGACCGTGGCCAGTCCGCCGCGCGTCGGATCGCGCATGAATCGCAGTCCTGCCAGGGGCAGCAGTGCGCGGGTGAGCGGCAGCACGCTGGTGGCGTCGGACTGAAGGTCGCTGCGCAGTCCGAACTGCTCGCGGGCAAGCATTACCGCAATTCCGTGGTCTCCGACGGGTCCGCTCACGATCATGACGTCGCCCTCCCGGATGTGCTGCATGCCCAGTGACAGTCCCGGCGGACGGACCCCCACGCCAGTGACGGCGATGTAGAGTCCGCCGCCTTCGCCGCGGCGTACTACCTTGGTGTCGCCGGCAACGACCTGCACGCCGGATGAAGCCGCGGCGCGACCGAGGCTTGCGACGATGCGATCGAGTTGGGCGATTTCCATGCCTTCCTCTATGAACGTGCTGAGGCTGAGGTAAAGCGGGGCGGCACCGGACACGGCGAGATCGTTGACGGTACCGTGAACCGCAAGCGAGCCGATGTCGCCACCGGGAAATTCCAGCGGCTGAACGGTGAATCCGTCCGTGGTGATCATGATCTCTCCTGTCCTGACGGGTACAGGTGCGGCGTCGGCCCGGATGTCGAGCAGCGGATTCGACAGGTGATGCGCAAACACCTGCTCGATCAGTTCGCGCATGAAACGTCCGCCGTTGCCATGCGCTAGGGATATGTGGGTTTCTCGGGTTTTTTCCGATTTCATTTCGGTGCCGCCGCGTTGCACGATGAATGTTCTGACCCTACCGGCTGTGCCCGGCCAGCTGCGCCTGATGTTCCACGATCTGGCCGAAGCTGATTCCAGCGTCATTGCACGGGATGTCGCGTGCAAGGTATACCGTGAAGCCGTCGTCCTGCAATAAAGCGCAGGCATGTTCCGTCAATACACGGTTCTGAAACACCCCGCCAGTAAGCCCCACGGCATCGATGCGGTGCTCGAGCCGGAGTGTGTGCGCCTGCTGTGCCAGAGAATGGGCAAGACTCGCGTGGAAGCCGGCTGCGCGCTGTGCCACCGGCAGCGTGGCATCGATAAGGTAGGGTACCAGCGGCTCCCAGTCGCACTCCCACAGTCCTTGCGCTGTGCGCCGCAGCGGAAGGACGACTGTTTCCGCGCACGCCGCGCACGCCGCTTCGAGATACATGGGGCCCTGACCCTCGAAGCTTGCATGATGAAGCAATCCGGTGAATGAGGCAGCCGCATCGAAAAGTCTTCCGGCGGCAGTAGTCATCGGGCTGTTGAGAAGCCGCTGCCACGCCGCAAACAGCAGCGTCGTGTCTTCGGGGCAGGCGTCCCAGGTGTTTCCGGTTTCCCAGCAAAGTGCCACCGCGCTGCGCCATGGCTGGCGCGCCGCGTGCTCACCCCCTGGCAGATGAAACGGCCGCAATCGTACCACCCGTCGCCATGCACCGGGGCGGCCGAGCAATGCCTCGCCACCCCACAGTGTCCCGTCTTCTCCATAACCGGCGCCGTCCCAGGTGAAAGTGAGCCAGGTGCCCGCCTCGGGGAACTCTCCGGCGAGAGCCGAGGCGTGTGCGTAATGATGGTATATCTCGGCCAGAGGCAGGCCACAGCGTTTTGCCCAGCGTGTACTGCCATAGCCGGGATGTGCATCGCATACCACCGCGGATGCCTCAACGCGATAGAGTGCCTGAAGGTCGGCCACCGTCCGCTCGAAGACGGCGAGGCTGCGCGGCGAG
>JAJYEK010000121.1:1937-10339 GCA_021785795.1 Pseudomonadota bacterium
CTTGGCGTGGCCGCCGACGGCCAGCAGCGGCCGCTCCAGGCGCAGCGGCAGCCGGCGTTCCAGTGGCGCGCCGCCGCGTCCGAGGCGCAGCGGCCGCGGTCGCTGCGCGATGACGCGGTATACGGCGTCATCCGCCTGCCGCTCGATCGGACGGTTGTGGTGCAGGCCCGCGTCGACGACCTGCCCCAGACGTTCTTCCAGTAGGGCGCGTTCGGTCAGAACTGGTTCGCCGCCCACATTGGCAGAAGTGGCCACCACTGGGGCATCGAGGTCGGCGAGCAGAATATGATGCAGCGGACTATAAGGCAGCATGACACCGATTTCGTTCAGACCGGGGGCGACTTCCATGCCGAGCGGACTGGCGGTTTTCTTCCGGCACAGCACGATCGGGCGCATTGGCGAGCGCAGCCAACGGGCCGATTCATCATCGAGCGTTACCGCCTCGCGTACGGCATCCAGGCCGTCCCTGCCGCGCAGTGGAAACATCACGGCAAACGGCTTGTGTGGGCGTGGCTTACGCAGACGCAGGCGCCTGACAACGGTGGCGTTGAGCGCGTCGCACATGAGGTGATAGCCGCCCACACCCTTTACAGCAACGATTCGCCCGGATCGGAGCGCTGCAACGCCGGCCGCCAAGGCCGCTTGCATATTGGACACGACGGGTTCGCCCGGGACGCGGAATTCCACGGTCGGGCCGCAGGCGGGACAGGCTATCGGTTCGGCGTGGAAGCGGCGGTCTCGCGGATCCTGGTACTCGTGCCGGCACGCGTCGCACAGCGCGAACCCGGCCATTGTCGTGTTGGCCCGGTCGTAGGGCAGGCTCCGGATCAGGGTGTAGCGGGGACCGCACTGCGTGCAGTTGATGAAGGGATAGCGGTAGCGCCGGTTGCCGGGATCCTGCATTTCGCTCAGGCAGTCGTTGCAGGCGAAGTAATCGGGCGGAACATGGATGGGAGCGCTCGATCGATCATCGCTTTCCAGGATGGTGAACGCCTGCAAAGGACCGGGCAGGGTATCCTCGACCGAAAGCAGCGCGGGTTGCGCCAAGGGCGGCGCCTCGGCCAGCAGCGCGGCGGCGAATTCATCAATTGCGGCAAGCGTCCCCTGCGCCAGAATTTCGACCTGTCCACCGCGGTTTCTGACCCAGCCGGAAAGTCCGTGGCGGTGCGCCGTGCGGTAGACGAAGGGGCGGAATCCGACCGCCTGAACGCGACCGCCCAGCATCCAGCGCCTCGCGACAATCTGCTGCGGGGACGAACCGGCCGGCGCGGGTCGAGAATCGTCGTGCATGCTATCGCCGGCGCTGTGCCACCGCATAACCGGCAGCAGGTTGCCCGGTAGCGGCAATTTCCGATTCTCTGGCGCGAATTTTTTTCATGCTCACCGAACGCAGGCCGGCCGGGATTGTGGCGCTCCGGAAAAGCCAATCTTTGCCTTCGCGGGCGTCAGCCGTCAACCGCGGATCAGGCGCGACCGGCAAGCAGATGGATCGGCCAGACTACCGTGTGGAGTCCGTCGGGATCGCCCCATTCCCCGATCAGAGCGGTCCGCACCGCGTCGATCGGATCGCGGCCGGTCTCACGGGCATAGCGCTGCGCAGCCGACCAGGTACGCAGATAGCCAACGATCTCACCGAGACGCCAGTGTGCACGTATTTCGAATCGTGGAACGGATATGCGATCGTACGGAAAGTCGATGGAATTGTAGGCATTATCGATATGGTTGCGTTCCACAGGCCAATACGGTCCGAGGATATCGCAGTAGAGGGCATCGATGACGGCGTCGATCCGAGCGCTGATGCGGCATAGGCTGTAGCACCACGCTGCCAGCACACCGCCCTCGATGAGTGCGTAGCGTGCCTGCGTGTAGAACCGTGGCAGATCAAACCAGTGCAGGGCCTGGGCGACGCTGATGAGGTCGACGGATCGGTGGTCGAGTCCCGGATTTTCCGCCGGTGCGACACGGTAATGTACACGTGCATGCGCCAGCGCGTTTTCGATCTGCGAGGGGCTGGCATCGGTGGCGGTCACAACGTCGAAAAATTCCGCGAGCCCGATCGCCGCCTGACCGTTTCCGGTGGCGCAATCCCAGGCGCAGGTGCGCGCCGGAGCAAGCGCGGCGAGATAGGCGAACAGCTCGCGTGGATAGCGCGGCCGGTGCAGCGCGTAGGTTGCCGAAACGGACGAGAAGTGATCGCTGAATCCGGAGGATTTCACCTTTTTATTCCTGACCGAAAGTCGAGCCCACGCGTCTATGCTTGCGGATGGCGTGCAGCGAGATGAGCGTCAAGGCCGACCCGATCAACAGCATGCCGACGATCGCCGGCGTATCCGGTATTTCGCCGAGCTGCAGCGCCGCCGCCAGCACGCTGATGACGGGTGTGGCAAGCGTTCCAAGGCTCGCGACTCCGGCCGGAAGTCTGTCGAGCGCGTACAGCCACAGGACCCAGGCGAGTGCGTTTCCCAGAATCACGTTATAGGCCAGCGCGCCGATGAACTCCCTGTTCCAGTGCACCGGCGCGTGAGGCAGAAGCACTGCGACGACCGTGAGCCCGATGGCGCCGAACAGCATCTGCCATGCGGTAAGTGATAGCAGATCGAAACGCGCCCGGCGGCGCAGTATCTTGGCGTACAGCGTGCCCGCTGCCCAGAAAATCCCGGCACCGATGGCGAGCAGGTCGCTTTCGATCCTCCCATGCGAACGCCAGGGGGCCAGCACCATGATCAGGCCGAATAGTGCCAGCATGACGGCGAGCCGCTGTATGCCGTCGATGCGCTCGCCGAGCACAAGCTTGGCGAGCACGATGACCCAGAACGGCATTGTATAGGCCAGTACCGCGGTCTTGCCGACGGCACCGCTTACCAGTGCCCACATGGTAAACCCGATGAAGCCTGTCGTCTGCAACAGCCCGAGCCAGGCGAGACCGAGCGGCTCTTTCGGGCGCAGCGGCCGGCGCAACGCGGCCAGAATGATAAACAGGCACACGGCGGCGAGAAGCGTGCGCAATGAGGCAAAGTCAAACGGGCTCGCATAGCGCAGCGCGAGTTTGATCACGACCCAGTTGTATCCCCATATCAGAGACAGCAGGGTGAGTGCGCCTGCGGCGGCAAGCCGTGGATGTCTGGCAGCCCGCTGTGTGACATGCGAGCGTGCGCTATGGCAGATAGTGGCCGCTAGGCGGGCAGGTGAAGTCATGAATAAATTCAAAAAGGGCGGAAAGGTGTGAGTGGCCCGCGGGCCGCAATCGGCATGCAGCTTGTCCCGGGACAGACTGCCGGCCTGCGCAAAATAGTCTTGCCGTTGCGCCGGACCCTGTCAAGGCGATGAAGCCGCGTGTCAGCCCGAGGTCGTAATGTTCCCAATTTTCCCGAAGTACAAACCTCACGAGCTGTTGTTATTGAAAGCGGGCCGGAAACGGGCCGGGCAGCTGCCGGTACCGCGCCGGTCATTTACCCGGCAGCATTTCCTGAAATGGATAAAGTTATCAACCAGCCTGACAGCGGTGGCTTGCGAGCCCACATTCTGCTGCTAGACTCCTCTCATGGCCGTGGATGCACCGACGGTCGTTCACTTGACCCGACAATAACAACAAACTTGGGAGAAAACATGGCACACATTGCCGATCCGCGTTCGTCGCTCGGTTTCCAATCATCTGGCCGCGGATGCGCGGGAACCCATCGTAGGTCAAGGGCAGGCCGTGCAGCACTCGCGGCGGCGGGAGCCGCCGCACTTCTGACGGCTTGCGCGCCGCCATCGATCCAGATGCAACCCACCGAATTAAGTACGGTACGGCACGCGGCACCCGTCTATTCCACACACGTCGCGAAACCCACCTTTCTGGTGATGACGATGGGCAGGGCAGCGTTCGGTGCATTCGGGGCAATTGCCGGGCTTAAGGCAGGGCAGCGCTGGATCGTGCGGTACCATGTTCCGAATCCTAGCGGGCTCGTCGAAAACAATCTCGCGGCAGCGTTGCAGCAACGCGATCAGCTCAACCACGTCACTGCCGGAGCGCACGGCCTGAAGACGGACCACGTTGCAGATTTGCGGGCGACGTTCGGCCAGCGGGGACTCGTGCTCGACGTCAGTCGCGGGTCCTGGCAAATGCTGTATTACCCGTTGTCTCCAAGCCATCTGAAGACGACGTACGTGCTGCGCGCGCGCCTGGTAGATCTCGCAAGCGGAAAAACGCTGTGGCAGCATGTGTGCAAGGTCGAGACACGGCACGAACGGACGGCGCCCACGGTGTCTGAACTGAAGGCCCGCAATGGTGCGCTGCTGAAACAGATTACCAGTAAGATGACACAGCGCTGCGCCGTGCAACTCGCCGCTTCTTTCGGCAGCGCGTCGTAACAGGCAGCCCGGCCCGCCCAGTGTTCCCGTGACCGGGGCATACGGTACCGGTCGCGAGGTCCCGGATTCCGGGCGCGTCCCGTGTTCGAGCTCCGCCTTCGCCGGGTTCTTCCTGGTTACCCGGCAGGGAAAGGAACATCTCTTCTTCTATAGTTGCCCAAAAGAGGACATTTCTATTCCGGGTTGACTGATGAAGCCGCGCCAACGGAACCTGTCGGCCTGTAACAACCCGGGTCGGACTCGCCGGATACCGGGCGATGTGCAACCGGGCGGGGGTTCAGGGTTTTGCCGGCAGAAACACGTATCCCGGGCGGGCGGTCGCCGCCGTCCTGGGATGCAGACGGCGGCCGTCGGGCTGGACCGCGGGGTGCGCACTGTCGTGTTGCGCGACGCGCTGGCGCTGTGCGCTGAGCTCGCGCCGCAGCCAGGCGGTCCAGGCGTCCAGGCCCTCGTGGGAGCGCACGGAAAGCCGGATTGTCGGCGCCCTGCTGGCCAGCTGGCGCAATGCCGCCTCGGCGTGCTGCGGATCGAAATCGTCGAGGACCGCGAGCAGATCGATCTTGGTGAGCAGCATCAGATCAGCGGCGCGGAACATCACCGGATACTTGGCGGGCTTGTCGTCGCCCTCGGTGACAGAGAGCAGTGTGACGTTGCGGTGATGGCCGAGATCGAAGCTGGCCGGGCAGACGAGATTTCCGACATTCTCGATGAAGACGATGTCGATTCCTTCGAGCGGCAGAAGATGCAGTGCATCGTGCACCATGTGCGCGTCCAGATGACAGGCACTTCCGGTTGTGATCTGAACGGCGGGTACGCCCTTGGCGCGCACGCGTTGTGCGTCGTTTTCGGTCTCGAGATCGCCCTCAATTACGGCCAACCTGAATTCATGGCGCAATGCATCGATGGTCGCCTCCAGCAGCGCAGTCTTGCCGGAACCCGGCGATGACATGAGATTGACGGCCAGGACTCCATGCCGGTCGAAATGCTCCCGGTTGTGGCGTGCCTGCAGATCGTTCTCATCCAGAAGACTTCTGAGCACCGTCACGGCAGCCTTGCCGTCCTCGGTCCGGGACAGCGTTCCGCCGTTTGCCACCAGATGCCGGTTTCCGGGTGTAATGTTGCATCCGCAGGTGTCGCACATGGCTTATCTCCGGAACGGTTGCGGTTTGGGTAATGGCACGACTCAAGGAATCCGGGCCTGATCCGGCGACGCAGACAATCCATCGTCCGTTTCCAGCTCCACGCTCGCCAGCAGCATCTCGTCCCCGCTCAGCAGCCGGGTATGCCAGTCGCCGCAGTGGGTGCATATCAGCCGGTTCGGCGCCGCCTCGGACTCAAAGCCGCAGCGCTCGCAGCGGACGCGGATCGGCAGGCGCTCGATAATGAGTCCGGCGGTATCCGCAACGGTGCCCGCCCGCGCGAGCGGATAGGTCCGCTGCAGAAGATCCGGATCGATGCCGGAGAGCGGTCCGACGCAGATGCGGATACTCCGCACCGCCCTTGCTCCATGCTGTACCGCCACTGCCTCCACCTGGGCAATCAGTGACCGGCACACCGAGAGTTCATGCATCGGCGGCAAGCATCTGATCATAAAGTTCCCAGGCGGCAAGTGCCTCCTGGGCGGTCATCTTCTGGACGACATAACCCAGGTGGATCATCACGAAGTCGCCCGGCGCGAGCGGTTCATCCTGCAGCAGAAGCAGGCTGGCTTCGCGCTCGACACCCTTGGCAGCGCAGCGCGCAACATAACCATCGATTTCCATGACCTGCATGGGTATACCGAGACACATGCTGCCCTCCGCGGCCGAACGGGGCGAGCCGTACTGCATCATCGGACCGCACCTCCAGGTACCAGTTATTCTTTTTAATCTTAGCGCAGCGCTTTCGCGGAATTTTGATTTATGTCAATGATCACCATCTTGGGTGGAATACTATCCCATGAACGGCACGGCTCGTGCAGACGCGCTGGAGCGCGACATCGGCGAACCGGATGCTGTGCGGAAGCACGGGGCCAACGCTGGTGATCGCGGGCCGATGGTCTCGGGTCAGGCAAGTGCTGCCGGGCGGCAGCGGTGCGGGGGAAATGACAAAAAAAACGCTGGTCCTCGGCCTGGGAAACACGCTGCTCGGCGATGAAGGTGCTGGCGTTCATGCCGTGCGCCGAATGCAGCAACTGCACCGCGATCGTTCCGACATCGAATTCCTCGATGGCGGCACGCTCAGTTTCACGCTGGCCGGTCTGATCGAACAGGCCGACAATCTCATCGTAGTCGACGCTGCGCAGCTGCATGCAGCCCCGGGCACCCTGCGGGTATTCATCGGTGAGGATATGGATCACTTTCTCGGTACGAATCGCAGAGCGAGTGTGCACGAGGTCAGCCTGCTCGATCTGTTGGCGATAGCCCTGCTTGCCGGACGGCTGCCGCACCGTCGGGCGCTGATCGGAATACAGCCCCAATTCCTGGACTGGGCCGATGGTCCCAGCGAAGCCGTTGCGCGGGCGATCTCCCAGGCCTGCGGTGAAGTCTTCAGTCTTGCTGGAGCGTGGCAGTGACCGCACTCGGCGACTTCCCGGTCAGGGTGGCCGGCACGGAACCGGTCGGCAATTTTAGCCGGGTGCTGGCAATCGTGAACGAAGTCGAGTCCATGCTGGCAAAGCTGGCGGATGCCGGAATCTGCGGATCCATCGATCTGCGCAGCCTGCCGATGGGACCGGGCGACCGTGACGTTCTGCGCAGGATTTTCGCGGAAGGCGAGGTGAGCGCTGTGATTCGTGCTCTCGGACAGACGCACGTGTACGAGTCGGTTGTGCGCGGCGTATGGTGGGTTGCGCATCGGAACGAAGACGGGAAAGTCGCTGCGGAGTTCATCGAGATCACGCACCTGCCCGATATTCTCAGAACGCCGCCGGACGATGTTGCCGATGGGCTTGAAATGCTGCACGCGCAGCTCGAGGCGCTCGGCGGCTGAGCGCCACAGGGCGTCGCAACCAAGGGGGTATCCGATGTCGAAAGACGATTCGATAGAGGAAGGTCTCAGAAAGCAGGGCATATCCCGCAGGGCGTTCATGAAGTTCTGTGCGGCCACGGCATCGCTGCTGGCGCTGCCGCCGGGCATGGCGGCGGTGATGGCAGAGACGCTGAGTCGCGCCAGGCGCCCTTCGGTCATCTACCTCTCATATCAGGAATGCACAGGCTGCGGCGAATCGCTCACGCGCTCGTTCTCTCCGACCCTGGAGAACCTGATGTTCAACGTCATGTCGCTGGACTACTACGAAACCCTGCAGGCAGCCGCCGGCACCGCGGCAGAAGAGGCCCGCAAGACAGCCATGAAGGAGAACTGGGGCAAGTACCTGCTCGTGGTCGACGGCGCGGTGCCCGTGGAGCACGACGGTGCCTATTGCACCATTGCGGGCGAAAGTGCAGTTGACATCCTAACCGAGGCCGTTAAGGGTGCGGCGGCGGTCGTGTCGGTCGGCACCTGCGCCGCGTTCGGCGGTATCCCGCATGCCAGCCCCGATCCGACCGGCGCCGTTGCGGTAAGCCGCATCGTCAAGGACAAGCCGGTCGTCAACGTTTCCGGCTGCCCCCCGGTACCCGAGGTCATTACCGGCGTACTGGCCCATTACCTGACCTTCGGCAGCCTCCCCGAGCTGGATCATCTTGGCCGCCCGAAGGTGTTTTTCGGCGAGACCATTCACGATCGCTGCTATCGCCGGCCATTCTACGATGAAGGCAAGTTTGCCAAGACCTTTGACGATGAAGGCGCGCGCAATGGGTGGTGCCTGTTCGAGCTGGGGTGCAAGGGCCCGGTCACCTACAACGCCTGCCCGACCGTGAAGTGGAATCAGGGCACAAGCTATCCGATCCAGTCGGGGCACGGCTGCCTCGGCTGTTCGGAGCCGGATTTCTGGGACAAGGGCGGTTTCTATCAGGCGCTGTCCACGGGCACCTGGAGCGGCGGCGCTGTTCTGGGTGCGGCCGCAGTCGCCGGGGCTGCTATCGGTGTGGGTGCGGCGATTGTCTCGCGCCGCCGCCATGCGCACTCCG
>JAJYEK010000122.1 GCA_021785795.1 Pseudomonadota bacterium
TGATGCCGCCTTCGCCATGCTCGTCGGCGCGCATGACGACCCACGCGTATTTGACGGCCACGACGAGGATCAGGGTCCAGAAGATGAGCGACAGGACACCCAGCAGATTGGCGACCGTAGGCGACAGGGACAGCGAAGACAGACAGGCGCTTAGCGTATAAAGAGGGCTTGTGCCGATATCGCCAAAGACCACGCCAAGGGCTGCGATGGCGAGCAGAGGCACGGCGTCTTCGTTGTGATCCATTTCTTATCCGTGTGCGGCGACGCGCTTTGCCGCCTTGGGGATTGTGTCGCCGCAAAGCCGCGCACCAGGGCGCCCGGCGCTCTGGCTGGCGGGCCGGGCGTCGAGCATGCCATATCCATCGGGGCCTGACCAGTCAGGGCGCCACGCAATCGGGGGGCTGCGTGTGGCGCGCCTTCGGGGCTCAGTCGTCTGGCCCTATCCACTCCGTGCGGGGAGATGAGGACAATGCGAGGAAATACCCCTGATCCTTGAGCAGTTTGGCGAGCGTCTGGCCCTCGCTGCCGGCCACCGCCGTGTTTTCGGTCAGATCGGCGGCGATATGGCCGGCCTCGGTCGCGGTGAGTTCCAAAGTGACGCTGTCTGTGTCTTCGCGCTTTATGTGCATGGCGGCCTCTCAATTCCCGAATGCATGGGGTGGCTGCTGGAAGGTGTTTTTCATGCGGTAGGCCTGTTCCTTCAGGATGTTGGCGAGATCGAGCGTGCTGCTCGTGAAGGCTTCCGCGTGATCGAGGATGGGGTCGCTGATCTTTTGCAGTTCGGCCTGCGTAAAGCGCAAAACGACACGATCGGTGGATTTGTCGAGAATGTCCATAAAGAGGGTCTCCTTGGTGTACAGTTTCCCTGCATGCCCGGGAAAGGGCCGAAAGCCAGGATGGGGCCGGTCCGTATCTTTCTATATGGGGCACCCGCGGGGAAATAAAAGACCCAGGGTGACGCAGTGTGCTTTTGTAGGGTGCGGATATGAATTGTCATGATGATTTCCTGCGCGCGGTGGCCATCGACAGCACCGCGCTCGCCTGGCAGGCCTCGCCCCACGCGGGCGTAGAGCGGCGCATGCTCGAACGCGTGGGTGGGGAAGTGGCGCGTGCCACCTCGGTCGTGCGCTATGCGCCGGGATCGGCCTTCGCGCCCCACACGCATGGAGGCGGCGAGGAATTTCTGGTCCTAGACGGCGTGTTTTGCGATGACCAGGGGGAGTATCCGCGCGGATGGTATGTGCGCAATCCGCCGGGCTCCCGCCATCGGCCGCACAGCCATGTGGGTGCCACCATTTTTGTGAAGCTGCGGCAGATGCACGCAGATGAGCGAAAGCGGGTGTGCATCGACACGCGGGATCCTGCGGGCTGGCGAAGGGACGAGGGACGTACCCGCGCGCGGCTGCTCCAGGACGGGTTCGGGGAGCGCACCGAGATGCTCGAGTGGCCGGCAGGCTTTGCGGGCACGTGGACATGGCCCGGGGGTGCGGAATATTTCGTGCTGGAGGGCGCCTTCGACGACGATCTGGGCCCTCATGGGGAAGGCGCGTGGCTGCGCCTTCCCGCAGGCGCTGTGCAGACGGTGCGGACCACACGGGCTGCCCGTGTGTATCGGAAGACAGGTCATTTGCTGCATCCCGTGGGGGTTTCATGAAAGACGCGGCACCGCTTGTGCTGATTGCAGGCTATGGGGACGGGCTTGGTGCGGCGCTTGCCGAGCGGTTTGCTGTCCAGGGTTTCCGTGTGGTGGGGCTCTGCCGCGCGCGCGGCCCGAAGCGGGGGCCGGCTACAATCATACCGGCCGATCTCACGGATGCGGCGGACACGGCGCGGGCCTGGCAGGAGGTCTGCCTGCAAAGTATCCCGCAGGTCGTGATCCACAATGCCGCGGAACTGGTGACGGGCCCCTTCCTCGAGCAGACGCCCGCAGCCTTCCGGCAGGCGTGGGACGCGGCGGTGCTGTCGGCGGTGCATGTGGCGCGGCTTGCCTTTGCGCCGATGATTGCCGCAGGCGGCGGTGCCTTTCTGGTGAGCGGAGCCACCGCGAGCATCCGCGGCGGGGCGGGGTTTGCGCCGTTTGCGGCCGCCAAGTTCGCCCTGCGGGGACTGACACAGTCCCTGGCGCGCGAATTCCAGCCCCAGGGCATCCATGTCGTTCACGTTCTGCTCGATGGCATCATCTGGAGCGAACGCAGCCGCCAGCGGCGCCCGGATCTTTCCGCTGCGGAGTGTCTGGATCCCGCGGCCATCGCCGAGGTGTATTACGGCCTGTGCCGGCAATCCCCGTCGGCCTGGACGCACGAGATCGATCTGCGCCCGCGAAACGAAAGATTCTGATGTGTGATGTGCTCATCATCGGCGGGGGCTTAAGCGGGCTGCAGGTGGCGGCCGGTCTTGGTAGTCGCCGTCTCAGGGTAATCCTGCTCGAGGCACGCGCGCGTCTGGGCGGGCGCATCCTTGGCCTGCCGGATGGGACCGGCGAACCGCTCTACGACGGGGGGCCGGCGTGGGTGTGGCCGGATCTGCAGCCGCGCATGAAGCATCTCCTGGCCGCACTCGATCTCGAGACCTTTCCCCAGGAGAGCCAGGGCCGGCTGATTCTGCAGAGGGCAGACGGCCTGCGCGAAGAGGCCCCGCAGGCGTTTGCCAGTGCGCCTGCCAGCATGCGCGTGACAGGGGGGCTGTCGGCGCTCATTGCACGGCTTAAGGCGCAGCTTGGGAGTATCGATGTCCACTATGACACGGTGGTGACGGCGCTCGAGAAAGACACAGATGGTGTCTGTGTCACGGCCCGGCGTGAGTCGGACCTTGTGCGCTATCGGGCGCAGACGGTGGTGCTGGCGGTGCCACCGCGACTGGTGGCGGGCTGGGCGTTTTCGCCCCCGCTGCCCGCCGGTCTGCGGGGGCGGCTGGCGGCGATACCCACGTGGATGGCCGGACACGCCAAATGCATCGCCGTGTATCCGGCGCCCTTCTGGCGCGCCATGGGCCTGTCCGGGCAGGCCTTCAGCCAGCCGGGTCCGCTCGGCGAGGTGCATGACGCAAGCGTGCCCGGACAGGGACAGGGTGCGCTGATGGGGTTTTTCGCGTGGCCTTTTGCGGTGCGTGCGGCGCACCGCGCGCGTCTTGCGCAGGATGTGTGCACTCAGCTCGGTTTCCTCTTCGGGGCGCGGGCGGCGGCGCCTGCGCGCATCAGCATCCAGGATTGGGCCGCCGAGCCCTTTACGGCGACGGCGGCCGATGCGCTCCCGCTGCCGGGGCATCCGTTCTATCAGCCGCTTTCCTGGCGCGATACGGACTGGGAGGGCCGTCTCGTTTTTGCCGGAACGGAAGTGGCCGCCGAACAGGGCGGGTATCTCGAAGGGGCGCTGGTCGCCGCGCACGAAGCGCTGGCGCGCATCGGGGCCCTCTAGGAATCCGTGCGACCAACTTATGCCGACCGGGATGGCGATGTGCGCTTGCCGGAAGGAGGAAACGGATACCGGTTTTGCGTGTGGCGACGGCACAAAGCTGTCAGCCCATCGCCGTTTTCGGCTTCAGGAGGTTGTGGGCAGTGTAGATCAGGCTTCATTCGCCCTGCGCTTTTTGCAGTCCCTGTAGCAGGAACTATCGAAAGACCAAGGTCTGCGTGATCTGCCGGAACACCGGTTCCCCCCACCAGCTTGCGCGGCCGGTAGCGGCTTTTTCGCACCTCTTGCCGGAGTGCGCGGTGCATGGCCTGTACGGAGGGTGATCGACGCAGACTTTCCGACCCGTCCCATGGCGTACCCGGCCGGTGGCGACGCAGCTCCGGATGCGGTGACGCGTCAAGGCTTTCAGGTTGTGTTCCGGGCAGTAGCCGGCATCGGCTGGAAATTCGCGGGCCTGACGGCCCGTGTTCTGCCTTACGCGTTTGACCATCCCCGGCACGATTGTGCGCCGGCTCTCAGGGTGCGCGAGGGGACCTCCAAGTCTCCTTCGCGCCCTCGATCCCGGCGCAGCTCATGATTCCTCCGTTCCGCTTTCGGATGCCTGGTGCCGTCTTGCGGTCGAGCCGTGAGCTCATTGCCGGCCGCATGGCCGGTTCCCGTCGCACAACCGATAGGCCCCCTGCAGGGAGAGGCTTACCCCACAATAACAGACCGGCGTGTCGACATTGCCGGCCGCACGGCCGGTGTCCCCAAAGGGGACCCGACGGCGTCTCCCGCATACCTCGCCCTCGCTTCGCTTTCCCTTGTGCGCAGCCGACGAGAAAAATCTACGCAAGGCACGCTTGTGTGTCCGGCGCTTTCTTCAGGAACACAAAAAAGTCCCAAAAAATCGGTCAAGATGTGTGTAATAGAAAGGTCCTGAAGGCCTTGACGCTCATGCTTTGCTTCGCTAGCTTGGCATTCCCAGTCCTTCCGTGAAAGGGATTTTCATGACGATCTCCTTGCCCCAGCCAGGCCGCACATTCGATGGCGTTTATCAGGATCTCGAATCAAGGACATCGGGCTCCTACCCGGTTGGGGTCAACGGCATGCCCCATCAGGGGGTCCATATTCCTGGTCCTGATCCCGTCTTCGCCGTTCAGGCCGGGACTCTGGTGGCCTACCGGTTACGCAAAAGGCTCCATGAAATGATCTTGCCCGGCGCGCACGGCATGCCGCCGGTCTATTCGGACAGCTTTGCGTTGATAAAACACGACTATGTGACGCCGAAGGGGGCGCACCTTTCCTACTGCTCGCTCTACATGCATCTTTTGCCTTGGGGAGAAGAAGGCGACACCGGCAGTGCGTCGGCGCCGACGGCGCTGCCTGCGATGACGCCTAAACAGCGCGAACTCTCCCTCTTTGGCGCCGACCGCTACACGGTGACCTCGGATGAACGCCCAAGCCAGGCCGACTGGCACGAACTGAAACAATCCGGCGCCCCCGCCGCGGGGCTTCTCGTCTATGAGACCGGGGAGCCGAACGCCGCCTTGGCGGGCTTCCTCAAGCGCGGCGAGGGCATTGTGTTCAGGGAACCGAATGGGGCGCGCGCGGCCTTGAAGGATCCCGCCGGCAAGCCGCTGGAACTTGCCGAGGGCGGTTTCATTCGCCCGACCGCAGGCAGCATCAAGGCAAGCCGCCTGATCCCGCATCTTGTCTTCGATGCTGTGGAGAATGTGAACATCCCTCTCGATGAGGGCACCCTTATCGGCTACCCAAGCCCGGGCTTCCAGGGCGACTACGTCCATCTGGAGGTGATGGTCCCCGACATCACCACATTGAAGAGTCACGACGAGACCTGGGGCCGCACGGTGCCGCCACACCTGACTCCGGGGAGTTCGTATGACGCCCCCTCCTGGTTTACGCAAGCAAAGGAAGATCTCAAGCCGTGGATCCGTGTCGATGTGGCCGTCCTCTTGGCGACCCTTGGCATCGAGGTCCCCGACGACATCGTCCAGATTGGTCAGGCGTTGGGCTATGATCGCGCCGTCGGACCCGTGCTGCGCAAGGTCTCCACCTCCTCGCGCTCGGAATGGGATTCGCAGACACAGACCGGGCTCGAGTTGCGGCTGGAAAAGGATTACAAGATGACGCCCGCCGCGGCCAAGGCCTACGCGGAACATGTCCGCGACATGAGTTTCGTCCAGAAGCTCAATCCGCCGCTGCCGGCCACCACCCATCATGTTCATCCCATTACCTTCATCAAGCAGGTTGGGGATCTGCGGGGCATTACTTTTAAGCAGCTGGCGAAAATTGCATACCTTGGCAACCCCTCGGCGATAAACGTAAAGGAACTCCTCGAGCCGCTCAACGTGATGATGGACCGCTACGAGATCCATGCCGGCCGCGAGCGCCAGTGCCACTTTCTGGCGCAGGTGATGGTGGAGTGCTGGTACCTCCTCGAACTGGCGGAATGGGGCTCGATGGGATCCAATCTGCCTGACTCTTCGGAACCAGAAGGCTATATCCGTATTATGTTTCATGCCGGTTCCAGCGACGGCGAGACGGCCGACAGCTACTACCAAGGGAGGGATCCCTATTATGCGAACTATCTGAGCCACATCGGCCGTCTCGGCAACATGGATCTTCATGATGCGGTCAAGTTCCGCGGCCGGGGTCTTTTGCAGGTGACTGGGCGCTCCAATTACGCGGAGTACTGGAACTATCTAAAGACCGGGCAGCAGTCTGCTATCACCCCGTGGTGGGAGCATTTAACGGTCGTACCTAAGGGCGATGTTTATCCGCAACTCCCGCTCCCAGCTGACCGGTTCCCACCGAATCACCCGAATAACCCTCCCGGGACCATGGAGTTTTCTTCTCCCAAAGAGTACCTCGCCAAGAAGAACCAGTGGCAGAATGATTGGGCCGCGGCATTTGCGGCATATTGGGACTGGGGCTATGCGGTCCCCGATGTGCCAGCGGACTGGCCCGAACGCGCAAAGAAGGCCTACGCCGAAGCCGCCGATATCCCCAATCCGCAGCTTTTGTCGACCGATTTTTATCACGCCTGCAACTCGGCAGGGTGGTTCTGGGATAAGAAGAGCCACTTGAATACCGTCGTGGACGCCCACTATGCCGATCCGAAGAAGTCCAAGGATCCAGGCTGGAATGATCACGTGGTGGCCGTGATCACCCGCGTGATCAACGGCGGGGAGACCGGGTTGAAAGAAAGGCGACGTGCGTATCACCGCATCAAAACGATATTGATGCCTGATTCCTAAGGGGGCCCGTGGTCAGCCGAATTTCCATACACCGCGACACCCAAACGCCATCGCAGGAATGCGGGGCTTATGGGGTGTACCGCCACAGGTCGTTCAGATTGCGGTGCCCCCCAAAGACCCAGAAGTGGCCGTGAAGCCCCGTCCATGCCGAGGAAAAGGCCGCGCCGCTTGGCCCTTCATCGGTCGGCACCCCGCGCGGACCGATGAAACCCGTCTTCTCGTTGCCCGCCCGGTGGCCCGAGCCCATCCAGGTCCAGAGACCCGTAGTCACAGTGTATTTCCAGACACTGTGGCAATCGACGAATGCCTCTAATGTATCGCTTATGTGTCCCCCCCCATAGAGCCACAGATTCCCATGCGGACCGGTCCATCCAACGGCATCGTATCTTGCTCTCGGCCAGTTGGTGGGTGCCGGAACCCCGAGGGCAGCCCGCACGCCCGGCTGGCTGGAATGACGTGAACCTCCCATCCAGGTCCAGAGGCCGGTCTTCGGGGTATATTTCCAGAGATCGCTTTTGGCGACAGAGTCGTTTGAGCCCCCAAAGAGCCACAGGTTGCCGCGAAGCCCCACCCAAGCGACAGCGGAATCTCGAGCGCCGGGCCAGTTTTCCGGTGTTGGAACACCTCGGGTACCATAGACGGCGGGTTTGGCAGACCAACCACAACACTCGTGCCAGTGCCAACTGGGCCCCCCCATCCAGGTCCACATATGGGTAGCGGGGGTATACTTCCAGAGGCTGTTTCTTGTGTTACCCTCACCTTCTCCGCCAAAGAGCCAGAAGTGGCCGTGAAGCCCCGTCCAGGCGGCAGCCTGCCGAAGCGATCCCGGCCAGTTCTTGGGTGACGCGACACCCCGGGTGCCGCGGACACTGTGCGCCAGGACGGCATCCTGAACAGCATTGACATAGGGGCCCCCAATGCGGACCCAGCCGCTCTTCGGGGTGTACCGCCAGAGCGAATCCAGGGTTGGGGGTACGGGGGTGGAGCCTCCGGGGCTTACCCCGCCCCCTCCAAAAACCCAGACGCTTCCATCACGAGCCCAGACGGCGGCGCCGTAGCGGGGCGAGGGGATACCGCCGACACGCGTCCAGAGGCCCGTGGCGGGCGTGTACTTCCAGAGGCCGGCGCGCGTCATGAGATGGCGACCTTGCCCTCCCAGCAGCCACAGGCTCCCATGGGGGCCTGTCCAGGCGGAGGCGAAGCTCACCGCAGGCGGCGTGTTGCCGGGGGCGGCCACCCCTTCGGCGCCATAAGCGCCATAAGCGCGGGGGTCTTTTTCGGAACGGGCCCCCGACATCCACATCCACGGATGAACGGGAATAGGGAGAGGTTTTTCCGCGGCGACAGTCTGTGGAGGGATAGCCGGCGTAGCGCCCTTTTTGGTCACGGTCGTCTGTTGGCAGCCGAAAAGGCTTAAGGCCACGAAAAGGCTTAAGGCCACGAAAAGGCTGCCCATCCAGCGGTATCCATTGCGCATGCTTTGTCCTTGTTATGAGAATGGGGTCAACCTGGAGGACGCGGTCAACCTGGCTTTTTTGCGATACCGGCTGTTTTGATGTTTCCGAAAAGCATAGTCCCGCGCCAAACCGGACTCAACATCCGCGGCGCGCCAGGGAAAGCGAAGGCGCGTAGTCCGCGGGAGGCGCCGTCAGGCCCCCTGTGGGGACAGGTCCGGGCGGGTGGCATGAGGCCACTTCGCCCGGATAGCGGCCGTGCGACCAGCAAGGTCGGCACGTCCCGTTATGTGCGGGCGAGATTCCGATGCGAGAGGAAGGCGCACATCCCGCCAGCAGGACGGCCGCAAGCACCCCGTAGCTTCGCTGCGAGATACTAAGCCACGCCGAGATTGAGGGCGCGAGGGCAACCCGGGCGCGCATACCGAAAGTCAGCGCACAATCGGCCTTGTGCTTAGACGCGCAGGCTTTGACTCTGGTGCCGTCCAGGGCCACATGCCCGGGGCGGGTGAGCCCAGCCTTCTGGCAGCATCTCAAGGCGCGCGCGAACAAACCTTCCAGCGCTTCGAGAGGGCGCTTGCACAAATCGCTCCCGGTGCGAAAGTCCGGTTGATTTCCAGCGGTCACTGCCATGAAGTCCGCGCGCTCGCAACAGGCCTTACTGGTGCGCCGGAAGGAATAGATTGGTTGACGGTAGCCAAAGAGCAGCAACGCCGCCCTCATCACCGGGTGATGCGGCGAATTGTTGTTTTCTTCGGTGTAGATATTCACGATCGCGCAGAGACCGGGCTCTCGGGAGATCGGGTCCCGGGTGAAGCAGGCTCCATGCTTTTCCGGCACGAAGTCCCGTACCGAAGGCGGCAAAGTATCGCCTGGTCGAGGTTCCAGTCCCGGCAGCTCTTCGCCGTTCTTTGACTCCAGAAATACCTGTCCTGCGTGTATTTCAGCACAGAATACCCTGTTATTTCTGCATATCAGGAAACGATATTACGCGGACGGGTTTATGGCCGTGTCTGCCCCCCCATCCCCCGGGCGGGATGGGCGCTGTCACCGGCACTTTGCCGCAAGACCGGGCGCACGAGGCGTTCGGGCGCGGGGTTTAGGGTCCTAAAGGAAAGCGGCGTACCGGTGGCCACGGTGGCGCAGGCAGGAAGGCGGCCTGCAAGGCGCCGGCTCGCGACGTTGGCGGAAAATCCCGTCGCGAAGGATCGCTTGGTGGCGCGATGCGCCGCTGCGGTCTGGCTGCCAATCGGCGCGGCGGACAGGGGGCGCCGGCGACCGCCTTTGTGCGGATGAACAGGCCGCCTGCGGCGGGCATGATGGATGGCGTGAACGCAGGCAGACTGTGCGGCGGCGGCAGCCGGAGGCGCGCCCAAAACCACGAGGCGGCGCGGGGATGGTGGCAGACGGGCACGCGGCTCGGGACCGGTGTCGCCCTGATCGCGGGTCTTTCGGGCTGCAGTTTCACCATCCCTTTGCATCTGCCGCCGGTGCCGGCCGGCACCGGCTACACGGCCCGCCGCGCGCCCCGGGTACTGGCGGCGGTGCCGGGGGGCGCGCCGGCGCAAAGGCTGCGTTACGGGCAGGTCGCCCGGGTGCGCTGGTGGACCCTTTTGCAGTCACGCGCGCTCGACCGTCTGGTTGCGCGGGCACTGCAAGACAGTCCGACGATTGCGCAGGCGCAGGCGCAGCTGCGCGAAGCGCAGGCCAATATGGCCGTCAATGCCAGCATCTTTTATCCGCAAGTGACCGGGGGTCTTTCCGCTTCGCGCAACAAGACCTCCGGCGCATCCTTCGGGGGGCGATTCCCCGGCATCACCTATTCCCTCTTTTCCGGGGATGTGGCGGTCTCGTATTACCCCGACTTCTTTGGTGTCAACCGCCTGATCTATCAGGGCAGCCGGGCGCAGATGCTCTATCAGCGCGACGAGCGCGACGCCGCGCGGCTGACGCTTGCCGGCAATGTCGTCGACAGCGCCGTCGGCGCGGCTGCCACGCAGGCGCAGATCCAGGCGACAAAGGCCAGTGTGCACGATCAGCGCGCCCTCCTTGTGCTGGCGCAG
>JAJYEK010000123.1 GCA_021785795.1 Pseudomonadota bacterium
CACAAATGGATGCTCGGACCCGAGGGCATCGCGGTATTCTACTGCTCCCCCCACTGGCGCGAGCGGCTTACGTTGCACGAATATGGCTGGCACATGACCGACCATCCGGAGGATTTTGATCGCCTCGAGTGGAGCGCGGCCGCTTCGGCGCGCCGCTTTGAATGCGGTAGTCCCAACATGCTGGGTATCCATGCATTTGCCGCAAGTCTGGAACTGCTCGAAGAGGTCGGCCTGGCCGAGATCGAACACCGCGTGCTCGGCCACGCGCGCCTGCTTATGGAGGGCATCAGCGCCAACCCGAGACTGGAGCTCCTCACTCGCAATGAACCGGGACGCTACGCGGGAATTGTCAGCTTCCGCCACCGGACCATCCCGTCTGCAACGCTCTTTCAGCACTTGCAGGAGCAGCGTGTCGTCTGCGCACAGCGCGGCGGCGGTATCCGGCTATCGCCGCATGCCTATCACCGGACCGAAGTACTGGAACAGGTACTTGACCTAATTGCGTTATAGTTTATACGTATAAACAATATATTATGAAATATATTTCAAGTTGAATCTTGCCAATTTTGAGGGGTCTCAGTCATAGGCCAAGGCAACATCCCTACCGATCGGCGGTCCCGATCAATATCGCAAATACTGCTTTGGCACTACTTGGCAGTGCAGGTACCGGAGAGGCAGCCCCTGCTCTTGGCCACGCGCCTCCTTTTCCGCTCACCGTTACGTTCGGAAGATCTTCCGGGTTGCCGTCCCCGAAATGGCAGCCATTTTTGCCGAACTCTCGTTCAGCTTTAAACCTCCCCATATCCCTATAGTTCGTTTCCACGCCTGGTCACCCGCAGCCGGATCGTAGGTGTCGCGTTCATCGCAGAAAAACCCGTGCTGTACGTTCAAATCAACAATCACTTTTATTGGCGGGTTCCCGGCACGCGTTCGTGGGTAGCCGCCTGCCGATTGCCCCGGCAAGCACCGACGGTGGCGGAGCCCGCAACAAAGCGGGATGGGTTTAATGCAACCGTGCCTGGGTCAGCTACCGGTTTCTATGCCTTTCTGGCCCGATCCGGCCTGCCGCGGCCTCCTTCAATAGCCGTGCACGGAACAGAAATTGCAAGCCACGGGGTATTGGAAGGCGCTGTCCGGCCCTGAACCTCTGTTAACCCTGGAATACGTTGCGTCACTTGCGAACGCCAAATCCTCTGCCCAGATACAAACGCCGCATACGCCAGAATTCTGGCGCTGCGGACGACCCGATTCTGGCGCAGCCGAAGCCGCCTGCGGAGCCGGACGGTGCACAATCGCTCGACCCCCGGGACTGGGAGGCGCTGCGCGCCCAGGGCCACCGGATGCTCGACGACATGCTGGATTACCTGGAAAGGATTCGCGAGCGCCCGGTCTGGCAGCCGGCTCCCGAAGCGGTCCGTCGCCGATTCGATCAGCCCCTGCCCCGCCACCCATCGGACCTCGAAAGCGTTCACGAGGTGTTCATGGAGTCCGTGCTGCCGTATGCATTGGGCAATGCGCACCCGCGCTTCATGGGCTGGGTGCACGGCGGCGGCACGGCCGTGGGCATGCTGGCTGAGATGCTGGCAGCCGGACTCAATGCCAATCTGGGCGGGCGCGACCAGGCGCCGATTGCGCTAGAACGGCAGGTACTGCACTGGATGCGGGAACTGTTCGGATTTCCCGCCGGCGCAAGCGGACTGTTCGTGACGGGCACCTCGATGGCCAATTTTATCGCGGTTTTGGTCGCCCGCACCGCTGCCCTCGGCCCGGCAGTTCGTGCACACGGCGTCGCCGGGGCCCGGCTGCGGGCTTATGCGTCGGCATCCGCCCACAGTTCGCTTGCCCGCGCGATCGATCTCTCGGGTATCGGGGTCGATGCTCTGCGGAGCATCCCCCTGGACGCCCGGCATCAGATGGACGTCGGTGCGCTCGAAGCGGCCATCGCCGAGGACCGGAGCGCGGGACTGACGCCCTTTTTCATCGCTGGAACTGCCGGGACCGTTGACGTCGGCGCCATAGACAATCTCGAAGCACTGGCGGACGTGGCGCAGCGCGAACGAGTCTGGTTTCACGTGGATGGGGCATACGGCGCGCTCGGGATGCTGGCTGCCGATATTGCGCCGCGTCTGGCCGGATTAGAGCGCGCGGATTCGATCGCTTTCGATTTCCACAAATGGGGCCAGGTCCCCTATGACGCGGGATTCGTGATGGTGCGCGATGGCGCTCTGCATCATGACACGTTTGCCACCCCTGCCCCGTATCTGGGACGTGGACAACGCGGAATGGCTGCCGGATCGCCGTGGCCCTGTGATTTCGGGCCCGATCTGTCGCGCGGTTTCCGGGCCCTCAAGACCTGGTTCACGATCAGCGTATATGGCGCAGACCGCCTTGGCCAGGGCATTTCCGGCTGCTGTGCCCGGGCCAGATATCTTGGCGGCAGGATCGAGGCAGAACCGGAACTCGAACTCCTTGCCCCGGTATCGCTGAACATTGTCTGCTTCCGCTACCGCTGTGAGGCGTCCGACACGGTGAATGCGAACATCGTTGCTGACCTGCAGGAATCGGGAATCGCCGCTCCATCGACCACGACAGTCGGAGGCCGGCTTGCCATCCGCGCCGCTATCGTGAACCACCGCACGGCAGACGAGGACATGGACATCTTCATCGAAGCGACGCTCAGGATTGGCCGCGGATACAGCGCCGGCAACCGGAGGCATCATGATGAATGAGGCAGTCAGGCGGGCAGGCACGGACACCCGCCACATCCATCAACCGTTGCAGGGCATGGCGGCGCTGATGAAGAAGTTGTGCGCCGGGGAGGATCTGAACGCGATCGGATCCGGATTCATTGCACGTGTCCAGCAGGATCCGGGCGATGCCAATGCCCTCATGGACCTGGCCACGATGCTGCAGCTGGTCGGAAAACCGGATCTTGCGCTCAATGCCCAGCAGCAGGCGTTGGCCCTGAGCAGGCTGTACCGGATCGCGCCGGAAGATGGCCGGGTCGCAATACGCGTGCTGGCACTCATGGCGCCGGGCGACCTGATGTCGAATACTCCGCTTGAATTTCTGATCCAGGATTCCGATGTGCAGCTGGACATGCTGTACCTGGCTCCGTCCCTGCAGATTCCGGAGACCATTCCGGAGCACGACCTGCTGTTCGTGGCTATCGGTGAGTCCGAGACCAACAGACCGCTGCTGAAAGAACTGGTGAACGCGCTAAAGGACTGGCCACGACCGGTGCTCAATCTTCCTGACCGGATCGCGCGCCTGTCGCGCGATGCTGCGTCGGCGCTGTTGCGCGACATCCCCGGAGCCGTCACGCCGGTATCGGTGCGCATTGAGCGTGCCGCTCTTCAGCAGATCGCCCGCAGAGCCTTCGATGTCAGCACGATCCTCGGCGACGGCGGGTTCCCCATCATCATACGCCCGACCGACTCGCATGCCGGCCGGGGCCTGGAGAAGATTGACGGTCCCGAAGCGATTCCAGGCTATCTGGAAGGCATGCCGCAGGAGCATTTCTGCATCGCACGCTTTTTCGACTACAGCGGCCAGGATCATCTGTTCCGCAAATTCCGGATCGCGCTGATCCAGGGCCGTGCCTTCGCCTGCCATATGGCGGTGTCCGAACATTGGATGATCCACTACATCAACGCCGGCATGATGCAGAGCGCCGAGAAGCGACTGGAGGAGGAGCGCTTCATGCAAGAGTTCGACGACGGGTTTGCGCTCCGGCATGGCGCCGCCCTGCGTGCCATCAACGAGCGGATCGGACTCGACTATCTCGTGATCGACTGCGCCGAGACACCCGACGGACAGCTTCTGATTTTCGAGATCGACAGCAGCGCGGTGGTGCACGCAATGGATCCGGTCGATATTTTCCCCTACAAGCAGGCACCGATGCGCAAGGTGTTCCAGGCATTCCGCGAACTGCTTGCCGCGGCGGCGGCGCGCGCGCCGCACTCCCGTCCGCGGAGCGATGGATGAGAAACGTGCTTTACAGGGCATCCGCAGCAGCCCGGCACTCAGTGCTCTCGCCGCCACGGCAGACCCGCGCTTTCCCCGCAACCGGTCAGCTGCTCGTCGAAGGCGGGGATGCCCGCATCGCGCTCGATCCGTACAGTGGCACCAACCGCTATGGCTGCACGCCGTTCCCGGACCCGGGCATGGCCGCTTTCGGATCCACGACGGCATCGGTGATTTCCGGTCCGGCATTTCACGCCGCCGACCGTCTCCGCGACCGGCTCGCCGACGCGCCGGGCAGCGCGCGCGCCGGGCTCTATGTCCGGGAACTGGAACGCATGCGCCTGGAGCTGGCACAGCTTTCCGGCGCCGCTGGTGCCGAGATCATATTTGCCGCCTCCGGCACCGACATTCACCTGATTGCAGCCTGTCTGGCGCGTGCCAGCTGCCCGGTGCCACCGCTGGTCATCATGATCGACGGAGCCGAAACCGGCGCCGGGGTTCCAGCTGCCGTCACCTGCCGCCATTTCAGCTCGCGCAGCGCACGCGGCGACCGCGTGGCTGAAGACAGTCCGGTCGGACCGGACGCTGCGCTACCGGTGGCGAACGTCGCCATCCGCCGCGCGGACGGCAGTCCGCTCGCGCTGCAGGACATCGATGCGGCGGTCGAGAAGCATGCGATGCAGGCGTCGGCACGCGGCCGCCGTGTTCTTCTGATTCTCAATGATCTGAGCAAAACGGGAATGCTCGCGCCGAGCCCGGCATGCATGGCGGCATTGCGTACCGCCATGCCGGACAGGATCGATGTGCTTGTCGACGCGTGTCAGTTCCGCATCGCTGCATCGACCGTGCGCGCTTATCTGGAACAGGGCTTCATGGTTGCGCTGACCGGATCCAAATTTCTCGGCGGACCCAGTTTTTCGGGCGCCTTGCTCGTCCCGCAGTCGGCCGCTGACCGTTTTCGCCAGCGGTCTCTCGGCCGGGCGCTGTCGGCCTATTCGGCGCGCGCCGAATGGCCCCGTAACTGGGAGGGCGCCGAGTCCCTCGACCAGGCAGCCAATCCCGGACTGTTGCTGCGCTGGGAGGCGGCGCTCGCCGAGCTGCGTGCCTTGCGGGCAGTGCCGGAAACCGAGATCCGAACCTTCCTGCGCACCTTCGCCACGGCAATTGCCGGCCGGCTGGCGGACGATCCGCTGTTCCGGGCGGTGCCGGTGCCGGACATCGACCGCCGGCCGCTCGCGGGGACGGATGGCTGGGACAGCATCCCCACCATCTTTCCCTTCCTGCTGCGCTGCAGTGGAGTCCGTGCCGGCACTGCGTTCCTGGGTCCGGAAGAAACCCAGGCGGTATACCGGCTGATCAGGACCCGCCTGACCGATCGACCGGATCTGCCCCGATCATGCGCCGAGGAGAAAGCCGCCGGATTGCGCTGCCAGCTCGGTCAGCCGGTCGCATGCGGAAGCGATGGCACCACACCGTTGAGCGCCCTGCGTCTGAGCGTTGGCGCGCGGCAGATCATCGCGGCAACGAGGGAAGGCAGGACTCGCGAGATCATAGATGAAGCCCTGACGGTGCTCGACAAGACCGCGTGGCTGGTGCGGGCCGGACTGTTTCGGGAGCCCGCGCGCGCCGGCGAACCTCCGCCCGCGAAATGCGCCGCGGCCGGGTCCGGGGAAAACGGATCCACGCCGCTCAGGACTGAGCCGGCTGCAGCGAGGGTCCGTCGGGCATTCGGGCAGCGGTAAACAGCCTGAAGAAATTGTCGGTGGTGACGTCGCTGATCTGCTCCAGGCTCAGGTCGCGCAATGTGGCGAGCCGTTCGGCAACATGTCGCACATAGGCCGGCTCGTTCGCCTGACCACGGAAGGGCACCGGAGCAAGATAGGGGGCATCGGTTTCGACCAGCAGCCGGTCTTCCGGAACGCGCACGGCGACAGCGCGCAGGGCGTCGGCGTTCTTGAAAGTCAGGATGCCGGAGAAGGAGATGTAAAAGCCCAGATCCAGGGCGGCGCTCGCCGTATCCCAGTCCTCGGTAAAACAGTGCATGACACCTCCGACCCGCTCCGCGCCCTCCTCCCGCAAAATACGCAACGTGTCGGCCGCCGCTTCACGTGTGTGAATGATCAGCGGCTTGCCGCATTCGCGGGCGGCGCGGATATGCCGGCGGAAGCGGTCCTGCTGGCGCGCTTCGTTACCGGCCGACCGATAGTAGTCCAGTCCGGTCTCGCCGATCGCCACGACACGCGCGTCGTCGGCCAGGGCAAGGAGCTGCTCGACCGCCGGGTCCTGGCCTTCGATCTCGCCGGGATGGACGCCAACCGAGGCGTAGACCTGGGGGTGGTCGTGTGCGACCTGCAGCACCTGCGGGAACCCTTCGAGATTCACCGATACGCAGAGCAGACAGCCTACCGCGTTCGCGCGGGCATTCTGCAGAATCCTGGGAAGCTGGCTGGCGAGAGGCTCGAAGGTTATATGACAGTGGGAATCCGTCAGAAAAGCCATCGGCATTACATGGTATGGGTCGGCTTGTCCGAAGTGAGCTGGCCGGCGAGAAGAGCCTCGATCTTGTTGCGTGCAGTACCCGAGTCCTTTTCGCTGAACTGGATGCCGATGCCCGCGGCGCGGCTGCCCTGGGCCCCGACCGGGGTAACCCATATCACATGGCCCGCCACGGGGATCTTCTCCTTGCTGTCCATCAGCGTGAGCAGCATGAATACCTCGTCACCGAGCTTATAGGCCTTGGAGCTGGGGATGAATATGCCGCCTCCCTTCACATACGGCATGTAGGCCGCATACAAAGCGTTCTTGTCCTTGATAGTGAGGGAAAGCACGCCGGGTCGTGCGACAGATGCAACCGGTTTGATGTTTTCGGCCATGGGCTATTTCTGCTGTGCCAGTCTGCTCCAGCGAATCAGCACGTCCTCGAGCAGCAACAGTTCGTCAGCGGGTCCGTCCAGAAGATGCCTGCTCTCGGAAACCGCCTCAAGAAAACGGAATAACTGTTTCAAGTTTAACCTCTTTTCCAGCACATGCAACCGCTCGCTGGAATCGCGGTTCGCCAGGGTTCCGTGCGCGGGCGCCATGCCGATTCTGATCAGATCCATGACCCCGCCCTCCAGCCACTCCAGGCAGCGGCGTGCCCCATGCGATTTCCAGCGTGCGGCACAGGACACCGGATCTCCCTTCCCGGTTCCGAGCGCCTCGATATCCTCCAGCAATTCACCGCGCACCGCCAGAAAACCGTCCTGTTGCAGCGCCACAGCCTGCAACGGCGCGCCGCCGGCCAGTTCCAGCAGCAGCTCGGCCTGTTCTCCGGGAAATCCCTCGATTGCCCGCAGCCAGGCCAGCGCTTCGCTGCGTGCCGGCCGGGGGAAAGTCACCCGCTGGCAGCGGCTGCGCACGGTGGCCGGCAGTCGTACCGGATCGGAGCTGACCAGGAACAGCAGACTGTCCGGTGGCGGTTCCTCCAGCAGCTTGAGCAGGCTATTCGCGGCATGGGTGTTCATCGCCTCGGCCGGTGAAATGACGACGATCTTGCGCTGTCCGATATGCGGCCGCAGGTGCAGAAATTGCGCCAGCGCCCGGATCTGATCGATGGCGATGGCCTTCCCTTCCTCCGCCGGTACTACCCACTGGACATCGGGATGCGTGCCGGCCGCCAGCAGACGGCAGTTCTGGCAGGTTCCGCACGACGATGGTGCGGCGCCGTCCGGGTGCTCGCAGGACAGGACCTGCGCCACATGGGCAGCGCATGCAGCCTTGCCCAAACCGCGCGGTCCGGCGAGCAGCAGGGCGTGCGGCAAGCGTTCGGTATCCTGCGTGATGCGGCGCGCCTGGCCCAGCGTCCACGGATACAGCCGTGCGCCGGTATTCACGGCAGGAATTCCTGCAGGATCGCACGGATCGCGTCCTGGACCTGTCCCGGTGTGTGTGCGCCATCGATGACACGGATGCGGCCCGGCTCGCGGGCAGCGGCCACCAGATAGTGCCGGCGTACGCGTTCGAAGAACTCCCGCTTTTCGCGCTCGAAGCGGTCCGGAACGCTGCGCCTGCCGGCCCGCGCAAGTCCCTGGTCGACCGGAATATCGAACAGCAGTGTCAGATCCGGCCGCAGCGCGCCCTGCACCCAGTTCTCGAGAATACCGATGCGCTCATCGGGTATGCCGCGCCCGCCTCCCTGGTAGGCATAGGTGGCGTCGGTAAACCGGTCGCACACGACCCACATGCCCTCATCCAGGGCTGGACGGATGCGTTCAGCGAGGTGCTGGGCGCGCGCGGCAAACATCATCAGCAGTTCGCTGTCCGCACAGATGTTCGTGCGATCTGCGCGCAGCATGATTTCGCGCAATGCCTCGCCAAGAACAGTGCCTCCGGGTTCACGTGTCACGAGATGAGGAATTGCGGCGGACCGCAGCAGCTGCTGGACGAACTCCAGGCTCGTGCTTTTGCCGGCTCCCTCGATACCCTCGAGCGTGAGGAACCGCCCCCGGATCATGGCGCGGCGTCACCGACGCGGGACAGCGGACCGGAGCGGTGCACCTGCCGCATCGGTCTCGCCTTGCGCTCCACTGCCAACGGTTGCGGTGAACTTCTGCCGTGCAGCTGATACTTGATGACGGCCCGATCCTGACCCTGCAGGGTATCGGAAAATGCATGGGTGCCATCCCCACGCGCCACAAAATAAAGCGCCTTGGTGTCGGCCGGATTGAGCGCGGCATGCAGCGCATCCTCGCTCGGCATGGCAATCGGCGTTGGCGGCAGGCCGGATATGACGTAGGTATTGTACGGTGTCCAGCGGTGCAGATCCGCGGTCGTGATCTTGCCGTGGTAACGGCTACCCATGCCGTAGATCACGGTCGGATCGGTTTGCAGCCTCATGCCCATCCGTAGGCGGTTGACGAACACGCCGGCGATGATTCGGCGCTCGCTTGGCAGGCTCGCTTCTTTTTCGATGATGGAAGCCAGGATCAGGGCCTGACCCGGCGTTTTCAGCGGAACGGTCGGGTCGCGATCGGCCCATTCCTTCCGCAGCGTGCGCTGCATTCTGAGATAGGCGCGCTGCAGGATCATCCGATCGGACATACCCGCTGCATAGTCATAGGTATCCGGGAAGAACCGCCCTTCTGGCGAAACCCCGGGATGTCCCAGGCTCGCCATGATCTCGGCCGGCGTCAGATCGCTCAAGGTGTGGAGCAGATGCGGTGCCGCATCGAGCGACTGCATGACCTGGGCGAATGTCCAGCCGTCAACGATGGTGAACGGATACTGAGCCACCTTTCCGGCGATCACCTGCTCGAGAATGTCGAACGCCGTGACGCCGTGGTGGAAGCGATATTCGCCGGCCTTCAGACTTCGACTCTCACCGCGCAGGTAGGCCAGCAGCACCAGGGTGTTCGGATCCGGCAGGACATGCTGGTCGTAGAGCTCGCGGCTGAAGGCATGCAGACTGGTGCCGGGCTGCACTACGTAGATCTTGCGCGCCGGCGACAGCGGGGTGATTCCGAACCAGAGCAGGTAAGCGGCCATTCCGAGCACCAGGGCCGCCGCTGCCATGAGCCCATACTTCAGCACCTTGACGAATTTTCCCAAAATCCGACTCCTCATGTCGCTGTGACGAGATTTCCTACCGCTATCACCGCCGCGTGCGGCTTCCTTCGCCGGTGCGCGCGCACCGCATGCCGCGGTCCGCGGCATGCGCACGGCGGTAACGTGGCCCCGGGACCTTGCAGCCAGGCGCAACGATTCGCCGCGTACCTGCCTTCGGCCACGGACCGACGCAACACAACTTGCCCGTTGTCGGCATCAAGGCGATTCCGAAGCGCGGATCCATACCTGTACACCCGGTTTTGAGTTCGGCCGGAAAGGCGGAAAAACTGCGGCATGTTCATAACGTTATGATACATTTAGCCGGCGGGAACTGCGAGCAAGAGACTGTGATGTTTCCGTGCCAATATCTGCCTGCGGCGAAGGGTTTGGGCGCCAAAACCGCCTTGCCGCACCCTATGCGGGTATCATGCAATCCCTGTTCGTACCCGCCATCGGCACTGCCCAGCCGATGCTGGCCTGCCACAAAGACTCCACGGCAAAACCAACTGCCGCGGGCCCCGGCTGTGGCAGATAAAGAGCGTCAAACCCGCCGACAAGGGCCAGACGCTGAAGTGTCTCGACGCCATCATCGCACGCGGACAGTGAAATTGAATGGCGCGAGTGGCCGGTGA
>JAJYEK010000124.1 GCA_021785795.1 Pseudomonadota bacterium
CCGTGCGAAGTCGACCTGCTCGGCGGTGCCGACCGGCCGGTTCGTCTGTATGCTGAGGTAGGGCATGACTGTCGTCCTGTCGTTCTGGTCCGCCGCCGGATCGAGATGCGGAGAATAGGGCTGCCGGTTGCGCGGGGCGAGCCCGCAACCGCCAGGCGATGATATCACGGCGTCGCGACTGTGGTGTCAGGCTGCCGTTGCGCCGCTATCAGGCAGGCCGCTCCTGGCCTGTGCCGCCCTGGCTTCCGCAAAGGTTTCGGCGCCGAGGGCAGCCAGGCGCGCGCGCAAACCGCAGACGATGTTGCGTACCACGGCTGGTCCGCTGTAGATGAGGGCCGAGTAGATCTGCAGCAGATCGGCACCGGCGAGAATCTTTTCCCACGCGTCGTCGGCGCTGCTGATGCCGCCGACACCGATTATCGGAATGCGACCGGAGACCCCACGCCGAAGCTCGCGTATGACCTGTGTGGAGAGCAGCCGCAGTGGCCGGCCGCTCAAGCCGCCGCTCTCTGCAGCGAGGGGTACGTCGTCGAGCTGGGGACGTTTGACGGTGGTGTTGGTGGCGACCACCGCATCGATGCGGTGTTCGAGAAGCAGGCCTGCGATCGCGCCGATCTCCCCGTCCGCAAGGTCGGGCGCGATCTTCACGGCGAGCGGCACGTAGCGTGCATGCGTGCGGGCGAGCGTCTCCTGTTCCGATTTGAGCGCCGCAAGCAGCGCATCCAGCGCCTCGTGTTCCTGAAGGGCCCGCAGTCCGGGGGTGTTGGGGGAGGAGATGTTTATGGTGACGTAGTCGGCAAACGGATAGACCGCGCGCAGGCCGAGCAGATAGTCATCAAGTGCCCGGTGTACCGGGGTGTCGCGGTTTTTGCCGATGTTTATGCCGAGCGCACAGGTCCGGTGCGCGTGCGCGAGGTTCGCAACAAATGCGTCAATGCCGACGCTGTTGAAGCCCATGCGGTTGATGATGGCCTCGTGCCGCGGAATGCGGAACAGGCGCTTCTTCGGATTGCCGGGCTGGGCGCGCGGCGTGACGGTGCCGAGCTCCAGGAATCCGAACCCGAAATCTGACAGCGGCTCCACGCAGAGCGCGTTCTTGTCGAGGCCAGCGGCCAGGCCGAGCGGGTTGCGCAGTCGTAAGCCCATGACATGGACGGGCATAGACGGGACCCGATCCGCGTAGATTCCGCGCATCATGGCCTGTGTCCCGGGAACGCGATAGGCCTGGTGCAGCGCCGCGAGTGTGAAATCGTGGGCGCGTTCCGCATCGAGCGAAAACAGCAGCGGTCGGATCAGTGTATACACGGGCACCTGTTTCTTGCCGTCACGGAGCGTCTGCCGTCGCGGCGGATGGACCGTCAGAAGTGCTCATCTGCGCGCAGGTAGCGCCACATTCCGATGGGCAGCGAACCAAGCCTCACGCTGCCGATCCGCACCCGCTTGAGGCCCGTCACCTTGAGCCCTACCAGTTCGCACATGCGCCGGATCTGGCGTTTCTTGCCTTCCTGCAGGATGAACCGCAGCTGATCGCGATTCTGCCACGAAACGCGGGCCGGGCGCAGCGCCTTCCCGTCGAGCGACAGGCCATGATTGAGCAGGCGCATTCCTTCCGCGCTCAGGCGGCCTTCGACCCGCACCAGATATTCCTTTTCGACTGAATTGTGCTCGCCTACGAGCCGGCGCGCCACCCGACCATCCTGGGTGAACACGAGAAGTCCGGTCGAGTCGATATCGAGCCGTCCCGCCGGCGCGAGTCCCTGCAGCTGGCCCGGGCTGAAGCGGGTCGGCGCATGATCCCCGGGGTCCCGGGTCTGCGCGCGGATCAGGGATACCGCCGCCGGGTACCCTTTCTCCGGTTGCGCCGAGACATATCCCACCGGCTTGTGGAGCAGGATGGTGACGCTCCGGCGCTGGCTGGCCGCTGCCCGGGGATCGAGCGTCACGTGTTGTCCGCGGGAGACCTTGGTGCCGAGCTCTGTGACCCGTTCCCCGTCCACATAGACCCAGCCCTGCCCGATGTACTGGTCCGCCTCGCGGCGCGAGCACAGGCCCAGTTCGGACATCAGCTTCGACAGTCTCAGTTTCTCCATGACGCAGTACGCTTGGTAGCCGGGGCCGCCGATTATCGCGGTTAGCGGCGGTGTGTGCCAGTCTCGTGGCCGGTCCGGCAGCTATGGACCCATCCGATGACGGAGTGCCTCTCTTTCCGGCCGGACGATGCGCCGCGCCTTCCGCTATCCGTCCTGCTGTGGAAGCCGTGTCAGTGCTCCTGAAAGCTGTCCAGCCAGACGTCGAGTCCCTGAGCATTCAGCTCGATGTCCATCTCCAGAAGTTGCAGCGCGTGCCCGCGATCCAGGCGGCAGCCGTGTTCGCGTAGCCGTTCGAGCAGCAGGTGCTGCAGACCCTTGCGGATCAGGCCGTGACGGATCGCTCCGGAGCCGGAGGCCTGCCGGGCCACGGCGGTGAAAGCATCGATGCACTCGTGCAGGTCTTTCGCCAGGCGGGCGGGATTGCCAACCCGACCGTAGTGGGTGAGAAACATTTGGGCCGGGTTCATGCCGATGAGCCGGCGGATCGAGCCATGCAAGGCCTCAGGGTCGAACTGGACGGGTGTGGTCGTTGGGAAGATGAACTCGCCGCGCTCCGTGTCGAATTCGCGGTAGGATAGGCCAAAGGTGTCTCCGGTGAAGAACGCGTTACTGACCCTGTCGAACACGCAGATGTGGTGGCGCGCGTGCCCGGGAGTGTCGAGGAACAGCAGCTCCCGACCGTTGAGATCCAGGCGCAACTCGTCCGGCGCCTCGACGATACGTCCGGCGGCAATCGGAACGATCTGCCCAAAGCGGCGTGCGGTTTCCTCGGCCCCGTAGACCGCGGTCACGCCCGCAAGCAGTCTGCCCGGATCGATCAGGTGGCGGGCGCCGCGTGGATGCACGACCGCCCGCGCCTCAGGCAGGCGCCGCATGAATTCACCGGCGCCGCCTGCGTGGTCAAGGTGCACGTGCGTCAGGATCACATAATCCACGTCGCCCGGACGGATTCCCTTGGCCTCCAGAACCTCCATCACCGCGTCGACCGAATGCACCGTACCGCTGTCGACAAGCGCGGCCCGGCCGCGTTCCACGAGCAGGTGGATCGCAGCCACGCCCGGCCTGCCGTATCCGGCATCGACCACGGTGATGCCGTGTTCGTAATCGGTGAAGTGGGGCGGATTCATGGTGTCGGATCTGCGTGGACGACGGGGTGCGTCGGCGGCACCCATATTAACCCGGGTACGTGCGTGATCGCGAGCGCATTCCGCAGGACCGTGGCGTAGCGCGAGCCGGCGCCGTGGCTGTCGGCCGCGTCCCGTCGCTGTCTGCGCTCGGGTCTGCGCGCCCCGGAGTGAACGATGGTGCTGGCCGCGCCGGAACGCCGGGCGCTACAATGCACGCTCGGCGGACAACCACACGGAGAGGAGGCGGTCATGGCACAGAAGGCACGGAGGATCGATTACTTCGCGATGAGCATTTCCAACAAGCCCGGGAAGGCGGCAGAGATTCTTGACACGCTGCGCGCTGCGCGCGTCAACCTGCTCGGCTTCACCGGTTTCCCGCGTGGATCGCGCGGACAGCTCGATTTCATGCCAGAAGATACCGGCGCATTCTCGGCAGTGGCAAAGCGTGCCGGGTGGGCGCTCAAGAAAAAGAAAGCCGGCTTTCTGGTCCAGGGCGATGATCGTCCCGGCGCTGCCGGCGCACTGCTGGCACGGTTGGCCGAAGCAGGCATCAACGTAACGGCGATCGATGCGGTTTGTGCCGGCAAGGGTCGCTACGGCGCGCTCCTGTGGGTCAAGCAGAAAGACGTGCGGAGGGCGGCCAAAGCGCTCGGCGCTTCCTAGGCACTGGTCAGGGCGCTGCGAATCCGGGCGGCAGGTATGCGGCGCAGGCGTTGACAGCGTTCACGGATTATTTGCTGGCGGCCTGGAGCGCATGGCTTGCACTGCTGCTGTGGCGCCGCGAGCGCCAACTCCGGCAGCGCACGACGCGATTCTGGTTCGGGGCATTCCTGGCCACCGCGATCGGGGCGGCAGCGGGCGGTGGTTTCCACGGCGGGACCGCGGGACCGGACGTGGGGGCGCTGCTGTGGAAGACGGCCGTGATGTGGGTCGGCATGGCCGCATTTTTCATGGTGTCGGCCACAGCGTTCGGTGTATGCCGACCGAGAATCCGGATCTGGCTGATCGTACCCGCTGCCTTCGAGCTCGCGCTGTACGGGTACTGGATGGTGTGGCACGACGGCTTTCGCTATGTGGTATTCGACTATGCTTCGGCGATGCTGGTGGTTCTGCTGCTCTCCATCCAAGCCTGGTTGCGGCGCGGCGAGCGCGCGGCCGTATGGATCGGCGCCGGAATATTGGTATCGTTTGCCGGGGTGGGCGTGGAGGCGGTGGGCTGGCCGCTGTACTCGCGCTTCAATCACGATGCCCTCTATCACTTGGTCCAGGCTGCGGCGCTCTACCTGTTCTATCGCGGCGCGACCCTAGCCCGCGATCGCTGAGCGCAGCGGCGCTATCGGTGAACAGTAGCCGGATTTGGAGTAGAATCCGCCCTCTTTCGATCCTCTTGTCCGGAGAAAGCCATGGCGCAGAAACTGAATCGCTACAGCACCCGCATTACCCAGCCGAAGTCGCAGGGCGCGTCCCAGGCGATGCTCTACGGTACCGGCATGACCGGGGACGACATGGACAAGGCGGAAGTGGGGATCGCCAGCGTGTGGTGGGAAGGAAACACCTGCAACATGCATCTCAACGACCTTGCGGCAAAAGTGAAGGAGGGCGTGGTAGCGGCGGGGCTGGTAGGACTGCGGTTCAACACCATCGGCGTATCCGACGGCATTTCCATGGGTACCGAGGGCATGAGCTATTCGCTCCAGTCTCGCGAGATCATCGCCGATTCCGTCGAAACAGTCATGGGCGCGCAGTGGTACGACGCCAACATCTCCATCCCCGGCTGCGACAAGAACATGCCGGGAGTCATCATGGGCATGGCGCGCATAAACCGGCCGTCGCTCATGATCTACGGTGGCACGATCAAGCCCGGGCACACCGACTCCAAGGTGCTGGATATCATCTCGGCATTCCAGAGCTATGGTGAATTCATAGCCGGCAAGATCGATGAACCCGCCCGGCAGGACATCGTGCGGCACGCCTGTCCCGGACCAGGGGCGTGCGGCGGCATGTACACCGCCAATACCATGGCCTGCGCAATTGAGGCCCTGGGAATGTCGTTGCCGTACAGCTCCTCGACGCCGGCAGTGGACCTCGCCAAGACGGAAGAATGTCTGCGTGCGGGCAAGGCGATCAAGAAGCTGCTGGAGATGGACCTAAAGCCGCGCGACATCATGACGCGGGCGGCGTTCGAGAATGCCATGGTGACCGTCATGGCGCTGGGCGGTTCCACCAACGCGGTGCTGCATCTGATTGCCATGGCTCGCACCGTTGACGTACCGCTGACGATCGACGACTTTCAGGCGGTCAGCGATCGTGTTCCGTTTCTTGCCGATCTCAAGCCGAGCGGTCGTTATGTGATGGAAGACCTGCACCGGGTCGGCGGCACGCCGGCAGTGCTCAAGTTCCTGTGGGAGAACGGCATGCTTCATGGTGAATGCATGACCGTGACGGGTCGGAGTCTGGCGGAGAATCTCAGGGATGTTCCCGGGTTTGCCGCAGACCAGGATGTGATACATCCGCTCGACCGGCCGCTGAAGCGCACCGGCCATATCCAGATTCTGCGCGGCAACCTCGCTCCGGGCGGTGCCGTGGCCAAGATCACCGGCAAGGAGGGGCTGCGCTTCAAGGGGTCAGCCAAGGTCTTTGATGCAGAGGAGGACATGCTGCGGGCCCTGGAGCAGGGCCGGATCCAGAAGGGTGATGTGGTCGTGATCCGCTACGAGGGCCCGAAGGGCGGTCCCGGCATGCCGGAAATGCTGACCCCGACTTCGGCAATCATGGGTGCGGGCCTGGGAAAGGATGTCGCGCTGATCACCGACGGCCGTTTCTCGGGCGGGTCGCACGGTTTCATCATTGGCCACGTGGTCCCGGAGGCGCAGGAAGGAGGTCCGATCGCGCTCGTTCGGGACGGAGACGAGATCACGATTGATGCGGAGACGAATTCGCTGCAGGTGGATGTCAGCGCAGCGGAAATGGCCAGCCGGCGCGCCGCGTGGGTGATGCCTCCCTACAAGGTGCAGCGCGGCACGCTGTACAAATTCATCAAGACCGTGAAGAACGCGTCCGAGGGATGCGTGACCGACGAATAGCGCCGGCTTCCGGAGACTGCATGGCGCGCATAGCGCGCCATGCAGATAAAAAGTCGTGATTCCCTCGAGAACATTGCAAGGCGGCAAAAACCCGGTTTCGTTGTTGAATGCCCGTCCTCCGGACTGAAGTGGGACACGCAGGCGCGCAACAGCGATGGCGTGACGCGCCGGTTTCGTCCGGCGTCAGACGGAGTTCGAGCAGCCGGTAATTGCCGGGTGTTGCTCAGTGAAGAGAGCGCGGCCGGTGCATTTCGCCATATCCGTCGTTGTGGCTGAACACCTCGATGCCCTTGATCCGCTTGTAGCCCAGAATGAGCGACAGCTTGTGGATCAAGGTTCTCCAGTTGAGGCTGTTGACTCGCTGGCGCAGCACCTCGTTGATCTCCCTGGAGTAGCTGTCCCGTTCTTGATCCAGCCTGGGCAGGGAGTGGAAGTAATCCAGCGCCAGTACCGCGAATGACAGCGTCAGGAGCTTTACCGGCCAGCCCGGCCTCAGCGTCATGAACCAGTCAACAGCGCAGGCCGCCGTGACGAGCAGCGCATAGATGCCGTAACGCACGGAACGCGAGCGTGCCTTTCGGTTGTCAGCCTGGGCGGCGCGCAGCCGCTGCTCGGCGTCGCGCGATTCGATCATGTGCTGGTAATGGAGCCCGCGAACTACCGTCAGCAGCCACAGCAGCCGCTCGCAGTGGTGCCGGTTCTCGATGCCGAAGGAATGTATCGCCGCAAGCAGAGATTCCTGGAACTCGCGGTTCTGCTGCGAATCCGTGGGTTCCTCGAAGGCATCTGCCGTGTGGTTGATAAGAGACCGCAGTTCCAGAACTTCCTCGACCGCGATAGGAAAGCGCATCGAGTTGATCTTTTTGTAAAACGCAGGAAACGTCGCGGCCGTCAGACCGTATTCCGCCAGACTATCCGATTTCACGAGGGATTGCATGATTTTTGTACTCTCCCGGGCATCCTTGCACTGAACTGCACGGCAATATCCATTGCCGATCGGGCTGGCAAATCGGCTGGGGGCTCGTGTAATAGTAATAATTTCAATGCGCGCCGCCGTGACTGCAGCGGAACGTTCCCCGTCGATTGCGCCGGAAGTATAGCAGACTTCATGCGGGTTCCTCCATCGCAGTCGATTCCCCTAGCTCCAGTGCCACTACCGCCGACGTGGCTGGTCGGTACGAAGCCGCCTGGCCGAATCGTACGGGGGGCCAAGTCCGGGGTGTCCGTCAAAACGGACCATGCCGCCTGCTGTGGCGCGACACCGGAGCCGCCGCGGCGCTGGGGTGCGGACGGATCGCAGGGCAGGTGCGGCATATGACCGCGATTTCCGGCAACGGCTGCGATGGCCCGACGACTGTGCACCCCGAATGCCTCGATTCCGGCCCGTTTTTCGACTGCGATCGGTTCGGCAGGTTCCAGGCCGAGGTGAGGGGATTGCCGGTGCCGGTCCGGTGAGCGTCCTTGCGGTGTTCCGCGACAGCCCGTGGCGGAGAAAAAATCCTTTGATCTAAGTACGGCACGCGAGACGCCCCAGTCGGATTCCGTTCCCGGACAAAACGGCCAGTCCACACGCTAAAAGGTGCTGCGGACCCCTCGCAGTCCGCGTCGACCGGAGTATAGTTTCGGTCAGGGATATCGCCCGGGACCACTATAAAAAAGGCCGGTGGACGAAGGCCGGAATGGACCGAAGCGCTCCGGGATAGCGGCATGCCAGCAGCCGGTTCGGCGCGAGGGCGGTGTTCCGGAACATGGTCGCGCATTGCTGCGGAACAGGGAGCCAACGCTGCAGAAGGGATGAGGAGGTGAGCATGGAAAGAAAAATCACGCAAGGCGGCCGGCCTGCGGCTACGCTCAGCGATGCCGTGTGGATCGGGCGGGCGTTGCCGCAGTCCTCGGGACAGGCCTGGCCCCCCAAGCCCCCGGTTCGTGATCACAGCAAAGATCCGCACCTGCGCACCAGTCTGCGTGCCGAACTGCCTTACGAGGCGATCATCAATTACGGCACCACGTACTCGGGGGCGTGGCGGGTCCGCGACATGAGCATGAGCGGAGCGTATGTGGAAATGGATGTCGGCGACCTGCAGGAGGGAACCGCCGTGGAGTTTGTGCTCCGGTATTACTACAAAGGCGATCCGGTGGAGCACCGGCTGCCCGCCACCGCAATGCGCATCCAGCAAAGCGGCGTTGCGCTGAAGTTCGGCCGGTATGACGACGAGACCTACACCCAGCTCATAAACCTGCTGTACGCGCGCTAGCGCATTGCCCCCATCCCGGAAGCGGATCGCTCAGTCCGCTCGCCGATGCCGGCATCGGCGCAAGACCGCACGCAAGCCGGTCCGGGCGCCGGCGGCGGCGTGCAACGAGGGCGGCACCGTGAACTCGCGGGGAACCTGCCACTGCACGCCATTGTGCGCTGCCATCCGAAAGGATTTGACGGACCTTTCCGAATCAGATGTGAGAGACGAGCCTCGCCTGCGGCAGAAAGCCGCGCAGGGCATCGAAGATCTCGTTGCGGATGCCGGTAATGGGCTTCACCGAAACAAATAGCAGATTGAGACGGACGTTGAGTTCGGCAAACGCGACCGCATGCGCATAGCATCCGCACACGGCTTGGATCTGGGCGACCGCCCGTTGCAGAAGGTGCTGGGGCAGGTCCCGCAGTCCGGGAAGCAGCACCATCACGTCTGCCAGCGGGCCGCCATCCGAATCGCGTTCGGGCACCCGCTTTCGCAGCGGCTCTGCGGGCAGAATGTCGCGGTGTACCGTAAGTTCGGCCATTTCCGTTGATCTCGCCATCGTGTCGCGGTAAATTGGCGGCACAGGGAAGATCATACGCCACCTACAGAGAGAGGTCAGCCCCGGGTCGACAGGGGATCGGCGGCGCCGACGCGCTCGTCGGAATTCCGCTGTGTCGGGACTGGCCATCCGGGTCGGCGGAATCGAACGGATTGCGGTATCTTTCGGGGATTGGGGGGGGGATCGACGTGGCATTCAAACAACGTGCGACCGAGCGCCGCGCTATTGCGCTCGACATCTATATCACACACAAGCTCGAGTATTCCGCGCGCTGGAAGACCAAGAATCTCAGCCTGCACGGGGCGCTGATCGATATGGCGCAGGACGATCTCGTGCCAAACGCTACGGTGGAGGCAATCCTGGCGCTGAAATCAGGGGCTGTCGAGGAGCGACACCACATTGCTGCACATATCGTGCGGGTTGGCAGGAGCGGAGTGGCCCTGCGCTTTGGTGGCTACGGCAATCAGACCTATACGGCTTTGGCGCACCTGCTCTATGTGAACCGGAAGGACCCGCTGGAGGTCGCCGGCCGGTCGGCACAGTTGCAGTAACCGGTACAGTTCGAGTTGCCGGTGGTCCCCGGCCGTGGACGGGGTAATTAATTGAATTGGGCGCAGGGAAGCCATGTCTTTGCTGGTTCCAGACGACGTCCGCCATTGTGCCCCGGAAGCCATGACCGAATTCCGGTCCATCCGGTGAATCCATGTTCCGCGGCCGGGATGGCCGCTGCCGCAGCGATGCAGAGACTCAGGAAGGGATGCAATGATCCGGGAAAGGCGGTTCGCGGCGCGCAAGTCGGTCTGCCTGGATGTCATCGTGAGCCATGGGTTCGATGACGCCGGGCTTTGGAAAACCCGGAACCTGAGCCTTGACGGTGCCCTGATCGATATGCCGCCGGAAAGCCTGCCATTGCAGGCCGAGGTCGAAGCGATTCTGGCCCTCGCCGAACGGGACCACCTGGAGCATTATCATCTCGTCGCCCGCGTGGTGCGCGTGGGACCCGACGGCGTGGCGTTGGCGCTTCATGACTACGGAATCCGCA
>JAJYEK010000021.1 GCA_021785795.1 Pseudomonadota bacterium
CGCAACAGGGCATGAACGAAGGCAATAAACGCCCGATCGACCGCCTTGCGGATGTCCGCACGCAGGCGGTTGCCCTGCTCCAGTTGTGCATGCAGGACCGCACCGTCCGTTGTCTGGCGCAATGTGCTGGCGAGCACCAGGAGCGTGCGGATCCAGTCCGATTCGTCGGGTGGTATTGGACCGGCTGTCAGAAAGCCCCCTAATTTTGTACGGAGCGTGCCGAATTGGCATGATCCGCAAAGGAAAATTTACCTTTCAGGAAGGAAAATAACAATTGTCACAGAAACTGAACAGCCGGTTCCCACGGCTGACCTAGCGGGCATGGCTTGATGGCATGGCAGTCTGCCCACCGGCCGCCATGGGCGAGGGCGTACACTATGCACGATCGGAAAATAAACTCCAGGAGATCCGCGACATGAAAGGCCTGAGCAAGACGTTTCTCACCGGACTGGCGGCAATATTGCCGATTGCCGTCACCCTTTTTGTGCTGATACGGCTGGCCTCCTGGGCAGAATCGATCCTGGGCGCGGGCATCGAGCTGGTGTTGCCCCATGGCATGTATCACGTAGGCATGGGCATGGCCGCGGGAATTTTGTTGGTATTCATGCTGGGTGTCCTGATGCGAGTCTTCGTGGTACGGCGTCTGTTCGGCTGGGGGGAGGACATCCTGAGCCGGATCCCGCTGGTCAAGGTGATTTATGGATCCGTCCGCGACCTCATGGGCTTCTTCTCCGGAGGCCAGACACGGGGCTTCAGTCATGTGGTACTGGTGAATCTGGGACAGACGAACCTGACCGCGCTAGGTTTCGTTACCCGCGAAGACTTCACGGGATTCCCGCAGGGCCTGAGCAGTGAGGATATCGTGGCGGTTTATATACCACTGAGTTACCAGATCGGCGGGCACATGGTGCTCGTCCCGCGTGCCGCTATCAAGCCGCTGTCCATGTCGATGCAGGACGCAATGCGCTTCGCGATTACCGCAGGCATGACCTCCAACCTGCCATCCTGAAGGCGGCGCGTCAGCCCAGCTGGAGGCGTGCAAGGTCCGCGCGGACGTTCTCTGCCGAACGGCTGAATTGAGCGGATTCATCCTGGTTGAGTTCCAGTTCCACCACTTGCTCCATGCCGTTGCTGCCCAGGATGACGGGCACGCCCATGCATATCCCATGCTGGTGGTATTCCCCATCGAGGATAGCCACGCACGGCAGGATTCGCCGGCGCCCGTGCTGAATGGCGTCGACCATTGTTGCCACTGCCGCCGCAGGGGCGTCATAGGCGCTGCTGGTTTTGCGCAGAGCCAGGATTTCGGCGCCACCCTGCCGCGTGCGTTCAACGACACGAGTCATGGTCTTTGCATCCAGGAAGCGGCTTATGGGTATGCCGTTGACGCATGTATACCGGGGCAGCGGTACCATGGTGTCTCCGTGCCCCCCCAGTACCATCGCGCTGATATCTTTGACCGAAAATCCGGTCTCAATCGCTACAAAACTGGCCATGCGTGTCGAATCGAGGACGCCGGACAGCCCGAAAACGCGGTTGCGTTGCCAGCCGCTGCGCTTCCATGCCACATAGGTCAGCACGTCGACGGGGTTGGTTACCATGAGAATCATCGCCTGTGGTGCCGAGCGCACCGCTTCGTCGACAATCGAGGCGATTACCGGGACATTGACATCCAAGACGTCCGACCGGGACATTCCCGGCTTGCGCGGCACGCCGGCGGTGATGATGATCAGGTCCGAGCCGGACATGGCGCTGAGTTCGTTATGCCCGGTCAGCTTGGCGTCAAATCCGAAGATCGGTGCCGACTCCTGTATGTCCAGAGCCGTGCCTTGTGGCATGCCTTCCTTGATGTCAATAAGGGCAATCCGCCGGCACAGCTCCGCCTTGGCGAGATTATGGGCAGTGGATTCGCCCACCCTCCCCGCGCCTACGATGGTGATCTTGTCCATGAGCCGCTCCTTGAGTTATTGGCCATTTCCGCTTCGCGCCTTAGGTACTTGCTAGTATAGGAGAAGAAGAACGCAGGGAGAGTTCCTGGCCCTGACGCTGCTGGCGATCCGGATTGTGTTCCCGCCTGTCGGGCTTCAAGCCTTGAGCGCACCTGCGATGGCGTGGGCTATTCCGACGATGCACTCTCGACCTGGCGGAACGGCGTTAACCCGCCCTGCGGTTTGCGGTAATGGGCGGGGAATGGCGCGCGCGCCACACCCGAGTCGAGGGCCGCCTGGGCGACGGCCGGCGGAACCACCTGAATCAGTCTCGGATCCAGCGGCTTGGGGATGATGTAGTCGGGCCCGTAGCTCAGGTTCGCCAGCTTGTAGGCTTCGAGCACCTGGGCCGGCACCGGTTCATGGGTCAGGGCGCAAAGCGTTTTCACGGCGGCGATCATCATTGCGCGGTTAATGGTGCGCGCACGCACGTCCAGGGCTCCGCGAAAAATAAATGGAAACCCCAATACGTTATTGATCTGATTCGGAAAATCAGATCTGCCAGTGGCCATGATGAGATCATCCCGGCTGCGGTGTGCAACTTCGGGGCGGATCTCCGGGTCCGGGTTGGACAGGGCGAACACGACGGGCCTTGGAGCCATCGACCGCAGCATCTCCGGGGTAACCAGGTTGGCAGCCGACACGCCCACGAACACATCCGCGCCGTGCATGGCATCGGCAAGACTACGTGCGTCGGTGGGGTGCGCAAAACGCTGTTTGTAGACGTTCAGGTCATCACGACCGCTGTGGATGACGCCCTTGCTGTCAACCATCAGCATGTTTTCGATCTGCGCACCGAGGGTTTCCAGCAGGCTCATGGACGTGAGTCCGGCCGCACCTGCGCCCAGACAGACGATTCGTGCTTCCGCCAGCTTTTTGCCCTGAAGCTCGAGAGCGTTGAGCATGCCGGCGGCAATGATCACCGCCGTGCCGTGCTGGTCGTCATGAAAAACCGGGATATCCAGGAGTTTAATGAGAGCTTCTTCGATCACAAAGCATTCAGGTGCGGCAATGTCCTCAAGGTTGATACCCCCGAATGTCGGAGCAATCGACGCCACGGTGCTGATGAATTCCTCGGTCGTCCGCGCTGCGACCTCGATGTCGAATACGTCAATGCCCGCGAAGTACTTGAACAGCACCGCCTTGCCCTCGAGCACCGGCTTTGCCGCTGCGGGGCCGACGTTTCCCAGGCCCAGCACCGCGGTGCCATCCGTAATGACCGCAACCAGGTTGCCGCGGTTGGTGTAACGAAACGCAGCCTCGGGGTCATTGGCAATCTCGCGCACCGGTTCTGCCACCCCCGGGGTGTAGGCCAGAGACAGGTCGTATTGTGAGACGCAGGGTTTGCTCGGGGTAACGCTTAGCTTTCCCGGTATGGGCATTGCGTGATAGTCGAGGGCGGCTTGCTTCAGGTCGTTATCCATGATGTTTCCGATTTAGGCGCCGCAGGATTTGCACCGGCGCCACTCTGGCCTGCCATTCGGTCTGCCGGGGCCTGCCTGGGCCACCGCTACCTGTCGCAGGCATGGTTTTGCCGGCAATCGCTCCGGCCTAAAGCAAGAAGGCGCCGTTGGGCGCCTTCCTGGAGCTCGTCAAGAGGAGTCCCACCGCTAGCGCTTCGCGCTCATACCGTACTTCTGCCGGAATTTCTCCACCCGTCCGGCGCTGTCCACAATCTTCTGCTTGCCGGTATAGAAGGGATGGCAGCTAGCGCAGACTTCAACCTGCAGGTTGTGGCCGAGCGTGGAGCGGGTCGTGAAGGCGTTGCCGCAGACGCAGGTCACCTGGATTTCCTTGTATTCGGGATGTATGCCGTCTTTCATGGGTTTACCTTTGCTCCGGGCAGGTTAATCAAGACCCCAAGGGCCGAGCATCTTAAGCAAAACTCAGGGGTGACGCAAGCCCGGCTCACCGCTTCATGGAATCAAAGAATTCGGCGTTGTTCTTGGTCGACCGCATCTTGTCGAGCAGGAATTCGGAGGCTTCCATGTCGTCCATGGGATGTAACAGTTTGCGCAGGATCCACATCTTCTGCAGCTCTGCCGGTTCGATCAGCAGTTCTTCGCGGCGCGTGCCGGAGCGGTTGATGTTGATGGCCGGGTAAACCCGCTTTTCCGAAAGCCTGCGATCAAGGTGGATCTCCATGTTGCCCGTGCCCTTGAACTCTTCGTAGATGACGTCGTCCATCTTGGAGCCGGTCTCGATCAGCGCCGTTGCCAGGATAGTCAGGCTGCCGCCCTCTTCGATGTTGCGTGCCGCACCAAAGAACCGCTTTGGACGCTGTAGTGCATTGGCATCGACGCCGCCGGTGAGCACCTTTCCGGAGGCCGGCACAACCGTGTTGTAGGCTCGGGCCAGGCGCGTGATCGAATCAAGCAGGATGACCACGTCCCGTTTGTGCTCCACCAGCCGTTTAGCCTTCTCGATCACCATTTCAGCGACCTGTACGTGACGCGTTGCAGGCTCGTCGAACGTCGAGGAAATGACCTCGCCCCGGACCGAGCGTTGCATTTCGGTGACCTCTTCCGGGCGCTCGTCGATCAGCAGCACGATCAGCACGCATTCGGGATGGTTGGCGGTAATGGAATGGGCGATATTTTGCAGCATGACCGTCTTGCCGCTCTTGGGCGACGAGACGATCAGGCCGCGCTGTCCCATACCTATGGGAGCGATCAAGTCGATGACCCGTCCGGTAAGGGCTTCGCTCGCCGTACTGTCGCGTTCGAGCTTGAGCCGGCGATTCGGATGCAGCGGCGTCAGGTTTTCGAACAGTACCTTGTTCTTGGCTTCCTCCGGAGACTGGTAGTTGACCTGATCTACCTTGAGCAGCGCAAAGTAGCGTTCCGACTCCTTGGGCGGTCGGATGGTGCCGCTAACTGTGTCGCCGGTACGCAGGTTGAAGCGTCGGATCTGGGATGGAGAAACATAGATGTCGTCGGGGCCGGCCAGGTAGGAACTATCGGCCGACCGCAGGAACCCGAACCCGTCCTGCAGGATCTCAACCACCCCTTCGCCGGTGATGTCCTCCCCCTTTTTTGCCTGGGCCTTGAGCAGCGCGAAGATCAGATCCTGCTTGCGTAGACGGCTGCCACCTTCCAGGTCCATGGCCGTTGCCATGTCGACCAGCTCGGTAGCGGGTTTCTTCTTCAGTTCGGAAAGGTTCATAATTCTTTGGGTCGGATCGGTGGCGGCTGGGTACATAGGGAGGGAACAGGACGGGCTTGCCCACGGGGCAGCCCTATGGGTTAAAGAAAAAGAGCTTGGACCTGACTAATCGGAATTGGAAAACTCAAAAAAGGAATTTTTCGATTCTTAGAAAGCCACCTTACCACCTGTTTCGGCCGCCGTCAAAGGTTGCCGTCAATGAATGCCGACAGCTGCGATTTGGAAACTGCGCCAACCTTGGTGGCTTCCACGCTGCCGTTCTTAAACAGCATCAGCGTCGGAATGCCGCGGATGCCGTATTTCGGCGGTGTCGCGGGATTTTCGTCGATGTTGAGCTTGGTGATCTTGAGCTTTCCTGCGTACTCTCCCGAGATTTCTTCGAGCACGGGCGCGATCATTTTGCAGGGCCCGCACCATTCGGCCCAGAAATCGACCAGAACCGGTCCCGGCGCCTTGAGTACTTCCTGCTCAAAGGAGCTGTCCGTAACGTGACTGATGCTCTGACTCATGGTCGCTTATCTCCGAAATGACTGTGGGATGGGTGGCCGAACGGTGGCTGACATTCCATTGCCGTACGACTAGCCGCATATTTTGAGCGGATTAGCCCTGCGATTGCAAGGATGGAGCGGGAATTCCGCAGTTTCAAGCCAAGTTCTGAAGTTTCAGTGCCCAAAGCGAGCATTTCCTGTTATCCTTGATACACTTTCCGATGAGCACACAACACCTTACCGACCGGAGATTTGCCGACCTGAGCCTGGCGGAGCCCCTGCTGCGCGGAGTCCGCGATCTCGGATTTGAGTACTGCACCCCTATCCAGGCGGCCGCCCTGCCGCTGGCGCTGGCGGGCCGTGATGTTGCCGGCCAGGCCCAGACAGGTACCGGCAAGACAGCAGCATTCCTGCTGGCCGCATTCAGCCACCTCCTGACCCATCCGTCGCTCCCGAGCCGGCGCCCTGATCAGCCGCGGGTAGTGATTCTTGCGCCCACCCGCGAGCTTGCCATACAGATTCACAAAGATGCGGAATTGCTGGGGGCGCACACCGGCCTGCGGCTGGTCCTGGTCTACGGCGGGACCGGATACGACTCCCAGCGCCGAGCCCTGGAGCAGGGGGTGGACGTGCTGATCGGAACGCCCGGCCGCATGATTGATTATTTCAAGCAGCACATCTTCGGACTCGGGGCGGTTCAGGTCATGGTGCTGGATGAAGCAGACCGCATGTTCGACCTCGGATTCATCAAGGACATTCGTTATCTGCTGCGGCGAATGCCACCGCCTGACCAACGTCTGGGCCTGCTGTTTTCGGCAACTTTGTCCTACCGCGTCACTGAGCTTGCCTATGAACACATGAACAATCCGCAGCTCATCAAGATCGAGCCGGACAGGATTACCGCGGACAAGGTGACGGAGCGGATCTACCACACCGCCAACGAGGAAAAAATTCCTTTGCTTGTCGGCCTGTTGCGGAAAATGGACCCGACGCGCAGCCTAGTGTTCACCAACACCAAGGGTGCGGCGGAGCGGGTACGGGCGTGGCTGTCGGCGAACGGCTTCAGCGCTGAAGTGCTTTCCGGCGACGTGCCGCAGACCAAGCGTCAGCAGCTGCTGAGCGAATTCCAGGAGGGAAAGCTTCCGATCCTGGTCGCGACCGACGTCGCGGCGCGCGGCCTGCATATTCCGGATGTAAGTCACGTATTCAATTTTGATCTGCCGCAGGACTCCGAAGACTACGTGCACCGCATCGGGCGTACCGCGCGTGCCGGCGCGAGCGGCGACGCCATCAGCTTCGCCTGCGAAGAGTATGCATTTTCGCTAATGGAAATAGAGCAGTACATCGGACACAAGATTTCGGTCGCGCGCGTGAGCGACGACCTGCTGCCTGCGCTGGTGCAGCCAGCAGGCTTTTCGGCGCGCCGGCGGGAACATCCGGGCCGTCGGGACGCGCGGACGCGCGGACGCGGGGCGGACCGCCCACGGCGGCGAGACGGCGCAAAGCCGGTCAGCGCAGCGCGCGAACAATCGCCGCCGGTCATTGAAGCTGAGGTTCCGAAGGCGCCACTTGCCGGAACCGAAGCACCGCGGCCGAAGCGCGGCCCGCTGCACCGCCACAGGCACCGGGAGAAGCCGATAATCGGTTGATTTCGGCGCGCACTTCAATGCCTGTCCGGGCGAGGTCTGGCGGCGGGGCTCCGGTTCCGCGGCGGTCGAAGTGGGTGGGACGAATTCAGGACTGACCTGCCGTCAACAGAGCGATCAGCATCCGCAGGCTCGCGGCGGCACCGAGTGCCGCGGGAATTGATCCGGGACGCCGATTTGCGCCGGCACGATGCCCGGGCTTTTTCTACTCAACCCAGGGCAATGCTGGTAATGTAATCGCATGTCGCGCGCACGCCTGCTGGTCCTGTGTGTGTTCGTCGCCCTCCCAATCCTTTCCCCGGGGACTGTTCGGGCATCGGACAGGGTCGTCGTGCAGCTCGACATTCGCGGGTCCATCGGCCCGGCCACCAGCCAGTATGTGCACCGCGGGCTGGCCCGCGCGCGAGCGCTGCATGCCGTGCTCGTGGTGCTGCGCATGGATACGCCGGGCGGTCTGGACTTGGCGATGCGCCGAATCATCCGCGACATTCTTGCCTCACCCGTGCCCATTGCCGGCTTTGTCGCCCCCAGTGGAGCGCGCGCCGCCAGTGCCGGTACTTACATCCTCTATGCCTGCAACATCGCGGCCATGGCGCCTGCTACGAACCTCGGTGCCGCAACGCCCATAGAGATCGGCATGCTGCCGGGGTCTGGCAAGGGAGCATCGCCCGAGGGCAGCAACGGCGGAAAGTCAGGTGCAGGGGTCCGCGCGCCGGGCACCGAGACGCGCAAGATCGTCAATGATGCTGCCGCCTACATTCGAAGTCTGGCACAGCTACGGGGGCGCAATGCGGACTGGGCGGTAGAGGCGGTGCGCCGGGCAGTGAGCTTGCCCGCAGAGGAAGCGCTCAAGATGCGAGTAATCGACCTGATTGCGCGGAACGTTCCCGATTTGCTCGACAAGGTCAACGGGCGGGAGGTGAGCGTTCCGGGCGGTTCAGTGCTGCTGGATACCGCCGGCGCGCACGTCGTTCGCATCGAACCCGGCTGGAGAAATCGCCTGCTCTCCGTGATCACTGACCCCAGCATGGCCTATATTTTGATGTTGCTCGGGATCTACGGCCTGTTTTTCGAGATGTGGCATCCGGGTCTCGTTTTCCCGGGCGTGCTCGGAGTCATATCTCTGTTGCTGGCCCTGTTCGCCTTTCAGGTTTTGCCGGTGAGTTTTGCAGGATTGGGGTTGATTTTGCTGGGCATTGGCCTGATGGTGGCCGAGGCGTTTATGCCGAGCTTTGGTGTGCTCGGTCTGGGCGGAGTCGCCGCATTTGTCGTGGGTTCGGTGATGCTGCTGGATACCGCGGCGCCGGGGTTCGGTCCGTCATGGTGGCTGATCAGCGGCGTCGCGCTGCTCAGCGCGGCATTTTTCATGACCATCGTCAGTCTGGCGCTGAGGGCGCGCAGGCGTCCGGTGGTTAGTGGGCGCGAGCAGATGATCGGAGCCGTTGGCGAGTCACTTTCTGCGTTCAGGAGTGACGGGCGCGTAAGGGTGCACGGCGAGGAGTGGCAGGCGCACACGCACCAGCCCCTGGTCCGTGGCCAGAAAGTCAAGGTGGTGGGCATGGAGGGTCTGGTGCTGATCGTGGAACCATACGGCGAGGAGGTCGACTAGCATGGAGTTCCTGTCTTTGATCGTCATCGTTTTGGTGGTGCTGGTTTTGCTGCTTTCGGCGCTGCGTGTCCTGCGTGAGTATGAGCGTGGTGTGGTATTTCTGCTCGGGCGGTTCTGGAAGGTCAAGGGACCGGGCGTGGTCCTCGTGATCCCCGTGATCCAGCAGCTCGTAAAGGTGGATTTGCGCACGATCGTGTTTGAAGTGCCGCCACAGGACGTAATATCGCGTGATAATGTTTCCGTTAAGGTGAGCGCCGTTGTCTATTTCCGGGTTATCGACCCGCAACGGGCCATCATCCAGGTGGAAGATTATCAGGCTGCGACCAGCCAGCTCGCGCAAACCACGCTTCGCAGCGTCCTCGGCAAGCACGAACTGGACGAGATGCTGGCCGAGCGCGATAAACTCAATATCGACATCCAGAAAATCCTTGATGCCGCAACCGATGCCTGGGGTATCAAGGTCGCGAACGTTGAAATCAAACACGTAGACATCGACAGCGTCCTGGTTCGTGCCATTTCGCAGCAAGCCGAAGCCGAACGGCAGCGGCGCGCTAAGGTGATTAGCGCCGAAGGCGAATTCCAGGCGGCGGAAAAGCTAGTGCAAGCGGCGCAGCTCATCAGTCAGAGCCCGCAGGCTCTGCAGCTGCGTTATCTTCAGACCCTGGTGACCATTGCGGGAGACAGGACATCGACCATCGTATTCCCGCTGCCGGTAGACATACTGACCTCGTTACGCGATAGCCTGCAAAAAGGAAAGGCTTAGCCCGGTCGATGCCTGCGGGCTCCGGGCACATGGTTGCGACTAGACCCAGTCGCGCGGCTTGAGGAACAGCTCGTACAGGCGCGCTTCCGCCGTTCCGGGTTCGGGATGCCAATCATACTGCCAGCGGGCGAGCGGCGGCAGCGACATCAGAATCGATTCCGTCCGCCCGCCGGATTGGAGGCCGAACAGTGTGCCACGATCGTACACGAGGTTGAATTCGACATAACGTCCGCGGCGGTAGAGCTGGAAATTGCGCTCGCGCCCGCCATAGGCGGTATTGCGGCGGCGGTCCACAATCGGCAGGTAGGCCGCCAGAAAGCTGTCACCCACCGAGCGCACGAAGGCAAAACTGCGCTCGAAACCTGGTTCGTTGAGGTCGTCGAAAAATATCCCCCCGATACCGCGCGGCTCGCCGCGGTGCCTGATGAAGAAATACTCGTCGCACCATTGCTTGAAGCGCGGATACCAGTCGGCGCCGAACGGCGCGCAGGTCTCGCGGGCAACACTATGCCAGTGTATGGCGTCTTCCTCGAAGCCGTAATATGGCGTCATGTCGTAACCACCACCGAACCACCAAAGAGGCTGTTGTCCAGGACTGTCCGCCACGAAAAAACGCACGTTGCAGTGGGCAGTAGGCACGTAGGGGTTGCACGGATGAATCACAAGCGACGCCCCCATAACCTGGAACGAGCGCCCCGCCAGTTCTGGGCGCCGCGCGCTCGCCGAGGGCGGAAGCTGGTCGCCATACACGTGGGAGAAACCGACACCGGCCTGCTCGAACACAGCGCCTTCAGACAGGATGCGCGTTCGGCCCCCACCGCCCTGCGGCCGCTGCCAAGAATCCTCGCGGAACGGCGATCCACCGTCGACGCGCGCCAGTTCGGTGCAGATCCGGTCCTGCAAGCCCAGCAGGTAGTATTTGACGCTCTCGATATCACGGCCGTCCATGCATTGGCTCCAAGCCTAGCCGGGACGCACCAAACGACCGGAGACGGCGTCCCGGATGGGAGTCGGGCGGCGGGCGCCGCCAACTCGGCCGGGCAACACATAATCGACGAGACTACCGAACCGGCGCCGCACCTCGCGCTCGCTGCGCGCCGGCCGCTGGCCCGCGCGATTGGCGCTCGTGGACACGATAGCCATGCGGCAGGCACGGCACAGTGCCGCGGCCTGACGGTGGGCCGTTACCCGCACGGCGATGGACCTTGACCGCCCGGTTATCCAGGAATAGGCGATCCCGGAACGCGCCGGCACCAGCCAGGTATGAGGCCCCGGCCAGGTCGCGAGCGCGCGCGGCGGAATAGCCCAGACATAGGGGGCCAGCTGCCCTGGATGTGCTGCGATCAGGATAAATCCCTTGCGAAGGCTACGTTGCTTGATCCGCCGCAGCCGATCGACGGCGCGGCGATTGCGCGGATCGCAGCCCAGTCCGAAAACCGCCTCGGTCGCGTAGGCCACGATACCCCCAGCGCGGATCGCCGCGACCGCCTGCCGCAGGTTCCCTGCTGGCACCGCTATTTCCCTTGCTTAAGCTGTAGCGCCCGGTCCTTAGCGATGATTTCGGCCGCGTTGGCAGCGCGCTCATCGGCTAGCCGCCCAGCCAGGGTCGGGTCGCTCACGGCTAGGATCTGTGCCGCCAGATAAGCGGCATTCTTTGCTCCATGCTTACCAATCGCCACGCACGCCACCGGTACTCCGCCGGGCATCTGTACGGTGGAGAGCAGAGCGTCTTTTCCATTGAGCGGGCCGCCTTCCATGGGAACGCCAATCACCGGCCTTAGGGTAAGCGCCGCGACGGTGCCTGCAAGGTGGGCAGCCAGTCCGGCGGCAGCGACAAACACGGCGCAGCCGCGCGCGTCGGCTTCCTTGACGTACGCGTGGGTGGCATCCGGTGTGCGATGGGCAGAGGTGATTTTCAATTCATGCGGCACCCCGAGCTTCGCGAGCACGGAGGCGGTCGTCTCCATGGTCGGCAGGTCAGAATCAGACCCCATCAAAACCGCTACGAAAGGCGTGAGCATCTGTATTGTCTCCCGGCGCTGGAACATCGTCGTAATAGCCGTGCCAGATTATACAGGGAAACGCTCCGGTGTCGGTGTGCCGGGAGCAGAAGATGAACCGCGCGGTCGGCGAGGCAGACCTTACCGGCCGTGGGCGATGGCGCGATGTCCTATGTCTGTGCGGTACTGTACCCCATTCCAGCTGATGCTGTGCGCTAGCGCATAGGCAAGTTGCTGCGCTTCGGCAACGCTTTCGCCCAAGGCGGTGGCACACAGAACCCGCCCGCCGTGGGTAAGTACCTGTCCGTTCAGCCTCACGGTTCCGGCGTGGAAGATTTTCTGCGCTGGACCGGTTTCCGCATCGAGGCCGTGGATTACGTCGCCCTTGCGGTAGGGTCCGGGATAGCCGTCGGCCGCCATGACCACGCCCAGGGCTACCCGCGAATCCCACATTGCCTGTACGTGATGCAGCCGTCCCTCGATGGCGGCCTCCACCAGCACCAACAGGTCCGACCGCAAGCGCATCATCACCGGCTGGGTTTCCGGGTCCCCGAAGCGGCAGTTGTACTCCAGGACTTTTGGTGTGCCGTCGGCGCCGATCATGAGGCCAGCGTAGAGAAAGCCCGTGTAGGGACGACCTTCGGCGGCCATGCCACGTACCGTCGGCGCGATCACCTCGCGCAGGATGCGGTCGTGGATTTGCGGCGTGACTACCGGCGCCGGTGAGTAGGCGCCCATGCCCCCCGTATTCGGTCCCTGGTCCTGGTCACGGAGGCGTTTGTGGTCCTGCGAGGTTGCAAGCGCCAGCACATGCTCGCCGTCAACCATCACTATGAAGCTGGCCTCTTCGCCGGGCAGGAATTCCTCAACCACCACACGTTGGCCGGCATCACCGAAGGCGCCGTCGCCCAACATGGCGCGGGCCGCCGCCACCGCCTCATCGGTAGTCTGTGCCACGACCACCCCTTTACCGGCGGCCAGGCCGTCGGCCTTGACGACGATCGGGGCGCCAACGCGCCGTATATAATTCTCAGCCTCCGAGAATGCGGTAAAGCTGCCGTAGGCGGCGGTTGGAATGCTATGCCGTGCTAGAAATTCCTTCGCAAATACCTTGGAGCCTTCAAGCTGGGCAGCTGCGCGGCTGGGACCGAAGCAGCTCAGCCCGGCTTCCCTGAAGCGGTCGACGATGCCGAGCACCAGCGGTGTCTCCGGGCCTATGATCGTAAGTTCGATTCCGGCGGAAATGGCGAAGTGCAGCAACCCGTCAATATCGTCGGCAGCGATCGCAACATTCTCGCACTTGGGTTCGCTTCCGGTACCCGCATTCCCAGGTGCCACGAATATCTTTTCCGCCCGCGGCGATTGCGCCGCCTTCCAGGCGAGTGCGTGCTCGCGTCCGCCGCCTCCCACGATCAGGACTTTCATTTTTATCGGTCCAGGCTCAGGCAGAAATGATGGGCCGAGATGTGCATGTTTCGGGCACAATAGAAGCGGTGGGCAGCAAAACGCTGTACGCCGGAGTCGAGGTGCAATTCAGCGCAGTTCTGCGCGGCGGCGTAGCGGACCAGCCAGGCGAATAGCTGGCTGCCGTAGCCGCATGATCGGTGATCCTCCGCGGTAACCAGGTCGTCCACGTACATCATCTTCCCGTGCGACAGCCTCATCATGAGTCGGAATCCGGCCAGGGACCGCACTTCGCCGCGGTCCTCGAGGCAGGCAAGCTGGTAGCCTTCGCGCTGCTGAACTTGAACACGTCCGACGAACTCGTTCTCGTCCAGCTTGTTTCGCAGCTGCGCCATAACCAAAAAGCAGTGCCTGATTTCCATTTCAGAATTGGCGACGAAGATGTTCATGACCGTCCGGCAGGGGCTCTTGATATCGCTGCGCGCGGATGCCTTCAGTGCCGGAAGTGGCGCACGCCGGTGAAGACCATGGCGATGCCGTGCTGGTCGGCCGCCTCAATGACCTCCTGGTCGCGCATGGAGCCGCCGGGCTGAATCACCGCGGTGACGCCGACTTCCGCGGCCTGATCCAGGCCGTCACGGAACGGAAAAAATGCATCGGAAGCCATCACCGAGCCGCGGATTTCCAGGCCCGCATCCGCGGCCTTGATGGAAGCTATACGGGCGCTGTATACGCGGCTCATCTGGCCGGCACCCACGCCCAGGGTCCGGCCGGCCTTACAGTAGACGATCGCGTTGGACTTCACGAACTTGACGACCTTCCACGAGAACAGGAGATCGGTGATCTCTGCGGTGGTTGGCGCACGTCGCGTCACCACCTTTAGGCTGTCCCGGTCAAGGATGGCGTTGTCGCGTTCCTGAACCAGGAGCCCTCCGGCGACGCGTCTGAAATCGAGGCCGGGGGGCCGCCTATCGGACCATTCGCCGCACTCCAGAACGCGTACATTCTGCTTTTGGGCAAGAACCGGGCGCGCCTCCGGCATCACCGATGGAGCGATGATCACCTCGACGAACTGGCGGCCGATGATCGCTTGGGCCGTTGCCGCGTCCAACGCGCGGTTGAAGGCAATAATGCCGCCGAATGCCGAAGTCGGATCCGTAGCGTAGGCGTGCTCGTAGCTGTCGAGCAGCGTACCGGCTACCGCCACTCCGCAGGGGTTGGCGTGCTTGACGATGACGCAGGCCGGCTCATCAAAGGATTTTGCGCATTCGAGTGCGGCGTCGGTGTCGGCAATGTTATTAAATGAAAGCTCCTTGCCTTGCAGCTGTACGGCAGTAGCGATACAGGCCTCTGCTGGAGCCTGCTCGCGGTAAAAGGCCGCTTGCTGGTGGGGGTTTTCGCCATAACGCATGTCCTGGGCCTTGATGAACTGGGTGTTGAACGTGCGGGGAAACTGTGCCCGGACGCCACCAGGCTCCACTGTGCCGAGATAATTGGCGATCGCTCCGTCATAACGCGCGGTGTGTTCGAATGCCTTTACGGCCAGCGCGAAGCGCGTCGCATCCGATACGGCCCCGCCGTGCGCCTTCATTTCCGCCGTCACGATGCCGAAGTCGGCATGGTCCACCACGACCGTGACAAATGCATGATTTTTTGCAGCGGCGCGCAGCAACGTCGGACCTCCGATATCAATATTCTCGATCGCCTGTTTGAGTGTACAGTCCCTTCGTGCCACGGCCTGTTCAAACGGGTAAAGGTTGACAACAACCAGGTCGATGGGTTCGATGCCGTGCTCATCCATGGCCTCAAGATGGGCCTGCCGGTCACGTTGGGCCAGGACGCCGCCATGGATTCTGGGATGCAGTGTCTTGAGTCTTCCATCAAGCATCTCCGGAAAGCCGGTGTAGTCGGAAACCTCTACGACTCGGATGCCGTTTTCGGCAAGAGTCCTGGCAGTTCCGCCTGTTGAAATGATTTCGACTCCCCGGGATTGCAGGAACCGGGCAAACTCGGCGATTCCCGATTTTTCCGAAACGCTGATCAGCGCGCGCCTGATGTTCGACATACTGCCTCGTAACTGGTTGTTGGCGGAACTGCGGCAGGAGACCGGCGATGCCGGTAGCCGTCGTGCTGTGGCACGCAGAGGTCAGCCCGGCTCGTGCGCGCTTCCTCTGCGGTCATCTGCCGTTTTCACTCCAGACCGTATAGTTTGAGTTTCTTTCGCAAGGTATTGCGGTTGATTCCAAGCATCCGCGCTGCCTTGCACTGGTTGCTCTGTGCGTGATGCATGACCGCTTCCAGCAGTGGCCGCTCGATCTCGCTGATGACCAGGGCGTACAGACTGCCCGGCTTCTCGCCGTCGAGGTCGTTAAAATAGCGTTCCAGGGCGTTCCGGACACAGGCAGCAAGCGGGCCTTTGCGGTGGTGTTCCTTCATGCGGCGATCCCGGCGGTCCGCCCGATGGCATCGGCCTGCCGCGCGAAAAACTCCTCAATCATGTCGTGCTGTGCGGCCGCTGTCTCTGCCTGATTGATTGCATGACGGAAGGCGCCGCCGCCGACGAAGCCTTTGCTGTACCACGATATGTGCTTGCGCGCGATGCGTACGCCCAGTTGCTCGCCGTAGAATCCATACAGATCCGCGATGTGCCCCAGCAGGATATCGCGGATCTCGCCCGGACTTGGTTCGGGCAGAAGTGTGCCGGTACGCAGAAAGTGGGAGATCTCCCGGAAAATCCATGGCCTACCTTGTGCGGCGCGGCCGATCATTATGCCGTCAGCGCCGGTTTTCTCGAGAACGTACCGGGCTTTCTGAGGAGAGTCGATGTCGCCATTGGCGATGACGGGAATTCGGACGGCCGCTTTGATGATGGCAATGGTTTCGTATTCCGCTTCGCCTTGAAAGGCGTCGGCGCGGGTGCGGCCATGCACGGCCAGCGCTTGGACCCCGGCCGCTTCGGCGATCTGTGCGATCCGCACCCCGTTTCGATGATCCCGGTCCCAGCCGGTACGGATCTTGAGCGAGACAGGAACATCCACGCTGCGCACAACCGCCTCAAGAATGCGTGTGACGAGCGGCTCATCGCGCAGTAGCGCGGAGCCGGCCTGCACATTGCACACCTTCTTGGCCGGGCAACCCATGTTGATATCGATAATCTGTGCGCCGCGATCCACGTTGTGTCGCGCGGCTTCGGCCATCATTGCCGGATCAGCGCCGGCGAGCTGCACCGACTTCGGTTCCGGTTCGCCATCATGGTTCGCGCGCCGCAGGGTTTTTTCGCTGCCCCACAGCAGCGAATTGGAGGAAACCATCTCGGAAACCGCCATGCCGGCGCCAAGCCTACGACACAGCTGGCGGAAAGGGCGATCGGTGACTCCGGCCATGGGGGCGACGATTAGATTGTTCGTGAGAGTGTAGGGGCCCAGTCGCATCGAGGTCTTGTTCGAGTCGCAGAGGGAAAGGGCGGCATAATACTCATAAATTGTGCGTGCAGGGAAGGGGTGTCGTCGGGCGCATCGTCTGCGCTGAACCGAATAGCGGCTGTACTGCGCTCAGCCCCGTTAATTTGGTGCCGGATCGCACGCTGTCGGCCCGCAACTACCGCGAAGCGGCAAAAATCTGAATCTCGTAACCCACTGCACCGTTGCCGGGATTTAGCACGTCGAATGAGACTGGAACCGCGACGTTTGGAGGCATACCGGCACTCGATCGGGCCTGGCCAAGGTATTCGCGGGCGCGGAAGACACGCCTTGCGATTATATTGCCGCCGCTGTTGCTGAAGGTCACCTCCAGCAGCGGGAAGGGCTGCGTGCGCTCAGCGCGGTTGACCAGCGTTGCTGTGACGCGCAACGCATTGGCAATGTTCGGGTGCAGGGCGATCTGGGCCCGCTCGAGGTCAATCGAGCCAGCATCCGTTCGGACCGCTGTCTGCAGTCCCAGCCAGTGCCTCGCGTCTGTCGCGACCTGGCCGATCCACGGGTACCAGCGGGAGAGATCCGTTCCAAAAAAATAGAGTCCTTGTGCACCAAGAAGAAGCAACAGCAGCAGGTTCCCAAGGATCCAGAATGGCGTGCGCGTGCGGGGGCGTCTGGCACGGCCGAGCAATGGAAACTCGGCAAATTCGGTGCTGGAGGAGGTTTCCGACGGCGTAAAGCCCGCCGCGTTGCTGATATTGTCCGTGTCGGGTTCGCTGCCGGGTGCATCGTTCTCGAGAGGCAGCGCCGGCAGCAGCGCCTCGTTGCTCTGGAACACGGTGGCGCACCGTCCGCACCGGACCAAGCCTCGCCGGGCCGTGCGTTCCGCCTCAGAAAGGCTGAAGATGGTGTGACATCGCGGGCAGCGGGTGTACATGATTCGATGGCAAGGAAATGTTCAGTCGCCCTGCACGGGCTTGCGACACACCAGCAACGCCCAACCGTCGCGGGTGCGGGCTTCGATGGCAAAATTTTCGGAATAGCGATGTCCGACTTCGGCCAACTGCGGCTCCAGCATTCCGGACAGCAGCAAAATGCCGCCTGCACGGGTCAGTGTAGCCAGTCGGGGCGCGAGCTCGATCAAAGGATCTGCCAGAATGTTCGCGACGACGACATCGGCAACCATGTCCGCTGGCAGTGAACTTGGGGATGTGGCGGTCAGCCGGTCGCTTACCTCATTGCGCTGGGCATTGTCGCAGGTTACCGTCAGGGCGCCGGGATCGATATCGACGGCCCAGGCGCTGCGTGCGCCGAGCTTCAGTGCTGCAATGGCGAGGATGCCGGAACCGCAACCGAAATCCACGACCTCAGTTCCCACCAGCGTGTTGGTGGCCAGCCACTCCAGGCACAGCGAAGTCGTGGCATGCGTGCCCGTGCCGAATGCGAGGCCTGGATCGAGGACGACCGCCACCGCGGGTGGCGGCGGTGGGGCGAACCAGCTTGGACAGATCCACAGGTTTCCGCCGACGTGCATCGGCCTGAACCGGTCCATCCACGCACGTTCCCAGTCCTGGTCCGGCACGCGGTCGACCTCCCAGGGTGGCGTCTGCACGCCGAGCAGTGCTGCCACGTCGGCCGCAAATCGAGATGGCTCCATATCGGCTGGTAACAGGGCGCTCAGGCTGGTCTGGGCCCACAGGCGCGGCTCATCGCTGCCCGGGCGGGCAAACATGGCCTCGTCGCCGGCGTCTTCTAGTGTTACCGCCAGCGCGCCGCACTGCTCCAGGGCATCGGAGATGCTGTCCGCCTGGTCGCGTTCAGCCCTCAGCCGGATGCGTAGCCAGGACATTTTAGCTCAGCGAATGGGGTTCGTCGGGGAAAGACCGCCGCTTCCTGCCGGCGGGATGCGGCGTCTGGGTCCGTTGCCGGATGCGGACTGAGTTAGTTGCCGGAATCCGCCTATCCATCAGTGCCCAAGCTTCTTTTCCAGATAGTGAATGTTTACTCCACCTGCTCCAAATGCAGCATCGTTCATGATGTCCTGATGCAGGGCAATATTTGTCCGTATTCCGTCAATCACCATCTCGCTGAGCGCGATGCGCATGCGCGCCATGGCGGTTTCGCGATTCGTTCCGTACGCAATGAGCTTGCCGATCATCGAGTCGTAATAGGGTGGGACCACGTAGTTATTGTATACATGCGAATCGACCCGGATGCCGGGTCCGCCTGGCTGATGAAATTGGGTAATGCGCCCCGGCGAAGGCATGAAAGTCCGCGGGTCCTCAGCGTTTATTCGGCATTCAATCGCGTGTCCATGCCACGTGATGTCTCTTTGGCGGTATGACAGGCGTTCGCCCGACGCAATGAGAAGCTGCTCGCGGACGATATCCACCCCCGTAACCATTTCGGTTACCGGATGTTCGACCTGTACGCGCGTATTCATCTCTATGAAATAGAACTCGCCGTTTTCATACAGGAATTCGAAGGTACCGGCTCCACGGTACCCGATCTTGCGGCAGGCGTCTGCACAGCGTTCGCCGATGCGTTGGCGTACCCTGTCCGAAATGCCCGGAGCAGGGCTTTCCTCAACCACCTTCTGGTGGCGCCGCTGCATGGAACAGTCGCGTTCGCCCAGATGAATGGCGTTGCCATGTTCATCCGCCAGCACCTGGAATTCCACGTGGCGTGGATTCTCCAGATACTTCTCCATGTATACAACATCGTTGTTGAAGGCTGCTTTTGCTTCGGCGCGGGTGAGCGATATGGCATTGCGGAGGGCGGCCTCGCTGTGGACCACGCGCATTCCCTTGCCGCCGCCGCCGCCGGTAGCCTTAATGAGTACCGGGTAGCCTATATCCGCCGCAAGACGGAGATTTTCGTCGTCGTCGTCGGCAAGCGGTCCGTCGGACCCTGGCACGCAGGGTACGCCAGCTTTTTTCATCGCCCGGATCGCGGAAATCTTGTCACCCATGAGCCGGATAGTCTCGGCGCGCGGACCGATGAAGATGAACCCGCTCTGTTCGACACGCTCGGCAAAATCCGCGTTTTCGGAAAGGAAACCGTATCCGGGATGGATGGCGACGGCATCGGTGACTTCCGCGGCGCTGATGACTGCCGGAATATTCAAGTAGCTGTCCCGGGCAGCGGGCGGACCGATGCATACCGACTCGTCAGCGAGCTTGACGTACTTGGCGTCTCGGTCGGCCTCGGAATGAAGCGCAACGGTTCGGATGCCCAGGGCACGACAGGCCCGCTGGATGCGTAATGCGATCTCGCCGCGATTGGCTATAACTACTTTCTCGATCATGGAGTTGCCGGAATGAGCGGTGATTATTCGATGACAAACAGGGGTTCGCCGTATTCCACGGGCTGGCCATTTTCCTTGAGGATGGCCTTGATAGTTCCCGCCTTGTCGGCCTCAATCGGATTGAGCATCTTCATCGCTTCGATGATGCACAGCGTATCGCCCACCTTGACCTGGCTGCCAACTTCCACGAATGGTGCCGTGTTGGGCGAAGGCGCGCGGTAGAAGCTGCCGACCATCGGCGAAGTTACAACATGGCCCGAGGGGGTAGCGGGAGCCTCCGCAGGCTTCGCGGCGGCACCTTCGGCCACCGATGCGGGTGCGGATGCCGTCGGGGTCGGAACTGCTGCATGAACCATGGACGGCGCGGCCGGCATGACGGTCAGCATGCGACTTAACCGGATGGTCTCCTCGCCTTCCCGGATTTCGATTTCCGAGAGGTTGGATTCCTCAAGCATCTCAATGAGTTTCTTGATCTTGCGTATGTCCACTGTGTTTGTCCTGGTTTTTCAAATACCGGATCGCTGCTGAGAGCGCCAGCTCGTAGCCTTGGGCGCCCAGACCGCTGATGACACCCTGGGCGAGGTCGGAAAAATAGGAGTGGTGGCGAAATGGCTCCCGCGCATGAATATTGGACAGATGAATTTCAATGAACGGGATGCCGGATGCCGCGAGCGCGTCCCGTAGTGCGACGCTTGTGTGGGTAAAAGCGGCAGGATTCAGCAGGATAAACCCCACCTTCTGTTCCATAGCCTGATGGACACGCTGTACGAGCTCGTGCTCGGCGTTGCTCTGGAAAAAGCTCAGATTATGGCCCGTTCCATCCGAAATCCGCATCAGTTCGGAGTTAATCGCCTCAAGACCGGTAGAACCGTAGTACCGGGGTTCACGGACCCCCAGCAGGTTCAGGTTCGGACCATTGAGCACCAGAATCTCGGCCATAGACCCCTGATCGATACCCGCTACCGCGAGTCAGGATGGAACGGCACGCAACCAATCGGTACCGGTGTGATTGGGCTGAGGATAGTACGCAGATGAGCAGGAATTGTCCAGTTGAAGACAGATTCCAGCAAATTCGGCGGAGTTCGCGCAGAGAAACCGATATTCGAGATGCTTCCCCGTTCTTACGACGAGGACTTGAGCAGAGGTTTCAGGGTTTGGGTCAGCTCGGATTCCGTAAACGCACCAAGCTTGCTCGCCACGATCCGGCCCTGCCGATCGAGGATAATGCTGAAGGGCAGGCCGCCCTCGGCATCACCATATTTTGCCATCAGCTGCGGTCCTGCCCCCTCTCCTAACAATACGGGGTAGTTCATGTTCCGCGCCCGGTAGAACGCCGTCACACGGGAAGTCCTGTCAACGGCGACCCCGATTATCTGTAGTCCTTCGTGTCCATAGCGTTTTTGGGCTCTGATAAATTCAGGGATCTCCTCACGACACGGCGGGCACCAGGTTGCCCAGAAGTTCACGATACGGACCTTGCCCTGCCAGTCCTGAATGCTGCGGTCGTTTCCGCGAAGATCCGGAAGCGAAAACGTGACCGCCTGATTCCCAGCCACGGTCGCAGGGGGCACGGGAGTGACGATCAGAGTTTGAGGGTGAAAGCGCTGCCCGATCCACATTCCGGCGGCGCCGGCGATCACGGCGGCCGCCGCCAGTAAAAGAAACTTTTTCATCAGGTTGCTCCAGTTTGTGATGGACCCGGGCCCTTCCCGGAAATTTCTGCTTCAGCCCGGCGTACCGTGTCCAGGAACCGGTTCGGGGAGCGGTATCCGTAGAAGCGCAGACGCTTCATCTCCTTGCCGTCCGGGGCGAACCACAACACAGCCGGCGGGCCAAGCACGCCAAACCGCTGCTTCAGCGCCAGTGTTGCGGCGTCGGTGTTGGTCACATCAGCCTGCAGCGTGACAAACGGGTGCAGCGCCGCACGCACGCGCGAATTGGAAAAAGTGCCCCGTTCCAGTTGCACGCAGTCCACGCACCAAGTTGCGTAAAAATCGAGGACCACTGGTTTGTTTTGGGCCCGCGCCTCGGCCAGAGCTGCCAGAATCTTGTTTGGCTGGGAGTAGCGCTGGAACAGCGGTGCCGGCCCCGGCTGTTTGCCGGCCGTGATCCGGGCGGTGATGCCCGCAATCCCTTCGGGGGGGAGCGGGTTGAGTATGTCGCGCCGGCCGCTCAGGCCGCCGAGGAGCGCCACAATGCCCCATATGAGCATGACCGTGCCAATTCCTTTCCACAGGAAGCGCCATCCGCCCGCATCCTTCGGCAGGGACTGCGTGGCCCCTAGGTATACTCCGGTGACGATCAGCAGCGCTGCCCACAGCAGCAGCACCGGCACCTGTGGCAATGCACTCAGAACGTAAATGGCAATTCCAAGAAGCAACACACCAAAGACGTGCTTCACCCGGTCCATCCACGGTCCGGCTTTGGGCATAAGGGCGCCGGCGCCTACGCCGATCACGATGAGCACCGCGCCGGTCCCCATCGCGATCGAGAACATGATGGCGGCGCCAAGCGCCGGATCATGACTGGAAATGGCGATGCCCAGAGCTGAGATGAGCAGGGGCGACACGCAGGCACCTACAATCAGTGCCGAGAGCAGGCCCAATGCGAACGTTCCCAAAAATGCCCCGCCACGGAACCGGCCGCTTTTCTTATGCAGTTCCTGACTGTGACGGTGCAGCTGCGACTGGATGAATGCCGGCATCTGCAATTCGTAGAATCCGAACATCGACAGTGCCAATAAAACGAATATGGCACTGAACAGGCCAATCGCATAGGGATTCTGGAAATATGCCTGCAACTGAATTCCCGTTGCTCCGGCCAGTGCACCGGCAGCAGTGTAGGTCGCGGCAGTGCCCAGCACGTAGGAGAGCGACAGCAGTCCGGCGCGCAGCTTGGTAACGTTACGGTCGCTCTGACCCACGATGATGCTCGAGAGAATCGGGATCATGGGCAAGACGCAGGGGGTGAAGGCCAGGAGGATTCCAGTCCCAAAAGCCGCCAACATCGCGATCACGTAAGTCCGGAGGCTGGCATGCCGAGCCGGTGCCCCGCCCGTAAGATCACCGGCCAATGTCGTTGCATTCGGCCCGCCGGCCCCTGTCATCGCTACGGTAACAATCTTTGTGACCGGAGGATAGCAAATCCCCTTCTCGGCACAGCCCTGGTAGCTTGCCCTGAGCCGGAGCGAAGCTACCTGGCTGGCGTTGCCGGCAAGGGGCAAGATGACCCGTACCGGGGTCCGGTAGATCTCTGTGCGGCCAATGAAGGGGTCGACCTTCACGAAACCGCGCGGCAGGACATAGGGCGCCAGACGCACACCCTGGCCCGGCATCAGTCTGAAATGAACTTTGTCACGATAGAGGTAATAGCCAGGCGCAATGATGAGGCGTGCGCTGAGGGAGTGGGCATCGTGCTGTACGACCTTCAAACGGAAAGCCTGCCCGGGCTTGAGGAACTGCGTATCGGTTCCGTCCAGTGCCGACGGTGTCGTTGCCGCGGAAACGGCAGGAAGGGTAAGTGCCACAGTCTTGACGATCGGAGGATAGCATATGCCGATATCGGAGCAGCCCTGGGCGGTCACCCGCAGGATCAGCGTACGGACCGCCGGATCGGTTCGTGACAATGGCAGTGATACGCTTACTGCATTGCGGTAAATCTCGACATTTCCGACATGTTGGACATGTTCCGTGATAGCGGTCGGGAAGACAGGGTGTCCCAGACCAATACCGCCACTGCGCGCCACGAACCGGAACTTGTCGCGATGCAGGTAATAGCCCTTGGCGATGTTCCAGTGCGCGACTACGGAGTTGGCATTCTGTACGCGCACGCTGAGCGCGAATGCCGCATCAGGTTTGAGCAGTCCATCCGGCAACGAGCTGGCCCGGACTGACGGCATCAAGGATAGGGCCAATAACGCCCCGAGCATAGTGTAGACCAGTCGTTTCATGGAGCAGTATCCGGGTTATGGAGCCATGCCAGGTAAGCGGGTAAGCCGTCCGCGATTGGGACCGCGATGATCTCGGGAAGTTCGTAAGGATGCAAAGCTTGAATCCGTTCCTCAATGATCTTGTAGTGCGACACCAGGGATTTGACGAGAACGACGTATTCTGTGTTGGTCTCGATCTGGCCGTGCCAAGTATATATCGACTGCGCTGCAGGCAATATGTTGACACAGGCCGCAAGGCCTTCACGCACCAGCGTTTCGCCCAGTCGCTGCGCAGCCGGTCCGTCCGGCAAAGTGGTCACAACGATCTGGCAGAAGGATTCGGTCATGGGGGGAACTCCGATGAATATCCGGCAGTCACAAGAATTGTCCGAAGCGGGTCTGCACCGTAGCTTTTTCGGACTCCTCCTTGGTGTTAAAGTGTGGTTCGTGTGGTTAGGGTGACATAACATTACGTCATGTCGCCCTTTTTTTGTGGGAGCCCGCATATCGGATAGCGGCCAGCCCGGGTGCCATCCTTGGCGGTAGCCGCGCGGTTCCACTGAAATGGGGTGAATCGGGATATCCCGGCAGGCCGCCACGGATAGTGGCTTGGGAGGCTCCTGATTGCATTCTGCCTCCATCCGCCCCGGAGGCCATGCGGACTCCCCCCCGGGGCGCAAACACCCGCTGGTATTTGACGCCAACGTCGGCCTGGATATTCCGCCCCAACGCCGCGAGTGCCCGCCGCGGCTGCTCCGGCAGAGGGCTCCCGGCTGGGTCGAAGCCGGGGATGGTCCGGTTCCCGCCCGGATCCGTATTTTCCAGCCCGGACAACAGGCAAACCGATCTTCGAGGTCGGGAATGCCTCGTTGTCGGAGTGTGCCGTGTCTAGGTCTGGACCGGGGTCTGGTCGGTATCGGGCGCAGCCGGATGCACCGCGTCGGGACTTGACAATGAATTGATAACCCCTATCATTAGCACTCACCTCGGGCGAGTGCTAATAAAAGTCGCGCAACGCCTTTAAGGTTAGACCCGTCATTGGCAAATCAGGAGGAAGAGCAATGACTGCACAATCTGCCAAGAAACCAGGAGAAGCATCAGTGAAAATTCGTCCACTTCATGACCGTGTCATCGTGCGCCGTCTGGAAGAAGAGCGCAAAACCGCGGGTGGCATCGTGATTCCCGATACCGCAAAGGAAAAGCCCATACAGGGCGAAGTCGTTGCGGCCGGCAACGGAAAGATTCTCGAGAACGGGCAGGTGCGTCCGCTCGATGTAAAAGTCGGCGACCGCGTGCTATTCGGCAAGTATTCCGGCACGGAAGTGAAGGTTGGCGACGAAGAACTGCTCGTGATGCGCGAAGAAGACATCATGGGTGTGGTCGAGGGCAAGTGATTTTCATTTGCCCGGACATGTTACGAACTCAGTGAGGAAGGCATATGGCAGCTAAAGACGTATTGTTTGGAGACTCAGCGCGCATTCGCATGCTGCGCGGTGTGAATATTCTGGCCGATGCGGTCAAGGTGACCCTGGGTCCGAAGGGACGAAACGTGGTGCTCGACAAGGCCTTTGGTGCGCCGACGATCACCAAGGACGGCGTGTCGGTCGCAAAAGAGATCGAGCTCAAGGATAAGTACGAGAACATGGGGGCCCAGATGGTGAAGGAGGTTGCATCGCAGACCTCAGACATCGCGGGCGATGGCACCACCACCGCAACCGTGCTAGCCCAGGCGATCCTGCGCGAGGGACTCAAGTCCGTCGCTGCCGGCATGAATCCGATGGATCTGAAGCGCGGAATAGACAAAGCTGTAACCGCCGCGGTCGATGCACTGAAAAAGCTCTCGAAACCCTGTTCCGACCACAAGGAAATAGCTCAGGTTGGCACCATTTCCGCCAACGCCGACGAATCGATCGGCAAGATCATTGCCGAGGCGATGGACAAAGTGGGCAAAGAGGGTGTGATTACGGTGGAGGAAGGCTCGGGTCTCGACAACGAGCTGGAGATTGTCGAAGGCATGCAGTTTGACCGGGGTTATCTGTCTCCCTACTTCATCAACAAGCAGGATACGATGAGTACGGAGCTCGAGAATCCGTACATCCTCATCTACGACAAGAAGATCTCCAACATTCGCGAGTTGCTGCCGATTCTCGAAGGCGTGGCGAAGGCCGGCCGGCCGTTGATGATCATCGCCGAGGACGTTGAGGGCGAGGCTCTTGCAACGCTGGTGGTAAACAACATCCGCGGCATTCTCAAAGTGTGTGCGGTCAAGGCGCCCGGTTTCGGTGACCGGCGCAAGGCGATGCTGCAGGATATCGCCATACTTACCGGTGGCACCGTAATCTCTGAAGAGCTCGGAATGAGTCTGGAAAAGGCCGACACCAGTGTTCTGGGTTCCGCCAAGCGTGTCCAGATCACCAAGGAAAATTCCACCATCATCGATGGCGCAGGAAATCCCAAGGACATCGAGGCGCGCGTCAAGCAGATCCGGGCCCAGATCGAGGAGGCCACCTCGGATTACGACAAGGAGAAGATGCAGGAACGGGTGGCCAAGCTTGCCGGTGGCGTCGCCCTGATCAAGGTGGGTGCTGCGACCGAAGTCGAGATGAAGGAAAAGAAAGCGCGTGTCGAGGATGCGCTGCATGCAACCCGCGCAGCAGTCGAAGAGGGCGTTGTCCCCGGTGGCGGCGTGGCGCTCGTGCGCGCAATCGTTTCGGCCAGGCAGACCAAGGGCGAGAACCATGATCAGGATGTCGGCATCCAGATCGCGTTGCGTGCAATGGAAGAGCCGCTGCGTCAGATAGTCGAAAACGCCGGCAGTGAAGGCTCGGTTGTGCTTCACAAGGTTGTGGAAGGTAAGGGAAGCTATGGCTTCAATGCCGCGACCGGCGAGTACGGCGACATGCTGACCATGGGTATCCTGGATCCGACCAAGGTGACCCGCACGGCGCTTCAGAATGCCGCGAGCGTGGCCGGCCTGATGATCACCACCGAGGCTATGGTGGCCGAGTTGCCGCAGGAAGAAAAGGCTGCGGCTGGCGGCGGCATGGGCGGCGGCATGGGCGGAATGGGTGGCATGGAAGGCATGATGTAAGCGTCCGCTGCAGCGCAAGTACCGAAAGGCCCCGGTTCGGGGCCTTTCTTTTTTGGCGCGCTGGTACGGGCGCATTCTTGCCAGCGCAAGTCCTGGCCGAGTCAGCACGAATTCCCGGAGGACCCCCTTCACCGCTGCTGGCGAATGCGCTGGTCAGCGGTTTGAGCTGGACGCGGGGGCGGCGGGGCCGCGATTTCCCGGCTGTGCAGAAGACGGCAACATGTGGGCGTGCAGCCGGCGAGCTGTCAGCGTTTACGCGCCAGGGTCACGCCGTCGCGGACCGCCATCATGACAATTTCGACACGCCAATCACGCCGTATGTGATCATTGAAAGCGACTATGGCGTGATCGCTACGCTGTACCGGTTTCAAGACCGCGCCAGACCACAGCACGTTGTCCACAATCACCAGACCGCCGGACCGCAACCGAGACAGGACTGCCTCGTAATAGCTGAGATAATTTTCCTTATCGGCATCTATGAAAACCAGGTCAAACTCGCGTCCCGGCTCCAGCGCCGCAAGCGTATCCAGCGCTGGCCCCAGGCGCACCTCGATCTTTCTGCCGTGAGGGCTGCGGCCGAAAAAAGTTTGCGCAATGGCGGTGGTATCCGGGTTGACGTCGCAGGATAGTATCGTGCCGTCTTCCGGCAGCGCCTCGGCCATCGTGAGGGTTGAATAGCCGGTGAACATCCCGAGCTCGAGAATCCGGTGCGCTCCGGTGAGTTGCACGAGCAGCCGCAACAAAGCCCCCTCCAAGGGGCCGGTAAGCATCTGCGGTTGAGCGCAGTGGGCAATCGTGTATGCTTCCAGCTCCTGGAGCAACGCAGACGGTGCGGCGGAATGTTCCCTGCAGTAGGCTTCTATGGCTTCGCTGACAAGCGGATTCATGGTTCGTCTCCTGTGCGTCCTCCTGGTCGAGGACGGAATCGTCGGGCCGCTACCCCAGCGGCCAGGAACTGCTACCCAGTATATAAGTTCGTGTGAGCCATGGTCGATCCTTCGGAAGCAACGGTCGAATCCGCACTCGCTGCCCTTCCGCAGCCTCTTCGGTCTCGGGTGCGCGACTACTGGACGGACTTTCGGGACCACGCCGGGCCTCTGCCGCCGGAAGCGGGCGATGCGCAAGATCTTTTCGCGTCGCTGCCGCGAGTCTGGGCTGCGAGCGAGTTCGTCGCGCGCACCTGCCTCGCCCGTCCCTCCCTGTTTCATGACCTGGCCGGCAGCGGCGAATTGTTCCGACGTTATGTCAGCCGCGACTTTGCCGATCGAGTCGGTGCCGCCGCCGGTGGCGCTGTGGATCCCGCCGGACTCAAGGTGGCGCTGCGGGCCGTTCGTTTGCGTGAGATGCTGCGCATCGCCTGGCGGGATCTGGCCGGTTGGGCTCCGCTCGCGGAGGTAATGTCCGAACTCACCGGATTGGCTGATGCTTGCCTGGAAGCCGCCTTGTCGCGACTGTTTGCCTGGTCAGTCGAGCGTATGGGTCGGCCCGTGGCGGAAGATGGATCAGCGGCTTCGATGGTGGTGCTTGGCATGGGCAAGCTCGGTGGCGAAGAACTCAATTTCTCGTCCGACATAGATCTCATTTTCGCCTACACAGCAGACGGCGAGGTCGCGGGGCAGCTTCCTCTCAGTAATAGTGAGTTTTTCTCGCGCCTGGGGCGCAGTCTGATCGATGTTCTGGGCGAGCTGACGGTAGGCGGACGAGTGTTCCGGGTGGACATGCGATTGCGCCCGCACGGCTCCAGTGGCCCGCTGGCGCTTTCCTTTGACTCTATGGAACAGTACTACCAGGCCCATGGCCGGGAGTGGGAGCGTTACGCCCTGATCAAAGCACGCCAGGTCGCAGGCGACCGTACTGCAGGCGGGGAGCTGCTCGACCGCCTGCGGCCGTTCGTATACCGGCGCTATCTTGACTATGGCGCCTTCGATGCCATCCGCTCGCTGAAGGTCTTGATCGAGCAGGAACTGCTGCGCAAGGGAATCGAGCAGAACATAAAGCTCGGTCCCGGAGGAATCAGGGAAGTCGAATTCATCGGGCAGGCGTTTCAGCTGGTACGCGGCGGACGCGAGGCGGCGCTGCGCCAGCGCCCTATTCGCGAGATTCTGGCGATCCTGGGCCGGCGTGGTGACCTCACACCCGAGGCCGCGAAAGATCTCGATGCTGCATACGAGTTTCTGCGGCGTACGGAAAACCGTCTGCAGATGGCCGAAGACCGGCAGACTCATGTGTTGCCGCAGGATGCTGTGGAGCAGCTCAGGCTATCCGTCTCCATGGGGTTTGGCGACTGGGTGGATTTTCATGCCGAGCTCTCTCGGCACATGGCCAGGGTGCATGGTTATTTCGAGCAGGTATTCATTGCGCCCCAGGTCGGGTCGGTTCCGGAAGGCGTCGGGCTTGCGGGCGTGTGGCTCGAGACGGTAGATGGCGTGACTGCGGTGCAGCAGCTTATGCAGGCCGGATTCCGCGATGCGCCGTCCATTCTGGATATCCTGCGCGGTCTTCGACAGAGCCGACAATATGATGAGCTATCGGCTGAAGGCCGCGAACGGCTTGACCGGTTGATGCCGCTGTTGCTCGGCGCGGCCGCACTGAGCGCCGATCCGGAGGCAACGTTGACGCGGCTTGTGACCCTGATCGAGGCCATTGCGCGCCGCTCGGTGTACTTTTCCCTGCTGGTGGAAAATCCGATGGCTTTGTCACAGCTGGCCAAGCTTTGTGCTGCCAGCGCTTGGATTGCTGGCTGGATCAGCCAGCATCCGATCCTGCTCGATGAACTTATCGACCCAGCAAGTCTCTACTCGCCTCTGGCGCCCGCGCCGATGCGTGCGGAGCTTCGTGCGCGCCTCTCGGCTTGCCCGGCGGAAGATCTGGAAGAACAGATGAATATCCTGCGGGAATTCCATCATGGACATGTGCTGCGTGTTGCAGCCGCCGATGTGGGTGCAGGACTGGCGGACGCGCAGGTAAGCGCACAGCTTGCGGAAATCGCAGATTGCGTTCTGGCCGAGGCGCTTGCGCTTGCGCAAGCGAACCTGATCGAGCGGCACGGCCGACCGGCGTGTCGCACTGCGGAAATGACCAGTCATCCGGGATTTTCCGTCATCGCCTACGGCAAGCTCGGCAGCCGCGAGATCGGCTACGGATCGGACCTCGACATGGTCTTCCTGTACGACGGCTGCCAGGGCGAGGCCGTGACGGATGGCGCCCGTGTGGTGGCCAACGAGGTCTTCTTCACGCGCCTAGGCCAGCGGCTGATCCACATCATCACCACACGCACTGCGGCCGGGATCCTGTACCAGATGGACATGCGGCTGCGCCCGAGCGGCGGGAGCGGCCTGCTGGCCACAAATCTGGACGCGTTTAGACGCTACCAGCTTACGGAAGCGTGGACCTGGGAGCATCAGGCGCTGATACGCGCCCGTCCAGCGGCTGGCAGCGAGCAGCTGGGCCGGACCTTCGAAGCGGTACGCAAAGAGGTGCTGTGCCTACAACGCGAGCCGGATCGGCTGCGGCAAGATATTGTCGAGATGCGTGCACGCATGCGCACCGCCAGGCTCGGACAGCCGGGGCCGCTGTTCGACCTGAAGCAGGACCCGGGAGGTATGATTGATATAGAATTTATGGTGCAATACTGGGTTCTATGGCGGGCACATGAATTTCCCGAACTCACCGGCTATCGGGACAACATCCACCTGCTGGAGGCCTTGTCCGGCGCGGGTCTTATCGGCGCTGATGAGGCGGCGGTGCTCGCCGCGGCTTACCGTAGGTATTTGTCAGTCGAGCACCAACTGAGGCTTCAGGAGCGCCAGGCCCTGGTTGCAGCCAGTGAACTTGGAGATTTTCCAGAGCAGGTCGTACGGGCGTGGCGCGCCAACATGGAGGCGGTTCCACGTGCCCGCTGAGTGTTATATCCGAAAATATCTTCTTAATTGAAGGAGAAAGCAACAGATGTCCATGGCTGACCGTGATGGCGTCATCTGGTATGACGGCAAGCTTGTTCCCTGGCGTGAGGCAACGACCCACGTTCTGACCCATACTCTTCACTACGGCATGGGGATATTCGAGGGGATACGCGCGTACAAGACCGCGCGGGGAACCGCGATTTTTCGCCTGGACGCGCACATTGACCGCCTGTTCCGGTCGGCACATATCCTCTCCATGCCAATGCCCTACGACAAGCTGACGCTCGATTCCGCGGTGCGCACCGCAGTTCGCGAAAACGGACTGGAATCGGCCTATATACGCCCAATGTGTTTCTACGGATCAGAGGGAATGGGCCTACGTGCCGACAATCTCAAGGTTCATGTCATTGTGGCTGCCTGGACCTGGGGCGCCTATCTCGGTGATGAAGGCCAAAAAAAGGGAATCCGGGTTCGCACATCCTCGTTCAACCGCCATCACGTGAACATCGCGATGTGCCGTGCCAAGGCCAACGGCAACTACATGAATTCCATGCTCGCATTGCGCGAGGCGATATCCTCAGGGGCTGACGAAGCGCTGCTTCTCGATACCGAGGGCTTTGTGTCGGAAGGCAGCGGCGAGAACGTGTTCATCGTGCGTGACGGAACGCTGTTCACTCCCGAATTGACTGCTGCCCTGGACGGCATCACGCGTGACACCATCATCAGGTTGGCCGCTGAGATCGGCGTTCCAGTTCGGGAGAAGCGCATTACGCGTGATGAGATCTATATTGCTGACGAGGCATTTCTTACGGGTACTGCAGCCGAAGTTACGCCGATCCGCGAGCTCGATGGACGCAGCATCGGTTCCGGCAGCCGCGGCCCGATTACGGAGCGGCTGCAGGCGCTTTATTTCGACCAGGTGCATGGTCGGCGCGCGGAATTTCCAGAGTGGCTTGCCATGGTGGGCGACTGACGGAGGCAGCGATGGCGGATATGCACGGCACTGGAGCCCCGCGGCGGGCGCCAAAATCTAGGGAAATACAGGCTAATGCCCAGAACCGTTATGAGGTGACCGAGGAAGATTTGCCGCTGCATTGCCCTATGGAAGGAATGAGTCTGTGGAATTCGCACCCGCGGGTCTATCTGCCGCTGGAGGAGAGTCGTGAAGCCCGCTGCCCCTATTGCGGCGCGGTGTATGTGCTGAAAGCCGACGAATGACCGGCCGACAGCGCTGCTCGGCCCCTGGGCCTTCGAGTTTTGCGTCCGGCGCGACTTCTGCTCGTCTGAGATGCCGCGATTCCGAATAGGACCCACTCTGGCTGTCTTCCGGCTTGGTACCTTAAAGTTCGGCGTGCAACGATGTGCAATTGTCCTTCCGCCGGGTCCGGGGGCCAGTCTGGCCCGCCCTCCGCTTTCCGCCCGGCAGTGCGCACAGTTGTTGCGGCCTGCAGCGATATCACCGGGCTGCTCGCCTGACAATCTCTTGGCTTTGTTCGGGAAGCCGGCGTGGTGCGCGGGCTGGCGTCTTTCAGCAGAGCGTGCGCGGCGGGGACGCGAAGGCCTTTCCAAAGCATGATGACTGACGGAGAGAGTTTGCGGTAGCGAGTACAATGCTCGCTGAATTCCGCTGCCGTATGGAAATGAACGTGACAAGAAGAATCTATTCGCTGCTGCTCTACCTGTTGGTGCCGGCAGTGATCGTGCGTCTGCTGGTGCGCGGCTTCCGCAATCGCGGCTATTGGTACCGGTGGAGTGAACGGTTCGGATTCGTTGCACGCATTCCGGAAGGAGCGCTATGGGTGCATGCGGTGTCGGTTGGAGAAGTGCGTGCCGCGGTTCCGCTCGTGGCAGCGCTTGAGCAGCGCTGCCCGGGCCGCTGCATTCTGGTTACCACCATGACCCCGACAGGATCTGCGCAAGTGCGGGAGCTGTTCGGTGCTCGTGTTGTGCACTGCTACCTTCCCTACGATCTGCCGTCGGCGATGGCGCGTTTTCTTGAACGCACCCGGCCCTGTATCGCGCTGATTATGGAAACGGAGCTGTGGCCAAACCTATTCCATGCCTGTGCCGCACGGGGAGTTCCGGTTGTGGTCGCCAATGTGCGCATGTCCGAGAAGTCGATGCACCGCTACCTGCGCTTTCCCCGATTTACACGGACAACTCTTTCCCGAGCGAGCCTGTTCGCAGCCCAATCCGATGCCGATGCCATGCGTCTGCGTACGCTGGGCGCCGATCCCCGGAACATCCACGTGACGGGCAGCATGAAGTTCGAGATCAGTCCGCCGGCCAGTCTGCGTGAGCAGGCGCAGGCGTTGCGGCGCCAATGGGGTGCCCAGCGCCCGGTATGGATTGCCGCCAGCACGCGCGAGGGCGAAGATGAACTGGTGCTGGAGCAGTTTCAGCGGCTGCGGGAGAGATTCCGGGACTTGCTGTTGGTGCTCGTTCCCCGACATCCCGAGCGTTTTGCCCAGGTAATCCGGCTGTGTCGCCGTACTGGCATGGTAGTTGCCTTGCGCAGCGACCCCGAAGCGGTGCTGTCGGCCGGCGTCGATATTTTGGTTGGCGACACGATGGGAGAGTTGCCGCTCCTTTATGCCGCGGCAGATGTGGCGTTCGTCGGTGGAAGCCTGGTGCCCACTGGCGGACATAATCTGCTTGAACCGGCAGCGGCGGGCGTGGCCGTCGTGTTCGGTCCGCATATGTTCAATTTCACAGAAATCGCCCGTCTGATGGTGGAGCGCGGCGCCGGCAAACGGGTGCGCGATAGCGGCGAGATGGGCTCGGCCGTCGCTGCCTACCTAGCGAACGCAGACCTGCGGTTCAACGCCGGGGAATCCGGCCGCAGGGTCGTAGAGGAGAATCGGGGTGCGCTGCAGCGCACTCTCACGTTGCTTGAAACATTGCTTACGGGCTGACTCCGCGGCGGTATGCCATCCGTTTCCCCAGTTCGCTAATCTGTCCAGCCGAAAGTGCCACTTCTGCCGCCGGCAGGATTTTGGCATTTTCGCGTTCGATGTGGGATATGTAAGCCGCGCGGAATTCCGCAATGTCGTGGGCGAAAGCCGCAAAGTCGGTTACCGACCCGATGTTGGCGAGGCTGGGTTCTATCCGGATCCAGAGATGCTCCATCTCGCGATGCTCGTTTCTGAGTTCGAGGATAGTGCCTGCCAGTTCCGGACGTACTGTAAGCAGCGCCGGAAACAGGTCCTGCTCCTCGTCTTCGTGATGGTGCTTGCCGGAAGTTGAAAAGTATCGGTGCGCTCGGTGTGCCGCGTCGCGTGCTTCGTCAGTCACGCCCACGGCGCGGAGATGCTGCGCCACGCGGACCAGGGTATCGCATTGCCGCAGAATCCGTGCGTGACACGCTTGCAGCATGCCCAGCGGGTGGTCAAACCCGGGCGCGGTCTGTGGAAACAGCATACCGTACTCCTCGGGCGTTCATGAATATCCCAACAGGATAATTCTATCGTTCCTTGCCATCAATAGGGTAGCCGTCATGGTCCTGCCATCCGGCATCCCTAATTTGTTTCCAGCCTCGGTGTCCGGGCGCAGCTTCCGCGGCAAAGACAGCACCATCCGCAATAGCGGGGACTGCAGCCGTCAGTATGTTGCCATTTCGGGATCGATCTCGCGAGCCCAGGCGTCAATGCCGCCGCTCAGGTTGTACACGTCTGCAAAGCCCTGCAGTTCCAAAAAACGGGCGACCTGATGGCTGCGTATACCGTGATGGCATATCACGATGGTCTGCCGGGATCTGTCGAGTTCGTAGAGGCGAGCCGGAATCTGGCCCATCGGAATGTGGAGTGAACCCGCGAGCGCGCACAAATGCACTTCCCAGTGTTCGCGCACGTCGAGCAACTGCGGTAGTTGGGACTCTTTATCGAGGTGGGCCTTGAGCTCCCGCACGCTCAGCTGCTGCACAAAGTGTCGTCCTGATCCGCACTGAACCGGTTAAAATACGAATTTCTCAGGTTCTGAGGCATTGATCAGCGCCGCCAGATCGGTCTCGAACAGAGGCTCCCCGGTGAAACTATCCGGTCCGGTGCGCCGTACCAGCATCGCTTCCATAACCGGCGGCTCGCCAACCACAGCAACCAGGCGGCCCCCGACAGCAAGGCTGTTGCGGAACGCATCCGCCAGGACGGGCACTGAACCGGTCAGCAGAATAGCGTCATAGGGCTGATGGCGGCCCCACCCCCGCGATCCGTCGCCGACCTCAAAGGTGACGTTTGTGACTCCCAGTGCGGCGAGTTTCGCCGCTGCCCTCATCTTGAATTCCGGTATGATTTCGACGCTGAAAACGTGGCCGCCGAGGGCAGCGAGCAGCCAGGTCATGTAGCCGCTTCCCGTTCCGATCTCCAGGATCCGGTCGTTGCGGCCGACTTCAAGGGCTTGCAGCAGCCGCGCTTCGAGCTTCGGTGTCATCATCACCTGACCCCGTCCGAGCGGCAGGCTGAGGTCGGCATAGGCCAGGCTGTGAAACCGCTCTGGCACGAACTGTTCGCGCGGCGCCCGAGCCAGGAGCTCGATCACGCGCGGATCCAGCACTTCCCATGTGCGGATCTGCGATTCGACCATGTTCTGTCGTGCCACATCGACATTGACTTCGGGCATGAAATTTCCCTGAACGACACCGGAAAATGGGACGAACAAGACTAAGCACTTTGCCTGCTCGGCGCAAGCATGAATGCCACCGGAATAGTTGCAATCTGGCTGGGAATCCGATAGCTTTTCGGGTTTGCTGGGGGTGCCCGTGTGGCGGGCTGAGAAATACCCTTTGAACCTGATCCGGATTGTGCCGGCGTAGGGAAGCGCTACCCCCGCCGTTTCGCCGAGCCCGCCGGGTCACAGGACTGAACCCATGGGCGCCATTCCACAAGAATTCTTCAAACGGACTGCTGGCCTTTCTCAAGAGGCGACCAGGCCCTATCCGAATTCTCGCAAGATTTATATTGCGGGTAGCCACCCGGATATCCGCGTCGGCATGCGCGAGATCATGCAGACCCCGTCCGCCGGTGCGGACGGTGTCCGGGAAAATCTTCCGATCCCCGTATACGACACGTCTGGACCGTACACCGACCCCGTGGCGCGCATCGATCTGATCGCGGGGCTTCCAGGTCTGCGGGCCTCTTGGATCGAGCGACGCGGCGACACGGTCGAACTGTCGGAGCCGTCGTCCGAATACGGCCGGGCCCGGCTGCGTGACCCGGCGCTGAGCAGCTTGCGGTTTGCGCATATCCGCCGGCCACGGCGCGCCGGGAACGGCGCAAATGTGACGCAGATGCACTATGCCCGGCAAGGAATAATCACTGCGGAGATGGAATATGTGGCAATCCGAGAGGCCATGAGGCTTGAGGAGTTGCGCGCAGATCCACGGTATGCCGAGCTCATGCGACAGCACCCGGGAACCAGTTTCGGTGCGGCGCTGGCGGAGACAATAACTCCAGAATTTGTGCGCTCGGAGGTCGCCCGTGGCCGGGCCATTATTCCCGCAAATATCAATCACCCGGAACTGGAGCCGATGATCATCGGCCGCAACTTCCATGTAAAAATCAACACCAACATTGGCAACTCCGCCGTGACTTCCGGAATCGAGGAAGAGGTGGAGAAGATGGTTTGGTCGGCGCGCTGGGGTGGCGACACGCTTATGGATCTTTCCACCGGCAAGAACATTCACGAGACGCGCGAATGGATCATCCGCAATGCACCAATGCCGATCGGCACCGTCCCCATCTATCAGGTCCTTGAGAAGGTCGGCGGCCGAGCCGAAGAACTCAGCTGGGACCTGTTTCGCGATACGCTGATCGAACAGGCCGAGCAGGGCGTGGATTATTTCACCATTCACGCGGGCGTGCGCCTTGGCTATATTCGCCATACCGCTGATCGGGTTACGGGCATCGTTTCGCGCGGCGGGTCGATTCTGGCCAAATGGTGTCTGGCGCATCATCAAGAGAATTTTCTCTATTCGCACTTCGAAGAGATCTGCGAAATTATGAAAGCCTATGACGTTTCATTTTCGCTTGGCGATGGGCTGCGTCCTGGCTCGATTGCGGATGCCAACGACCGGGCCCAGTTCGCCGAACTTGAGACGCTGGGGGAGCTCACCAGGATTGCATGGCAGCACGATGTGCAGGTCATGATAGAGGGTCCCGGGCATGTTCCGATGCAGCTTATAAAGGAGAACATGGACAGGGAGCTGCAGGAATGCTTCGAGGCGCCCTTTTACACCCTGGGGCCGCTTACCACCGATATCGCGCCCGGTTACGACCACATCACGTCCGCTATCGGCGCCGCTCAGATCGGCTGGTACGGCACGGCGATGCTGTGCTACGTCACTCCCAAGGAACATTTGGGGTTGCCCGACAAGCAGGACGTGCGTGACGGAATTATTGCGTACAAGATCGCAGCGCACGCGGCCGACCTGGCCAAGGGCCTCCCGGGGGCGCAGCTGCGGGACAACGCGCTTTCCAAGGCGCGCTTCGAGTTCCGCTGGATCGATCAGTTCAATCTAAGTCTTGATCCCGATAAGGCGCACGAGTTTCACGACGAAACCCTGCCGCAGGAAGGCGCCAAACTCGCCCATTTCTGCAGCATGTGCGGTCCACACTTCTGTTCTATGAAGATTACACAGGAAGTCCGAGACTTTGCTAAAGCCCAGGGACTTCCGGAGCAGGAAGCGCTCAGGAAGGGCATGGAGCAGAAGGCCGTGGAGTTTGTGCGGCAGGGAGCGGAAGTCTACAGGAAGGCCTGAAAGCTCGGAGGCTGGTGTTTCCGGTTGCGGCAGTGCCGGAGCTGCGGGCCGCGAGAATCCTGAAGACTTGTCACCCGGCTGGGCGGGAAGGTTGCCCCGAAGTCCGGCAGGCGAGCTGGGCCCCGGAACTACCTAGCTGTGGCCGTACACTGGTACCGCGGCTCCCGTGACGGACCGTGCCTCGTCTGACAGCAGAAAGGCGATGACATTAGCGACATCGGCCGGGGGGACCCAGGAGGAAAAGTCCGCCTTCGGCATGGAGTCACGGTTCTGCGGCGTGTCTAGTGTTCCCGGCACGACGCAATTGACGGTTATGCCCCGCGTTCTGAGTTCTCCCGCCATGCTTTCCGTAAGCCGTAGCACCGCTGCCTTGGCAGCGCTGTAGGCAGCGTAATTGGCTCCTCCCTGAAAGGCGTTGCGACTTGCTATGTTGACGATGCGGCCTCCATGGGATTGCAGCATGTACGGGACCGCCGCGCGGCAGGCATTGAGCGCGGTTCGCACGTTGATATCGTAGAGACAGTCCCAGTCTGCGATATCGGTCTGGTGGACCGGCTTGCCGCCTCGAAATCCCCCAACCGTGTTGACCAGTCCGTCCAGTCGCCCGAAGCGCCCGTGAACTTCAGCCATCAGGGTGTTTACCGCCTTCGGGTCGGTCATGTCGACCCCTTCCGCAAGCCAATGCGTGGCGCCGTCCTTCAGGTCCCCGTAGACTTCGTGCAGCCGGTCTCCGGAGCGATCAACGAGAACCATGCGACCATCCAATACCTGTACGCACCTTGCCACGGCCCGGCCCAGATTCCCGACCGCTCCGGTAATGACCACTATCTTATCTTTCAAGCTCAGCATGCCCGTCAGCCCTCTCGTTGCCCGGGGGTCAGCGCGCCACGCGGCGATCGTGGCCGATGCCCCTTTCCTGCTGCGGACGGTTTCCACCGACATAACAGGCCTAATCTCGATGGCGGACTCGTATCGTCAGTGACTGACCGATACCTCGCCCGCTACAAGACCACCTGCCGCAGGTTAATCGACATTTTTATGATAGCATCATGGGGTTTCAACAAGCGATACTGTTTTTGTTCCGGACACGCCGGTCACGGCTGGCTCCGCTGATCGCTCCGTCTGCGCGATATTTGCCAAAATTCCCGGCAAGATTTGCATCCGGCCGCCGGTATCGGATCCGTCTGGCAGCGCGCGAAATTAAATTCGGTTGCCGAATTTATGCCAACCAGGCGACCGGCCGGATTTGATTCTGCGCGGGGACTTCCATCAACGACGGGCATTGCAGTTTCGATGACCGTCCAATGCGAATTCACGTCGCTTTCCACGAATCTATCTCCGGCAGCCTTTCCCGAGCACTATTGCAGCAGGACTTCTCCGTGTTGCGGTGCCGGTCCGTTTGCGGCGCGACCGTCAGGGCCGGGCAGGTCTGGCCGGCGCGCTTCCGCAGGACGAGCGGTAGGGGATGAGTCGCGAACGGGCTGGAAATTATAGGCGGTCGCGATTTAGTATAAAATTCCATGCGAAAACTCGGCCGTGCATTTTATGCGAGAGACACAATCGTTGTTGCCCGTGAACTGCTGGGAAAGTATCTCGTGCACGTATCGCGCGGAGTGCGGCGCGTCGGCAGGATCGTGGAAGTCGAGGCCTATCTGGGCCCGCACGACCTTGCGGCGCATTCGGCCAAGGGGCTGACCGAGCGGACAAAGGTAATGTTCGGCCCCCCTGGCCATGCCTATGTCTACATGATTTACGGTATGTACTATTGCATGAACGTCGTGACCGAACCCGCCGGCCACGCTTCCGCTGTACTGTTGCGCGCCATCGAGCCGGTGGAAAACGTAGCCGGCCGCACGCAGGGACCTGGTCTGTTGTGCCGGGCCATGGGTATCGACCGGCGCCTGAACGCCCATGACCTGGTAAGCGAGGATTTCCATATCGCTGTTGCCTCCCGATCAGCACCCATGCGGATCGTCAATAGACCGCGAATCGGTGTCGATTATGCCGGACCGTGGGCGAGGCGTCTGTTGCGGTTTTACATCAGCGACAACGCATATGTCTCCAAACCGTAGAGGGGTTCATCCGACCGGTTGCGGTGGACGGGAAATCTAGAAACAGAAACTAATAGGAGTGAAGTCGATGAAATTCAAAGCAATTTCCGGTGGCGCTATTGCCAAGCTGCTGGCTTGTGCGTTCGCGGCAGCATTAATCATCAGCGCTGGCTCACCGCGCGCGTTTGCGTCCGGGGAAAGCCTGAAGCATGCCGCGAAGCAGTTTGGTCACGCAACCAGTGAAGCAGCCCATGAGGTCGGTCACGGCGCAAAGAAGGTAGGAAGGGTCATCGTTCATGACGCCAAGAAAACCGGCAAAGCCATCGGTGCTGCCGCCAGGGCTGGGAGCAGAGCTTTCAAGCGCGCAATGAGAGACCATGGACACTGACGCCGGGCCGGGCCGTATTCCACATGGCGCTGTAGCGTAGCTTCTCGGACCTGACGCCGGTCGGTGATTAGGCCGGCGGACAACGCAATTGCCGGAATCATAACTTTCGTATGGAGTCCCGTCAGATTGTGTCACCGGCCTGCGGATGGCAGATTGCGCGGCGCTTCACCCCACCTATAATGTCGGCTTCCGTAAGCGGACGGCTTTAGCATGTGTGGAATCTGCGGAGAAATGAAGTTCGACGGCACAGACCCGGATCTTGGGGCTGTGGCGCGCATGATGGCGGCACTCAGGCGCCGCGGACCGGATCACGAAGGCGCGCACGCCGACGGACCGGTTGCTTTCGGCCACCGGCGGCTGGCGATCATCGATCTGTCGGAGGGTTCCGATCAGCCGATGGTAGACAGCGAACTCAAGCTCTGCCTCGTGTTCAACGGAACGATATACAACTACCGCGAGCTTCGTTCCGAACTCATCGGGCTCGGCTATCACTTCTTCTCCAGCGGTGATACCGAGGTGATACTGAAGGCGTACCATGCCTGGGGCGAGCACTGTGTCGAACATTTGAACGGCATGTTCGCATTCGTGGTATGGGATGCCCATAAGCGCGAGCTGTTTTTGGCACGAGACCGGCTCGGAATCAAGCCCCTGTACTATTCGGTCGACCGGTCCCGTTTCCGCTTTGCCTCGAATACCCAGGCCCTGCTCGCTGCTGGTGGTGTTGACACCGCCGTGGATCCGGTCGCGCTCCACTTCCAGCTTACGCTGCATGGCGTGGTCCCTGCGCCACGCACCATTGTGCGTGGAATCCGCAAGCTCGCGCCGGCCACGACCATGCGGGTCACCGCGGATGGTGGGCAGCACGAGCGCCGATACTGGGAGCTACGCGCCCTGCATCCGACCGATGACCGCCCCGCTGCCGACTGGGTAGATCTCGTTCGTGGCGCGCTCGCCCGGGCGGTGCAGCGCCAATTCGGGGCCGCCGACACCCCGGTAGGTGTGCTGCTCTCCGGCGGTCTCGATTCGAGCTTGCTGGTCGGACTCCTGGATGCCGCCGGGGTCAAGGACATACCGACCTTCTCCATCGGCTTTGAGATGTCCGGCAGCGAACGGGCCGATGAGTTCGAGTATTCCGACGTTGTCGCCGAGCGATTTCGGACCCGCCATCACCGCTACCTGCTGACCAATGACCAGCTGCTAGAAGCGCTGCCCGACACGGTCGCCGCCATGGCCGAGCCGATGGTGAGCCAGGATGTGGCTGCCTTCTATCTGCTGGCCGAGCGCGCGGCGCGGGAAATCAAGGTGGTCCTGTCCGGACAGGGCGCCGACGAGGCCTTTGCTGGGTATTACTGGTATCCGCGCATGCAAGCGGAATCGGGCAGTGAACTGGAGCGCTTTCGCGCCCACTATTTTGACCGCAGCCATGCAGAGTTCAGCGCTGTGGTAGCACCACGCTATCGCGGTCCCGATTACACCTCGGCTTTCATCGAGGAGCGCTTCGCGGAGCCGGGAGCGGAGTCGTTTCTGGACCGGGTGTTGAGGTTGGACGTAACGACGCTTCTAGTGGATGATCCGCTGAAGCGTGTGGACAACCTCACCATGGCCTGGGGGCTGGAGGCGCGCGTGCCGCTGCTCGATCATGAGCTCGTGGAGCTGGCGGCGCAGATGCCGGCGGAACTCAAACTCCGGGACGGCGGCAAATATCCGCTCAAGGCGGTTGCCCGTGGCCTCATCCCGGACGCCGTGATCGACCGCCCTAAAGGCTATTTCCCGATGCCGGCGCTCACGAGCCTGCGCGGCAACTTCCTGGATTTCATGCGCGACGTACTTAACTCCGAAGCATGTCGCCGGCGCGGTCTGTTCGACCGGTCATCCGTGGAAGGCCTGCTGGCGGCGCCGGAAGCGAAGCTCACGCCTATCGGCGGGGCGCCGCTGCGGCATCTGGCGTTCCTTGAGCTCTGGTTGCAGATGAACGTGGACCGGGTTGCGCCCTGAGTGCCAGCGCGCCGCGCTGATGGCTATTTGCGTAGTCCGAGCGGATTGTTCGGATCAACGCCCTCCATGAATGGCAGCCTGCGGTCGTTGTTGGTGATCTGGTAGACCTTGCCCATCCAGTTGTTGATGACGGCTTCGCCGGTATCGTGCCAAGTATTGTCCAGGGTCTTGGTGATCAGCGATTCAGGAAGATCCGGAACCGGTATTCCCTTATTGCGTGCAGCGGCAAGCTGGTCCCGGTGTTCGTCCAGGACCGCTTGGGTTCTGAGGGAGAAGTAGTTTTCGGGGCAGGGGGGATAGTCGTCGCGTTCGCCTCTGATGAACCGGCCAATTTCACGCTTGTATTCCTTCAGCAGGCTTATCGTATCGTATTCCGGATGACCCTGAAAAAATACTATGCGAAACAGATCTTCGCTTACAGCGAGATGCACGCCGGGCACGTCACCCTCGACCAGCACGTGCAGCCTTGCCGCCTCGAATTGCTCGCGGCTGACATCGTTGAACCGCGAGTGCGGGACATCAAAGCGCGTATTTACATCCGACACAAGTGGATGACGCCGGTCGACAACGCGATGCGAATAGACGCCCCAGCGCTTGAAACCGAGCCGACGCCGCTTCTGTCCGTAGCGGAACTGAAGTACGGCATGGGTGGCAAGGCAGGAGCAGAGCGTGGACGTTACGCTTTCGTAGGCCCAGTCGATTACTTCGATCAGGGGCTTCCAGAACGGCTCGTGAGAAAGATCCGGCTGGGTCACGTTCGCCCCGGTTATGATCAGCGCATCTAGCCCGTCGCGCCGGACCTGGTCGAAACTCTCGTAGTAGCGTTCGACATGGGCGGCGCCCTCTGGCCCGCGTCTCAGTTCCGCCACCGTGAAGGGATGCATATAGAATTGGGCGATCTGGTTGCTCTCCCCGATCAGCCGGAAGAACTGGCGCTCGGTTGCTGCCAGCGCCGCATCCGGCATCATGTTGAGAAGTCCGATGTGCAGTTCCCGGATATCCTGACGCAGCGCGATCTCGCGCGGCACCACGTTCTCGCCTTCCTGCTTCAGGCGGTCAAAGGTAGGAAGGTCGGTACTGGCAACGAGCGGCATGAAAGGTGGCCCCGGCAGCAAAGAGTGCGGTTATTATAATCCCACAATGCGGTCACGACCGCCTATCCACGGCTTTCTCCAGCAGCCGCAAGAAGCCGGAATCATCCCTGACGTGAGCCAACTCCTCCGTTGTTATGGTGTATCCGTATTCGCCAGCGATAGCCTCGTATCGGGGGACGCGCGCGTAGAACAGGCGCGGGAACATCCAGCGCACAAATCGGTCTGGATCGATGAGCGCTACGTACGGCAGGCCGTTGTCGCGCATATATATGGCAAGCTGCTCCTCCAGGAATTGCTCTCGGTAGTACAGGGGCTTGGGATCCTCTTCCGCGCGCCTGATGAGCTCCTGTTCATCGTGTTCGGTGGCCTTGATGTAGATGATCAGGGTATGCTCGGCCAGCGTCCGTATGGCATCTTCGTCATCGAGCTCGCACACGCTGCCACCGGCATCGTTGACGAAGTGCTGATAGCCATAGATCTCGCGGGCTTTCCGGATGAACTCCGGCACATCCTTCATCGCGGCTATTTCGGCGTGCAGATGTAACGCCTGCCGCCGCTTGAATTCCCCGAGACCCAGGCCACCGAGCTCCGGGTTGCCGAGCTTTCCGAGGAAGCTCGCAACCGGCTTGAGGTTGTCGACCGTAATGTTGTTGCTGATGTATATGGAATCGGATCTAAGCAATTCGCGCAGGAACGAGATCTGCATCGCCTGGCTCTTGATGTTATCGAGTATCGGTTCGTCGAGATAGCGCGTACCTATGCGGTAGTCGGCGGAGTAGTGGAACCAGTTGCGCTTGCACAGCGTGTTCGCGAGACGCGTCTTACCGACACCTGACATTCCCAGCAGGGTCACACACTTGTTGTCCCAGGACCTGAATTCTTTGCCGCTGAGTCTCACATTCGCGCTCCAGGCAGTTGATCGCGCTTATTGTAATCCACAATGCGCCGCTGTCCTCCAGTTTGGCGCACGGAGCAGGCCTGGGCGCTCTGCAGTGAGACGGCCCGAAGCCGCCTCGGGGTGCGGCAACCGTGGCGGATGACGCGTGCTGCGGCGGCTACTGCGCCTGCCCCGAAGGGGCGGCCCGGTATATGAAGTTCGGCTGGATCGATTTGATCCGCGGGTCCTGACTGCGTAGCGCTTCCATTTTCCGCGGTCCCGGGTCCTGCCCCAGAACCATCAGGAAGCGACCTGCGCCGAGCGCCTCGATACGTCTTATTCCGAAGCGGCCGTAGAGAGCGGACAGCACCTTGGGGCCGGTTCCAGGTGCCAGGGTGACGAGATATTGCCCTGCCACCCTGGACCGGTCCGCCGGTGCACGCATCGAGGCGGGTCTCGGAGGCGGCGCAACTTGGCCGCACGCCGGGACGCCGACGAGGGCGGCGAGTGTGAGGATTCCGAGGAATCCGCGCGGCGGTCTGGCGGGCAGGGGGTGTCTC
>JAJYEK010000125.1 GCA_021785795.1 Pseudomonadota bacterium
GTCAGGATCGAGCTGCCCAGTTGACCGCAGCCGCCGGCCAATATGTCCAGGAGATGCACGCTGGCGCAGTGGCAGAAAATGCCATGCTGGATGCGCTGGCCGTAGCGGTCGGCACGATCGGCGCCTACGTTGAAGGACTGGAACGTGGGCGTCCGAATCTTGAAGCGTTGCTGGACGTGGCGTGGCGCGACCTCGATGCGGCACGAACAGGCAAACGGTTGCAGGCGGGGAGCGCCGGAACACTGGTTGCGGAGGTGGAGAAAGCCCTTGGATCTTGGCTCGCGGATCCGGCGGAACCCGGGGTCCGGGCCGTCTTGCAGGATAACCTGCGTCAGATTGCCCATATGGCTGGGCGTCGTTCGCAAGACAGAATTGAGCGTCTGTGCACTGAGATGGACAGCCTGCTTGGAATCGTCGGCGCAGATCCGGGGCGGTTTTCCGCCGAGATCAGAAAGACGCTCGAGCAGTCGGCACAAATGCTTTCCGGCCTCGTGCGCCAGCACCTGGGGGCCGATTCCAAGACCGAATCCGAGTCCGGAACGGGAGCCCGCACAGGCCAGAGAGATATTGCGCCCGAACACTCCGGACAGGTACCTGTGCAGGTACCGGCACCTGGGCGGTCCACGCCGCAATTGCCTCCTGGCCTGGAAGATCTGGACGAAGAGATTATGCAAATCTTCGTCGAGGATGCGCGCGAAATCATTCAGGTGATCGACAGAACGCTGCCTGAGTGGCGTGCCAACCCGGACAACCGGGACGTGCTGCTGGAGCTGCGCCGTGCCTTCCATACGCTCAAGGGCAGCGGTGGCATGGTCGGCGCATCGGTGATCGCGGAGCTCGCATGGGCCGTGGAGAATATGCTCAACCGGGTCCGCGAAGACAAGATCCGGCATTCGGATCAGATTTTCGAGCTTCTGTTCGAGGTTCAGAAAACGCTACCGGTCATGGTGGCGCATCTTGAAGGCGGGCCCGCGCCGCAAGCCGATATCGATTCCCTGCGTAATCGCGCGGATGCGCTGGCAAGCAACAGTGTCGCTGGCGTGACGGTTACCGCCCCTCCGGCGCCGTTGGCTGGAATCGAGGTCACCGAGGAGCCGGAGGAGATTTCGCCACCGGTAGCCGTGACTCAGGGGGCCGCTGATGCCGGAGCCCGTGTGGTGCTCGACCCGGTGCTCGTCCAGATTTTCGCCACAGAGACCCGCGGCCATCTGGCGACAATTGTGGGCGTTGTCGACGCATCACGCACGTCCGCTTCGGTCATGGTTTCAGAGCCGCTGCTGCGAGCGGCACACACGCTTTCAGGCAGCGCGCGCGCGGTAGGTCTGCGATTCATGTCCGACTGCTGCGCAGAACTGGAAAAGCTGCTGAAGGCATACGAAAACCACCAGCATCCGTTAAGTGCCACGACGCTCGGGTTGTTGACGGAATCGGCAGGCGTTGTTTCGGCGCTCGTCGAAGCCCTGAACAACGGTGCGCCTGCGGATGCACTGCAGCAACGGTTCATCGATCTGACGCGCGCCATCAGTGCGGAAATCCAGCACCTTGCTTCACTTGACGCTGCTGCGCATGAAAGCAGTGCACCGGCGCATTATGTGCCCGCAGCAGAGCATGCCGAACCGAAGACTTCGGACCTAGGCAAGGCCGAAACGCCCGGGAAATCCGCTGAATCCATGCCGCCGGTGGCTGAGGAGGAAGCAGTCGTGGAGCAGACCGATCCGGAGCTGCTCGAGATCTTCCTTGAAGAAGCGGCCGACATCCTGTCTGCCATTGGGGATGCGTTGACGCGCTGGCGCCAGGACCGTGGCAATGCCGCTGCCGTGCAGGATCTTAAACGTTCGCTGCATACGTTGAAGGGCGGGGCGCGCATGGCAGGGGCCATGACCATGGGTACGCTGAGTCACAATACTGAAAGTCTGCTCACGGAAGTCGAAGACCGGCGTATTGAGTCAGGGACGGATCTTCTTGACCTCCTGGACGAAGTCCACGATGCATTGATTACGATGGTCGATCAGATGCAGAGCCGTCGACCCGTTTCCGGCGTTGCCCAGCTGACAGCCAAAATCATGGCGATGCTCAAGGGTGAAGCTGTGGTACGGCCGCAGCAGACAATTGCGGCTCCGCCGCCTGCGATCATCGAAGCGGGGCCGGTGCCCGGACGTGCAGATGACGAGCTGACCATGATCTCCGCGGGGGTCGCAGGGGCACAGTCTGTCGTGGAACCGGAGCCGGAGCGGCTATCGGTAGCGGAGCAGGTCGTGGCACCGAAGCCGTTAATGATACCGGAACCGCTTGTAGTGCCGCAGCCGGAACCGGAGGCGGAACCGGAATTCGAAGCACCAGAAGAACTTGTGGCGGAGCCGGCGATGGCCTCGGCCGATGCAATGGCCGTTTCAACAGGCGCAGACATTTTGGAGCGGCGTACTGAGGTCTCTGAATCGTTCGATACCGGCTCCGAATCTGCCGACCGCCGCGGTCAGATTAAGGTGCGGACCAGCCTGCTCAGCAGGTTGGTGAACTACGCGGGTGAAGTGAGCATATCGCGTTCGCGCATGCAGCAGCAGATCTACGGATTCCGTGAGAACCTGGCGGAGTTGAATCGCAATGTAACCAGGTTTCGGGACCAGATCCGCGAGCTGGAGATCCATTCGGAATCGCAGATCCTTTATCGTGCGGAACAGAGCCTTTCGAGTGCTGGATCCGAGTTCGATCCGCTCGAGTTCGACCGTTTCTCCCGCCTGCAGCATCTTTCGCGCGGTCTGGCGGAGAGTCTGCACGATCTTTACACCATCCAGTCCAGCATGGACACGTTTGTCGGCGAGGCCGAAACCGTGTTGCAGCAGCAGGCGCGTGTCAATACCGAACTGCAGGAAGGACTCATGCGGACACGCATGATCAGTTTTTCCACCCAGGCTGCCCGGTTGCGCCATATCGTTCGGCAGACAGCACGCGAGCTCGGCAAACGTGTCGAGCTGCAGCTCAGCGGAGCGGAGGTCGAGGTGGACCGCACGGTGCTCGAGCGCATGATCGGTCCGTTCGAGCACATGATCCGCAACGCCATTGACCATGGTATTGAGGACGAGACGACACGCAGGCGTATCGGCAAGCCGGCGATCGCCAAGATCAGCATCGATACGCGCCACGAAGGAAGCGAAATCGCGATTCGGTTCGTGGATGACGGCGCAGGTCTGAACATTGCGGCCATTCGGAAGAAGGCTGTCGAGCGTGGCTTGATGGCCCCGGACGCAGTCCTGTCGGACGAGGAGCTGATGCAGTTCATACTGGTCTCAGGATTTTCGACGGCCAGCAAGGTTACCCATCTTTCCGGTCGTGGCGTGGGAATGGATGTGGTGCACAACGAGATCAAGCAGCTTGGCGGCAGCATAACCGTGGACACCGTGAAAGGGCAGGGAACGACCTTCATCATCCGCCTGCCACTGACGCTTTCCATTGCCCAGGCCCTGATGGTGCATGTCGGCGAGCATTTGTTTGCCGTGCCTCTCGCTTCGGTCGTGAATATTCTCGAAGTGCCAGTCGAGGAGATCAACAGGATCTCGGAAGCGGCAAAGCCGCTCCTGAACCACCAGGATCAGGCTTATCCATTCATGCACCTCGCCGCACGTCTCGGGATTCAGGCACAGCCGCGTTCGACCAGGAAGGTGCCCGTATTGCTTACGCGCAGCGGATCGCGGCAGATGGCCATGCAGGTCGATGCGCTTGCGGGTACCCAGGAGGTGGTAATCAAATCGGTCGGCCCGCAACTGAGCCGAATTGCCGGCCTGTCAGGTGCCACCATACTTGGAGACGGGCGGGTGATTCTTATCCTGGATGTCCCCGGTTTGTGGTTGACGGAAGAGCGCCTGCACGTAGTGGCGCGCAGTGAACCTCAGGAACCGGCGTTCGTGGAGCGCCCGCCGCTTATAATGGTCGTTGACGATTCGATTACCGTGCGCAAGGTGACTAGCCGTCATCTGCAGAAGCACAACATGGATGTCTTGGCTGCGAAGGACGGCATCGAGGCCCTGGAGAAGCTGCGTGAGCAGGTTCCGGATCTGATGCTGGTCGATATCGAAATGCCGCGCATGGATGGGTATGAGCTTACTTCCAACGTCCGTTCAGATCCATTGCTCAAGCACGTACCGATCATCATGATTACCTCGCGTGCCGGGTCCAAGCACCGCGACCGGGCGTTGCAACTCGGGGTTAATCTCTATATGACCAAGCCTTATCAGGAAGACGAACTGCTTGCCAATATCCGATTGCTTCTTCCGCGCGCCCGTTCCTATGACGTGGCGTGAGTGCGGCTGTCTGCATCAGTGGCGATGCAGCTATGTACTGCAGCCATCGCGTCACGGAGAACGCTGAGTGGCTGGCGAGAACGAGTACCTGCGCATAGATTTTGGGGGCGCCGCCTTTCTGCTCCTGCGCCGTGCAAGCCTTGCTGTAGAGCAGCGTGAGAATCTTTTGGTTAACGAAGGTGGCGGTGCTGTCAGCGCATGGCGGGCTGCAGGCAAGGATCGCTGGCCGGCGTTTTGTCTGGACCGGAATCTGCGGCTGGTTTCCGGAGGTGGCTGGCAGTGTGCCGTGTTTCTCCAGCTTGACCCGTATCCTGTCGGTCTGGTTGCCGATGAAGTGCAGCTGCTGCCGCGGTCCGAGGTGCGGGTGGAACCCTTTACTCCGCCCGGGATTGCCCCAACGCGCAAGGGACACCTGTTTTCCGGTGCTTCGGTCGGCGGTGGGCAGGTCCTGTTTGAGTTCGACCCCAATGTCCTGGCTGCCTTCCTGTACCGGTTAGAGGCCCCGCAATGAGCAGCCCAACTGTACAGCCGCTGCACGCTCTCGAGATACCGACCCAGGCCCTGTCGCTGCTTGTTCCGAGCGCTTGCGTCGCTGAGGTGGTATCGCATTGCGCACTCGCGGCGCTTCCGCTCGGCCCGGAGTGGGTCCTGGGTGTCATGGGATGGCGCTCGAAGCCAGTCTCCGTGATTTCCCTGGAGACCGTGATGGGCAGGGTTGCAGGTCTTCCTGACCGCTTGTCGGATCCAGACACCGGGCCGCGACGGCGCGGCACCCGCAAGATCGTTGTATTCTATCCTTTGCCGGGTCGAAAGCCGTGGGAATTCTTCGGGATTGTCACCTGTGCCGAGCCGCAATCGCACGTGGTCGATAGTGCCGCCCTCGCCGGCGCTGTCGACACCCCGAACAGCGGAATCATTGCCATGACCGTTCAGCTCGGCAATTCCGTGATGGCCATTCCTGATATGGGTGCGCTCGCGGCGGTATTGTATCCCTGACCCTGTGCAGCGCGACCCGGCCGTACGACGGTGAGGCCTTGCAATCCCGTCCGTGCAGAATGCCGCCGCTTCAGTTTTCCGTTGCCATCTCTATTCCTTCCAGCGCAATTACGCCCAGGCGCTCAATCTCTTCCGGGGTGATTACATACGGTGGCATGAAGTAAATGACGTCTCCCAGAGGGCGCAGGATGGCACCACGCTCAAGGGCGTGGCGGTACACCAGTCGACCGCGCCTCTCCTGCCAAGGGTAGGGTTCCCGGGTCTTGCCGTTCTTCGCCATTTCAACAGCGGCGATCATGCCGGTCTGACGCACCTCGCCCACATGCGGGTGCCCGGCGAGGGGCGCGACGGCGCGTGCCATGTGTGCGGCAAGCGTCCGATTCCGGTTCAGGACGTCGTCATCACGAAAAATGTCGAGCGTGGCAAGCGCCGCCGCACAAGCAAGCGGGTTGCCGGTGTAGCTGTGGGAATGGAGAAACGCCCGCTGTGTGGTGTATTCAGCATAGAAGGCCGCATATATGTCATCGCTTGTCAGGCACGCGGAAAGCGGTAGATAGCCTCCGGTCAATCCCTTGCCAATGCACAGAATATCCGGGCGTATGCCGGCCTGTTCGCAGGCAAACATCGTTCCGGTACGCCCAAAACCGACGGCAATCTCGTCGGCGATGAGGTGAACCCCATGTTCATTGCAGGCCTGTCGCAGAAGTTGGAGGTAGACCGGGTCGTACATGCGCATTCCTCCGGCGCATTGCACCAGCGGTTCGACGATCACTGCACAGACCTGATTTGCGTGCTGTTCCAGCGCCTGACGCATAGGTTCAATCATGCGTCGTGAAAAATCCGCGCAAGACTCACCTGCTTCGCGCAGGTAGCAGTCGGGCGACGGTACCGTGATATTTTTTTGGAGCAATGGCTCGTAGGTTTCGCAGTACAGCGCGACATCTCCCACCGACAATGCGCCCAGGGTTTCGCCATGGTAGCCGTTGCTCAAGCCGATGAACCGCGTCCGTTGCGGGTGGCCGCAATTGCGCCAGTAGTGGAAGCTCATTTTCAGGGCTATTTCAACCGCAGCCGAACCGCTGTCGGCGTAAAAGCAATGGCCGAGGCCAGCTGGTGCAATCGCCGTTAGGCGCTCGGAAAGCTCTATGATGGGCTGGTGGGTGAATCCTGCCAGAATGACCTGCTCCAGAGATGCGAGTTGCGACGATATTGCGGTGTTAATGCGTGGGTTGGCGTGACCAAAGAGATTGACCCACCAGGAACTGATGGCGTCAATGTAACGTCGCCCGTCGAAATCTTCCAGCCAGACACCGTATCCGGACCTTATCGGGACCGGCGGCAGGTCTTCGTGATCCTTCATCTGGGTGCAGGGATGCCAGAGCACCGCAAGATCTCGCTTGACCAGGGACGCGTTACGCATCGGTTCAAGATACAAGATCCCCGATATTGCATACAAGTGCTGACTCTTCACTCAACACCGTAGCCCGCCGCTTCAGCATCTGGGGCCGGTTCCGGCATATATTGAAATGGGGAGGCAATGACCGAGCCCGGTCGGACAGACGGTCAGGCATCTTTCACCGCCGAAGCGGCGGAATCCGTGTGCATATCCTGACTTGGAGTACCGGCACCCGTTGCGTTTGGGTCGCACCTCTGCTGTGATGGTGCTGTAAGCCACTGATCGCGGGTAGGCAATGCAAGGAGGTTATTACCATGGTGCGCACTGAAACGCCCGTTTGCGATTTCGGCCGGCCGGCGCCGGAATTCGCCCTGCGGGGAGTCGACGGGAAGATCTGGACCCTGGCAGCAAGCCGCGGTGAGAACGGCCTGCTTGTCATGTTCATCTGTAACCATTGCCCGTACGTCAAGGCGGTACGTGATCGAATAATTCGCGATACCCGGGAGCTCCGGGGTATCGGGATCAACAGCATCGCGATCATGTCCAATGATCCCACGGACTATCCCGAGGATTCGTTTGAAAATATGCAGCGCATTGCACGGGAGTTCGACTTTCCGTTTCCCTATGTCTACGACGAGACGCAGGAGGTTGCCAAAGCGTACGGCGCTGTCTGCACTCCGGACTTCTTTGGGTACAACAAGGAATTGAAACTTCAGTTTCGGGGACGCCTGGATGAGTCGCGCAAGGACCCCGTGCCGGGGGCGCGTCGCGAGCTCTTTGAAGCGATGAAGCAGGTCGCCAAGACCGGCAAGGGACCGTTAGACCAGATTCCGAGCATTGGCTGTTCCATTAAGTGGATCAAGGAACCGGCCTGATTCTTCGTCATGGCTGAGGAGGTATTCTTCCGGCCGCAGGAGCTTGAGCGCACATCGCGCTGCCTGCCCGGAGCCAACTACAACCTCATTTACCGGCTGTTCCGGCGTGCAGCCGCTGATTGTCTGTTTGTGCCGATCCGGAACATGCAATATCTGGCGGTCGTGGACAAAGAAGAAGTAATTTTTTCTGACGGCGCGGGCGACCGGTCGATAGAGCTTGCATGGCAGAATTTCCGTCCGCAGGCACGCAGCGCATTGACCGATTCGGTCCCTTATGAGGCGGTCTACTACGCGACTGGTGCGCCGCGGACGATGCTTCGTCTGCAGAGCGAGTTCCACCGAGCGTTGATTGAGCTGGAACGCAAGTGCATAGCCGCACCGCCTTCCGGTGCACGGATTGTCAAAATGCCCCATTAGGCGCATCCGCGTGGATCCGGATCTGACTTTTCTCCAGCGCCTGGTGCGCGAGATTGCGCGCTCGGAACTTCTTCCGCGCTTTGCCGGCGTACGCCGGCGGACCAAGAGCGATGGCAGCACTGTAACCGAAGCCGACCTGGTAATGCAGGACCGGCTGCAGGAAGCGCTTGCCAGACACTGGCCGGACATCGACTTTTTCAGCGAAGAAATGACCGGAACAGAACACCAGCGGTTGATAGGTAAGCGAGATCGCGCCCTGTGGTGTCTGGATCCGCTGGATGGAACCAGCAACTACGCCTGCGGGCTTCCGTTTTTTTCCGTGTCGCTGGCATTGCTGGTGGATGACAGTCCGTACATGGCGGTCGTATATGACCCGTCGCGCGACGAGTGCTTCAGCGCGGCGCGCGGCGCCGGTGCCTGGCTCAACGGGGTTGCCATGGGCGGGCAATCCTCGTTGCCGACCCCCATGAGCCGTTGTATAGCCGTTGTCGACTTCAAGCGACTGGCAGGACGGCTGGCGGCGGAGCTTGGATCGCATCCACCTTACGGATCGCAGCGCAATTTCGGATCGAGTGCCCTGGAGTGGTGCTGGCTTGCGCATCGGCGTTTTCATCTCTATCTGCATGGTGGCCAGAAGCTGTGGGACTACGCGGCTGGCAGCCTCGTGTTCGAGGAGGCTGGGGGTTGTTTTTCGACGCTCGATGGGGAACCGGTTTTTGCATTGACTGCCGAGGCTCGCTCGGTGGTCGCGGCGCAGGATGTCGCGCTGTTCGAGGCCTGGTCGAAGTGGTTGGCTCAGGCTGGTCGGTGACCTGCATTCATTTTAGATCCGTTCCGACCACAAATTCCGGCGCGCGGTATGGCAGCAATTGGTGCTGCAGGCAGTGGCTGGTTAGGGTGAACGAGGAGGGCCCTGTTTCCGGCGCGCGTCCGCGTACGGTCCCCGGCCGAACCTGATCCGCTCGACGGGATCTGTTTGGCGCTTTGTTTAGTTTGAGCCTTTGCCTGGGCGGAATGACTACACGGCGCTCATATATATATTTTCTGAATATGGGTATAAACGTACTTGCAGGGCAGCTATTGCCCAAACTCAGGCGCTGAGGGAGAATACCGGGCCGATTTTTGACCTGAGTTTGTGCATCGAGCAGCCGGCGGATGCTCCGGCGGCAATTTGTAAAGAAGCATCATACGAATTATAGCGATCCCTTTGGCGGGCATGAGCCATGGCTGGCGTAGCCAAGTTCCAGCGCCAAGGGGATTTTTGTTGTTACGGTTTATCTTGCGGTGACGGCCGCCTCCTGCGGGTGAGCAGGGGATGATTCCATTTGAGTTCCGTTGCTAAGGGGAAAGCCGGGGGCGGCGTTTGGCGCGCGTCGAGACAATGTAACCGAATTAGAGTGCAAGAATTCATTTTTTGAAGAGGATTTAGCCCATGTCAGCGAAACCCCAACAGGCATTACCCAGCCGCCGCGATCTGGCCAACGCCATCCGCGTCTTGTCGATGGACGCGGTGCAGAAGGCGAATTCCGGCCATCCCGGCGCACCCATGGGCATGGCCGATATTGCGGAGGTATTGTGGAATGATTTTCTGAAGCACAATCCAGCGAATCCGAAGTGGTTGGATCGCGACCGCTTTGTGTTATCCAACGGCCATGGGTCGATGCTGCTTTACAGCCTCCTGCACCTCAGCGGGTATGAACTGCCCATGGAAGAGATCAAGAACTTCCGCCAGCTCCATTCCAAGACTCCGGGGCATCCGGAATACGGCTACACGCCAGGCGTGGAAACCACCACCGGTCCGCTCGGTCAGGGCATTACCAACGCCGTGGGCATGGCGATCGCGGAAAGGCTGCTGGCAGGCCAGTTCAATCGCGATGGCCACGACATCGTCGACCATCACACGTATGTATTTCTCGGCGACGGCTGCCTGATGGAGGGCATTTCTCACGAAGCCTGTTCGCTTGCCGGCACGCTCGGTTTGGGCAAGCTCATTGCATTCTACGACGACAACGGAATTTCCATAGACGGTCATGT
>JAJYEK010000126.1:0-6968 GCA_021785795.1 Pseudomonadota bacterium
AGCCGGTCATCTCTTTCATTCCGAGAATGATGTAGCGCGCAACGGCTACCATAGCAATATAGAGGGTGTAGCGCAGGGGCAATTTGCCACTGGAGAAGTACAGACCGACCATGGTGATGACCTCCAGGTAGATGAACAGAAGTAGAATATCCTTCAAAGAGACCGTACCGTCTGCCATCACCCGCCTTATTTCGAAGCCGATTGCGACCAGCGTCCCGATGACTATGAGCAACAGCCCCAGCCATTCGATCAGGCGCAAGGTTATCATTACCGACCTGTCCAATTTTCCTTCCGTATGTCTCATCCGTTCTCCTCCCACGAAATCTAACTTCTGCGTCACGGCCGGCATGCGGGCCGTTCCTGCGACACGCTACAACCTTCCCCGGCGCGCACATCAATCCATGAACTCCGACGCGCGCCTGCGGTACCGGAAGAGCAGCTCGCTGTCGCATGCAAGAATCTGAAACACGGCCAGCAGCCCCGTGCGTGCGGCATGACAGCCGCGGTCGCGGCGCAGGATCTCGATCAGATCGTCCATGGCTCCGGCATAATCGTCCTCAACAAGCTTCAGCGCACTCAGCTTGAACCGGAGTTCGATGTCTTCCGGGTGCGCACGAAGATCCTGCTCCAGCACTTCCCGTGCCGGCGCCTCGGCGGCGGCACGCAGAAACCCGATATGTGCACGCAACGTGGCGATCTGCGGATCCTTCCCGGCCGCTTCCGGCAACGCGTGCAGCACCGCTTCGGCCTGAGCCGGCCGGTTCTCAAGGATCAGAAGCTTGGCAAGGTCGGCCGCGATACGCGCGTTCTGCGGGTCGGTCATCGCCGCCTGGGTCAGCAGAGTCAGCGCGCGATCCACGTTGCCTGCGCTATGCTCGGCGACCGCCGAAACATGCAAGGCACCGGATTCGCGGACAAGGTGGCGTTCGATAACGGTTCGGAACTCGCCTTCCGCCAAGGCACCGTGAATGGTGTCGACAATCTTCCCGTGGCGAAACATCTTGACGGTTGGCACGCTAAAGATACCGTGCCCGCGAGCAAAAGACCCATGCTCGTCGGTGTTGACGGTGACCAGCAAAAATCGGCCACCGTACGCGGTCGCAAGACCGACAAGCCGGGGCATGAGGATCATGCACGGACCAGCCCGGGGCGACCAGTAATTTACCATCACCGGGCCCCGGTCGGAATTTTCCAGCACCAGCGCCCCAAAATTGTCGGGCGTGGCCCTGAAGACGTGATCGAATCCAGCCATGGCAGGGGCGCCTCGACGCCTCGCACAACTTACATCTGTACTATATGCACGTTTTCCAGCGCGCGGCCCAGAAAACGTCCCCCTACTTCCTGAAATCGCTGTGGCACATCAGTGACGAAGAAATGGTAATCCGGCACACCGGTCTGCGGATTCGCGAGTTGCTCCGCCTCGAGCAGCTCTGCGGTTTGTCTGGCGATCGCTTCGGCCGAATCGACAAGGCGTACGTCCGCACCCACGACTTCACGCAGCAAGGGTTTGAGCAGGGGGTAGTGCGTGCAGCCCAGCACGAGGGTGTCAATAGCCTCGCGACATAGCGGCCGGAGGTACTCCTCGGCGGTGATGCGCGTGACGACGTGATCCAGCCAGCCCTCTTCCACAAGCGGCACGAACAACGGACAGGCACGGGACCGTATCTGGATCGACGCATCGTAACGCCGGATCGCCTGATCATAGGCTCCGCTCGCGACCGTCGCCAGGGTGCCGATCACGCCAACGCGCCGGCTGCGCGTTTCCAGGGCCGCGCCACGCGCGCCCGATTCGATAACGTCCAGTACCGGTACCGAAGAAAGCCCACGGATAACTTGAGAGGCGACTGCCGCCATCGTGTTGCAGGCGACAATCAGGATTTTCACTCGCTTTTCCAGCAGGAATTCCACGATCTGGGTGGCGAACCGGGCGATAGTCTCTTCCGACTTGACGCCATATGGAACCCGTGCCGTATCGCCGAAGTAGTAAATGTTCTCGCGCGGCAGCTGCCGGCGCAGCGCATGCACGACGGTCAGCCCCCCGACGCCGGAATCGAAAACACCGATGGGGTATTCGGGAAGAGATGCCACGGTTGCCTTGTCGGGCTGTGGGGTTACTTGTATTTTATCTTAAACACGAGAATCGTCACTGCTAGGACGAACGTGATCGTGTTGGCGATAATCACCGGAACCGAACCGATCCCGATTCCGTAGACAATCCACAAAAACACACCGGCGGCAAAGAGCGTGAACATGCCGAGCGATATGTCCCCGGCAGACCTTGTCTTCCAGGTCTTGATTGCCTGCGGAAGAAAGGCGACGGTAGTCAGGGTGCCGGCCAAGGACCCGAAAACATTGGCAAATTCCATGCGGTTTCGTCGAATCGGCAAGGTCGGGAAAGGTCTTATACGCCGAAAGCCGGCTCAGTAACAGGGGCCTGTTCCGATCGGCGGCCGAATCTGCCAAAACGGCCCGGTAGACGACAGGCTCCGGCATCGCCAGGGACCGATTCCGCTTCCGGCAAACGGGGCGACGCGAATTCCCTCTCGGTTACGCCGACACCACGAGCCCTGTCCGCCGACCACAGCTGAAAAATCGGGCAGGTCCGCAGGCCGGACACCCGGTCAACCCGCCCGGTAACTGACCTGAGGGCCCGGCCGGATCCGCAGGACCCAACAACGTCCACCGCCAGCGCCGTGATCGGCCCTGTCCGTCAGCATGAACAGCTTGATCGCAATGCCAGTCCGGACCAAATGCCGCCGGCTGAAGGCTGGTCGCCGCTCGCTACCAACGTGCATGCACTCCGGCCGCCGGTCGTCCGCGTACCGGTGGCCGGCGTATCCGTCCCGAGGCAGGCGGCCCATGCCACTCGACCTCGGGGCAGAAAGACCGCTATTTTTGGACAGCAATATCGCCGCAGGAAACGTAGTGCTTGATTTCTTTGAAGCTCCTGTGAACATTGATCGCATACTTTCCGTGCAGAAGGCTGTCCAGCGAAACAGGAACTACCGTAACGGATCTGCCCCCCTTGACCGGTTTCAGTTTCCAGGCCGGCATTGGATTGAGCTTGTTGCACGTGCCTTCGTGGATATGTGCGGGCTGTGCAATTCCTTTGGGCGCATGCCCAACCTCAACGAACACTCTCGTCTTGGCGCCTTCGGCCGTGAGAATCGCCTTGCCGTTTTCGCGCGACCCGTTCTGCGCGTGCAACGCAATCGTTATGCGATGCACAGCGCCGAACGCCACCACCGGCGCGCCAATCAATCCGACAATTAGAGTCCCGATAATCAATGAACGCATATTGTTGTTCCTTTGCTTAAAGTGGAAAGGGGAGTCCAGATTCTTGAATCGAAGAGAAAGACCTACCGCCGCAGTAAACTATCATCATTCAATCTGGTGACGCAAGCAGGGAAGCTGCCAGTTTAGGTCTATCCAGATCCTGAAGTGGCGCCACTTCAGGATCTGCCTTTTTCTCATGTGCATCCGCCACGGTCTGGCCCCGGACCGCAGCCGCAGGCCAGATGTGATAACCGTTCCTGTCCGGCAGGAACGGGTCCATCGTTGCGCCGACACCGCATGTCCAAGGGACGACCGAGATTCCGGGCACCGCCACAGCAGACAATTCATCCCGATCTTTCCATAAACCTCTACCGGCTACGACGGTTCACGATCGAACACATGGCTGGATGGGCGGTCAGTGAAATCTGCTTGTGCAAAAACAGGTGCCAAAAAAAACACCGGGATCGTTCTGCACCACGCACCGGGGGTTGAGACCACCTCTGATGGTCGCATCCGGTGTGACGCGATCCAGCACCAGCAGACCGAATCTTCTGCGCAGACGTATCCGGGGCTTCACGCATACCCGCGCGGGCTTCGTGTCGGACGCCGAAAACCGCTCGTCGGAAATGGCGCCTGGGCGAACGCCAAGAACCGATAGGGTTCTCACACGCCGGTGGTTGCGTTCATCACAAAGACACATCGGCGATATAATCTTGGCCTGCTGGAACTCTACGACAGCAAAGCAATCTCAGGTAACAGCTATGACAACACTGCAACAGACCATCCTCGAAAAAAAGGCCGCGCTTGCGGAGATCGTCAGCGCCCCATTCGCGCGCGTGGCGGAACAGGTTGCCGAGATCTGGCCAGACGCGGATATGATCGACGAACGGTTGCGCGAAGGCTTGCCGTCATTGCCCAATTGTCATTTGTTGTATGCCTGGGACGTGCATGGCATCGAACTTTCCTCCATGGTGCGGGCATCCGGACCAGATCCTTCGTGGCGCGGCCGCGATCTGTCGGACCGCCCCTATCTGAAGAATCATCTGCCTTTCAAGGGAGTAATGCTTTCGTCCGTCTATCTATCCAAATACACCTTCGAATACTGTCTCACGGTGTTGCAGGCGGTGCGCCGTGACAACCAGCTGCTCGGTTTCATCGCCGCTGACTTTTCGGTCAACGATCTGCTTCGCAATACCAAGCTCTCCGTGCCAAACAAGGTGCACTGGCAGCAGTTTCGGGGGGATCCGTCGGTGCGCGGGACGGTTTTCATGCAGACACGCACGCCCAGCGTTTTCGACAAGTACGCCAACGAGACGATCGAAGGTATCGTCGTACTGATGCGGGAATACGGCGTATTCCACAGCAAGATCCACTTCTCGAGCGGACGTTGCTCTCTGTGGTTTCTGGACGATCCCTATAGCTATCGCCTGCACAGCGTCGACGAGATCATCGATCCGGAGATGCGTCTCGCCTATCCGAAACGTCGCTATGCGGAGAATGCCAAGACTCGGGAAGGAGATATCATCCGGGTTCTGGAGCAATTCAAGGCGCTGCGGTTTCTGGATGAAACGATTTACCTGCGCTCCGGGTCACTCAATGTAATGAACGACATAGTGGGCCTGACCTTCTCCTGCGACGGTTCGCACTACATGGCGGTCGAGGAATTTCTCGACCGCGAACTTAACTTCTGGATCGATGGAAGGACACCCACGGGGCAGGCCGTGGCCACCTGACATCGGGGGCCGAATAGCAGAGCGTCGATTGGCAACGGTCGTTGGGTGCGCCGCCAAAGAGTGTCGTCGCTACAGATGCGCCACGGTCACTTCGAACGCATTGGTGGCTGAAGAATGGCACAGCAGCTCCCCGCGTTCCAGGTCGAAATACCACCCATGCAGCGTCAGCCTCCCGGCAGAGACCGCTTCGCGCACGAATGGAAACCCCATCAGATTATGAAGGGAAATCCGAATCGCAGCCTGCTCGCAGGCACGATCGCGCGCCTCGGTGGCCACATCGGGAAATGCCGCCCGCACTTCGTTCCGGGCTTCCTCCACGATTGACATCCAGGGTGCGATGAACCCGGACGGAATGGACTGTTCCGGGACCTCTTCGAGAAGCGCGCGAATCCCGCCGCAGCGTGCATGCCCCATCACGATCAACTGGCTCACACGCAGCACGCTTACGGCGAACTCAAGCGCCGCACTCGTACCGTGATAGCCACCGCCCACCTCGCATGGCGGCACTAGGTTCGCGACATTTCGCACCACGAACAAGTCCCCCGGGTCGCTGTCGGTGATGATCACCGGGTCGACCCGGGAATCGCAGCAGGCCACGATCATGACTTTGGGCGACTGGCCCTGGCGGGTGAGGCGTTCATATAGTGCGCGGTCTTCCGAAAAATAGCGTTTCTGGAAGCGCCGGAATCCGCTGATCAGCTCGTTGACTTCTTTCATGTGCAGGCTCTCTCGCGTTTCATTCAGTTCTTGATGCCGCGCACGCATCGCGGGCCGGCCCTTCAGGCTGGTTCGTGGCAGCCTGGGTACAGTCGGCCGACCCAACCCGGTGCCACAACCCCGTCGGGAGAATCCGGTTACCTCAGCCATCCCCCGTACGCGATGATTGATGCTGCCGTTCTGGGCGGCTAGTCCAGGCAGCTGCGTACAACCTGCCCGAGTATTCGGATCCCGTGCTCGATTGCCTCATCATCGGCATGACTGAAATTCAGCCGCAGAAACCCGCGCGGCCGGTCATCATCCGGGAAGAACGGCTCACCAGGCATAAAGGCGACGTTGCGATCCAGAGCCTTCTTGAGCAGCACGCGCGAGTCGAGCGGGCGGTTGAGCTGTACCCAGAAGAACAGGCCGCCGGCCGGCACCTCCCATCGGGCGAAGTCGCGGAAGTGGCGGTCCAGGGCTGCCGCCATGGCATCACGCCGGGCGCGGTAGCTGGCACGCAGCCGCTCCAAGTGCGCCGGATAATCGGGGTTGCGAAGAAAGCGGTCGGCCCACCATTGGCCGAGCCGGTTGGTATGCAGATCGGCGGACTGCTTCAGGCGCACCAGCAGCGGAACCAGGTCGGGCGATGCCGCCGCATAGCCGATACGGAGCCCCGGCATGCCTGTCTTGGACAGACTGCCGAGGTAAATCCACGGGGCCGCCTTCAGGTGGGCACAGATCGGTACATGATCAACGTGCTTATAATTTAACTCACGATAGGGTTCATCTTCGATCAGCGGCACGCGGGCATTGTCCAGCACGCGCGCGACCTCAAGCCGCGTCGCTTCCGAATAGCAGTAACCCGATGGGTTCTGGAATGTCGGGATCAGATAGGCGAAGGCGGGACGCTGGCGCGCAATCTCGGCGCGCAGCGCCGCCGGATCGATTCCCTGCGGCGACAGCGGCAATGCAATGAAGCGCGCGCCGAACAGACGGAATGACTGGATGGCGGCGAGATAGCTCGGCGCCTCGATCAATACCGGCGTACCGGGATCTACAAACAGCTTCGATGCGAGGTCAATACCCTGTTGCGATCCGGCAGTAACCAGCACCTGATCCGCCGCACAGCTGCGGCCCAACCGGCTCAGGTCGGTGGCGATGCGTGCACGCAATGACGGCTCACCTTCGGTGGTGCCGTACTGACGCAGTTCCTGCGGCGCCTGCGCCAAATCCAGCCCGGGCATGGCCTCCATCGCCGGC
>JAJYEK010000126.1:6978-10006 GCA_021785795.1 Pseudomonadota bacterium
CGCCCTCCCGCTGCGTCAGCGCGAGAATCTCGCGTATCAATGACCCGGTCAGCCGCTCGATGCGTTCTGAAAACATGTTGCCCCCGCCATGTGCGGCCAGTCTTTCCAGATTCCGGCACGCACCTGCATGTCCGGTCTATTTTACCGCAACCGGAACCTGCCTGGGACGGAAACGAACGCAGGCACAAGCCGCCAGGCCTAAGCGGCAAGGTGCACAGCGGATCTGGCGACGCTGGTTTATCTCGTCAAGCCTGCATAAAGCTGCGGCAAACGTTCTGGCAGCCGATCGACCTGGTCTATCACCATATAGCTCCTCGATCCGAAAATACGCGCGACATAATCGTCGGCATTCGGATCGAGCGTCATGCAGAACGTGCGTACGCCGCGCGCAGCAAGCTCTTCGACCGCCTTCTTCGTATCGTGCCGCAAATATTGCGGGTCACGTACGTCAATGTCGGCCGGTTCGCCGTCGGTAAGCAGCAGGATCAGCTTCTTCTGCTCGGGCTGCTTCAGCAGAAAAGTTGCCGCATGTCGCAGCGCTGCGCCCATGCGCGTTGAGAACCCGCCGCGCATGCCGGCAAGCCGTGCCTTTATTTCGTCGCTGTATGGCTCCCTGAAATCCTTGAAACGATAATACTTCACCTCATGCCGGCCATTCGACGAAAATCCGTGAATCGCAAACGGATCGCCAACGCGATCAATCGCCCATGACAGCAGTGATGTCGCCTCCCGCGCGAGCTGAATCACCGGCTTCACTGATGCGCCCAGTTTTTCGTTGGTGGATTCGGAAAGATCGAGCAGGACAAGCACGGCGAGATCGCGTACTTTACGCACGATGCGGATGTTGATCCGCTGGTCCGGGATTTGACCCATGCGGATATCAATCATTGCGCGGATCGCGGCATTTAGATCGATCTCTTCCCCATCTTCCTGACGACGGAAGCGCTGTACCCCTTCGGGCTGCATCGCGTCGATTATATGCCGCAAGCGCGAGGCCACTGATTTGTTATCCGTCAGGATATTGTCGATCTCCGCCGGATCACCCCGAAGCTGGCGCTTTTCGAGAACGGTTGTCCAGCTTGGCCGATGGAGCTGCACGGTATAGTCCCATTCCTGATAGTGATGGGGTTCCGACACCGGCTCCCTGCCTTCCAGATCGTTGATCGTGCATCCTTCCTGGTCAAGGTAGAACGGCTCCTTGAGCACCCAGATCTCCTGGGCATCATCGCCGGCAAGCTCGCAATCGAGTTCATTTACCATTTCCATGGTTGTGACGTACTTTCGCGTCTGCTTCGGTGCCGGCAGGTAGTCGGCTTCCTGCCAGGCAATTTCGTCCGAAGCCCAGCAGTAGCGATTGTCGTCACGGTACGGGATAGCCATCGTCTCGAGCACGCGCAGCGACGGCACGGACCGGGATTCACGTAATGAGTTGTAAAGGCCTACTCCCAGGTCCCACGAAAGGTGATTGTCTGTGGCCCGCTGCCCGCACTCTGCGCGGAAACGCTCGGTCATGTCCCGGATCAGCCTGTCATCGTCGTGATAACTATCATCGATCAGAGAATATGCAAGACGTTCGAGAAGACCGACTACCGGCTCGGTCGGACAGCTCACTTCGCGCACCCTGGCGTGGAACTGGGACCAAAGCTGCCTCATGCCCGGAAATTCACGTAACGCGAGATGCTCGATACGGGCATCCTCGAAAATGCCGATGAAGAACATCTGCACAGGATTCAGCTGTTCCATCGATATGGGTTCGCGCGTATAAACCAGATGCGCAGCTGCATGCGCGGCCGCAGCGCGATACAGCTCCCTGCCTGCGATGCCGGCATAGTCATCATAGGCATCGGGCAGATGAATCACCCGTTTCTCGATGAACGGCCTGTAGCCTTCGCGTGTTTCGTAATCCCCGGAGGTTGGGCGCAGAAAGAAATCGCGCCCCCAGAATGCCCTAAGGTAGAAATTGAGCTTTCTCTGATTGTCGATGAACAGCGTGCCACGCCGTTCCTTTTGCAGCACGCTGAGGCTGTCGGCGCTCTTCAGATCGAAGTAGGCAATCTGCGCCTGGAAGTCACGCGCGTGCGCCTGTGCTCCCCACAGCGCCCAGCGCCGCAGGCCGCCAAGCGTAAGCTTGGCAAATAGCTCATCGAGGTGGGCTAGCATGGGGCGCAACCCGCGCGGCACTCGTGCCGAAAGCTGGTGAATGAGACCGAGGTACCCTCGCAGCAGCTCGGCATCGCCCAGCCGTCCGGCAGCTGCCGGAAGCGTATCAAACAGAAGCTGGATCACCTCGCCACTCACCATGGACGCGAGCTTCATGGCACCGGTGATGCAGTCCGCTAGGACGTCTTCGCCCACCTCTTTGGCCACGGCCGGCATAGCCTGGAGATAGGTCACGACAAGCTCGCTGCCACGCCCAAGCTGGGTAAGACTCTTTGCGCCTTCGAGCCATCGTTGCAGACCTTGCGGCGACATTACACGCGCCGCCTCAGCGAAGCTCTCAGCGAGAGAGTCGCGCACGTGCGGATCGAGGTGTCCGAGATATTCCTTGTATTCGTCGAGGTTGACGGTCATGTGATACCGGACGTTGGGACCGGGTCTGTCATTCGTCTTCGTCATCCAGGTCGGACGACCAGCCGAGTTCGCGGGCATGCCGTATCGCTTCGGCATATATGCGCTCGTGCCGTGCCCGCAGCTCTGGTGGAAGGCGGCCAACAAGGTGGCCGTAAGGCTCCCAGGCTGCATGCACCCTGGCGTACAGCTCATCGAATTGGGCACGCCCCCAGCCCTGACAGGTTTCGCTTTCAGGCAGAAGGCCGAGAGCCCAGGCGTCACGGATGATGTGGCCCAGATCGGTCATGCCCCCGAAATGGTCGTTGTGGATGCCGGGGTACCTGAGCTCCTCGCCCATTGCGTCGCACCGCCTCTCAGAAGTAGGTACTGATCGCTGCATCCAGCGTATCACGCATGTCCGGGTCGTCGGTTATGGGCCGCACCAGGGTCATCTGGCAAGCTGCGCGCGGATCGATTC
>JAJYEK010000127.1:0-1437 GCA_021785795.1 Pseudomonadota bacterium
TCTCAGGCGCTGAAGCGCAGCATGCTTGACCTGGATGCGTTCACTCCGCTGGCAGCACAGGGGTTTCCGCCGCTCGTTTACCTCTTTTGCCACGAGACCCATGATCCGCGAAACGATCTGTGCGTGCGCTTCTTCTTCGAGGCGTATGGCGTGCGCGAGGATCCGGCCACCGGAAATGGTGCGGCATTTCTTGGCGCGTATCTGCTGGAACACCGTCTGTTGGGCGGGACAGACCTGTCGCTGCGCATCGAGCAGGGCCATGAGGTCCGCCGCCCGTCGCTCATCAGGCTGCGCGCATGCATGAACGGCGGATTGCGAGAAGTCAGTGTCGGCGGACAGGTTGTCGCGACGATGCAGGGAGAATTGCTGTGAGTGTCGCACGGCAACGGCGCCATAGCCGCATCATGCGACCGGTGACGCCGGCCGCCGCCTTCGCCGCAGCAAGGATACGAGATGGAACCAGTCCTCGTTAGCGCCTGTCTTCTGGGCCAGGCTGTCCGCTACGACGGAAGGGATATGCTCTGCGATCACCCGATCCTGCAACGCTGGTATCGGGAGGGACGCATCGTGGCAGTGTGCCCGGAGGTTGCCGGCGGCCTGCCGGTTCCACGTCCGCGCTCGGAGATCGCCTTCGCCGCCGGAAACGTGCTTGACGGTTCGGCGAAAGTTGTCGATTCCGGCGGCCGCGATGTCACGGTGTATTTCCTTAAGGGGGCAGGGCAGGTGCTCGAGGTTGCGCAGGAGCGGAACATCCGGATCGCGATATTGAAGGAAGGCAGTCCGTCGTGCGGATCGCATGTCATTTTCGATGGAAGCTTTACCGGCTCCAAAGTGCCCGGCTCCGGGGTGACTGCCGCGAAGCTGCGCCAGGCTGGTATTCACGTCTTCAGTGAGGATGAAATCGCAGAAGCGGAAATGCTGCTCCAAAAGCTGGAAACGGGAACCGCAGCCTGATCCGGCGTTTTTCAGCCGTCGGTACGCCGGGTGCTGTCCCGCGACCATTGCCAGTGGACCGAGGGGGCCCCTTGTCCTTTACGGCCTTGAGACGCCAGCGGCTTGGTCTGGCGGCATGCCGAACCGGAGCGAGACCTGCCAAACATAATCCAATCCTATTGATGTGATCGATATAAAGTCTTGGAAACAGGAATGGGCTTGTCTCATAGTGTTGAAGCGACTGCAGCTTCCGGAAGCACCCCGGAACCCCCGGCAGCGGTGCGCTTCCGGCCGAAACTGTTCAAATTCGCGGACCATGCCCTATGAAAGTCGATTTGGCTGAAAATTACCGTGGCACCGATATGGGACGGGAAGCGGCGGCGCTCCTCGGTCCCTGCGTACAGTGCGGACAGTGTACATTTATTTGCCCCACTTTCCGGCTGCTCGACGATGAATGGGACGGGCCCCGTGGACGAATCTATCTGATCAAGCAGATGCTCGAGG
>JAJYEK010000127.1:1447-7591 GCA_021785795.1 Pseudomonadota bacterium
GGCCAACCTCCGGCAGCATCTGGACCGCTGCCTGACCTGCCGATCCTGCGAGGCCAGCTGCCCGCAGGGAGTCCGCTACGGACGCCTGCTCGACATAGGCAGGGAACTGGTCGAGGGGGAATCACCGCGTCCGTTCATAGAAAGACTGGTGCGCAGGGCCTTGCGTGCCATTGTCCCGCATCGCCGCAGGTTTACGGCGCTGTTGCGCATCGGACAATCGTTGCGCAAGTTCCTGCCCCGTGATCTGCAGTCCAGAGTGCCACGGCGCAGGCCGATGGGTGAGTGGCCGGACCGGCCGCACGCCCGCAGCATGCTCGTCTGGCAAGGCTGCGTGCAACCGGCTTTGGCGCCGGACATCAACGCTGCAGCGGCGCGCGTGCTGGATCGCCTGGGAATCCGGCTGATCAGGGCCGGGGATGGGTGCTGCGGTGCGGTCAGCCAGCATATGGGAGCGGCGGATGAGGCGCGCGCATTCATGCGCCGCAATATCGACGCCCTGTGGCCGTACATCGAGGCCGGTGCTGAGGCGATCGTCCTCACAGCCAGCGGCTGTGGTGCATTCTTCCGTGAGTACGTTCATCTGCTGCGGAACGAACCCGAATATCGAGACAAGGCGAAACGCGTCTCCGAGCTGACAAAAGACATCGCCGAGGTCGTCACGGACGCTTGGAGGAATGACGAGAATGCGTCTCCTGGACAGCAGCAGGGCCCGCGCATCGCGTTTTTGTCGTCCTGCAGCCTGCAGCACAGCCAGAAACTCAACTCCGTAGCCGAGAAACTCCTGCGCCGGGCCGGGTTCAAGCTGGTGTCCGTATCCTATTCCTTTATGTGCTGCGGCGCAGCCGGCACCTATTCGATTCTGCAGAGGAAACTATCGGAGTCCTTGCGCATGCGCAAACTGGGTACACTGCTGGCTACACGTCCACAGGCCATTGCAACCGCCAATATCGGCTGCATGATGCATGTAGCGGCTGCTTCGCCGGTGCCGGTCCGCCACTGGATCGAATTTCTTGATGAAACGTTTGCCGCCGGTGACGTAGAAATGAAACCGCAGGGTACGGCTCGGACCCAGGTGCGGCAGGCAATGCAGAATGCCCAGGCCGGATAGCAGGGCATGATCGCGCTACCAGCCGGTCTGGGTCTTCCCAAAGTCCAAAAATCTTGACCCGTTGTTTCCTGACGTATGTTGCAAAAAAGAAGGATACACAAGCTGTTCCTTGTTGGTCTTGCCAACACAATGACGCCCGGGGACGTGAATACGGGTTAAAAAAATAGGTGTTTTCGCGAACGGGTGGTCGTGGAGCTCCGGCGCCGTGAGGGCTACCTGGCCCGCGGCGCTCACGATCTGGCGTTCCGGGAGGTAGCCGTTGCGCACAACCGCGCGCGGGCCGGTGGAGGTCCCCGGGTTTTCCCGTTGTTCCACCGATTACGCCAAACGCGCCTCGATGACCTGCCGGGTGCTCCGGCGAACGAGATTGTCCTGCCTGAGGCGCATTCCCGTAGACCGCGGGAGCGTTTTTCATTACGGTTGAATGACTTTCATTATCGGGGTTCAGGCTCCGGTTACGACAATCAGATCCTCGGCGGAAATCCCCACCGCTGCAACTCCTGCTGGTGGAAGGCCGTACACCAGATTCGTACCTTGGCTCTCGACAGCGCTATCGACATCAGCGATAGTCCTGTCCGGGAATCCGGATGAAGCGTGTGCTGCGAAACGTCGGATTCGCACGTTAAATTCCTGGCAAGCTGTGTCATTTCATCCAAGTGAAGGATGCGCCATTGTCGGCTCCTTCAGGTGAGGTCTCCATGCAGGCACGAATGGATTATCACGAGAAGGCGCCGGGTGTTGTCGAGGCAATGCGCCGGCTTGAGGCTTACGTGCGCCAGTGCGGGCTCGAGCGCCCGTTAATCGAACTGATCAAGGTGCGCGCCTCGCAGATCAACGGCTGTGCGTACTGCATCGACATGCATACCCAGGACGCGCGAGTGCGGGGCGAAAGCGAGCAGCGGCTGTACGCGCTGGATGCCTGGGAGGAGACGCCGTTTTTCACAGAGCGTGAGCGCGCTGCGCTCGCCTGGACCGAGGCCGTGACGCGTGTCGCCGACAGCCGCGTGCCCGACGATGTTTACGATCGCGTGCGCCGGCAGTTCTCCGAAAAGGAACTGGCCGATCTCACGCTGGCGATCGTGACCATCAACGGCTGGAACCGGTTGGCCATTGCGTTTCGCATGGTGCCCGGAAGTTACCGGCCGGAGCACGCCTGACACATCATGCGATGCGGGCCGCGCGCCATCGCCGCTCCCGTCCCCGGCAGCCAGGCACAAATCTGCGTCGAGCAGGTTTGCGGAGCATCATCGTTCAACCCGGTCTGTGCTGTATCATCTTTTGGGCCACGGATTCGGCAACCTTCATTCCATCTACCGCGGCGGAGATGATCCCGCCGGCGAAGCCGGCGCCTTCACCGGCGGGATACAAGCCTTTCGTATTCACGCTTTCGAATTGCTCGTCGCGCTCGATCCGGACAGGAGAGGACGTGCGTGTCTCGACGCCGGTAAGCACGGCATCGTTCATGCCAAAGCCCTGGATGATCCGGTCGAACGCCGGGATAGCCTCACGAATGGCGGTGATCGCGAAGTCGGGGAGGGCGTCGGCCAGATCTGTGAGCGTGACACCGGGGGTGTAAGAAGGAATCACCGCACCCAGCGCCGTAGAAGACCTGCCAGCGAGGAAATCTCCTACGAGCTGTGCCGGGGCATTGTAATTGGCGCCGCCAAGCTGAAATGCCCTTTTTTCCAGATCGCGTTGTAATGCGATGCCTGCGAGCGCATGTTTGTCCCCAAAGTCCTGGGGCGTGATGCCAACAACGATGCCGGAATTGGCGTTGCGTTCGTTACGCGAGTAATGACTCATGCCATTGGTGACGACTGCGCCGGCTTCCGAGACTGCCGCCACCACCTGCCCGCCGGGGCACATGCAGAAACTGTAGACCGAACGGCCGTTCCTGCAATGGTGCACGAGTTTGTAGTCGGCAGCCCCGAGCGCCGGGTGCACGGCATCCGACCCGAAGCGGCGGGCGTTGATCATGCTCTGCGGGTGTTCGATTCGGAACCCAATCGAAAATGACTTGGGCAGGATGTGTACACCGCGACGGTACAGCATTTCGACGGTGTCGCGTGCGCTGTGGCCGATGGCGAGGATTACATGATCGGTGCTGATGGTTTCGCCGCTGGCTAGCATAACACCACGCACCGCGCCGTTTTCGATCACGATGTCCACGACGTGACTTTCAAATCGAATTTCGCCACCGAGCTCGATAATCCGGTGCCGGAGGTTTTCCACTACCTTTACCAGACGCAAGGTGCCGATGTGCGGTTTGCTGATGTAGTTGATTTCCTCTGGCGCGCCGCAGTCCACGAAGTCCCGCAGTATGTGCCGGATGTGATGACCCCGGTCCTTGATACCAGTATGGAGTTTGCCGTCGGAGAAAGTGCCCGCACCGCCCTCGCCGAATTGCACGTTGGATTCGGGACAGAAGCGGCGGTGGCGCCAGAAATTCCATACGTCCTGAGTCCGTTGTCGCACGGTTCTTCCACGCTCGAGAATGACGGGACTGAAACCCATACGCGCGAGCGACAGTCCGGCAAACAGGCCGCACGGGCCGGTGCCGATGACTACCGGGCGCGATTTGAGTTTTTCGGGTGCCCGTACCGGGAAGCGGTAGGTTTCATCCGGTGCCTTCATCACGTGACGATTGCAGTGCAGGCGCTGGAGAAGTTTTGCCTCGTCGCGCACCTCGACATCGATGGTGTAAACGAATACGACTTCACTGGTCTTGCGTGCATCGTGGCCCCGGCGGCACACGCGAAAGCCCAGCAGGTCATGTTCGGCTATGCCAAGAGTACGCAGGATTGCAGCCTTGATCTCAATCTCGTGATGATCGAGGCCGAGACGCACTTCAGTCAGTCGTAACATGGAGGATAGGGGAAAATCGATAAAACGGGCCGGGATCAATTCGCGCCGTCGCGATCCAATTTTGATTCCGGTATCTGGCCACTCTCTGGAAAACACCGAGGAGAGAAGGGCGCACCTCCCCGGATACGCTCAACTGCAATAGCTGAAATAACCGTAATGCGGTTTTGTTCCATCAACAGGCCGGACAATGTCATTCGCATATCGTACCTTAAAACAAGCGTGTATAGCGCGACTGCTATAAATTGTCAGGTTATTGCAGGCGTGGATGGTCACCACTTTTGGCATATATAGAACACCTCCCTTTGTGAAGATGGAGTGTCTGCTGGAATAAGCCATGCCTGGCCATGCATCCGCCGATGAAGCTTTGGTATTCACAGAAAGTTGACTTTATCAGTAGGAATATGGTACCGGTATGATTGCTAAGCAAGTGATACGCTGTTCGCTGATTTGCTTGGTTCGATTTCTGGATCCGTGGCTGGCGCTTGAGACAGCCATCCTGGCGTCAGCTTCGTTGACATACGAACTGGCTAATTGGGAGCAATCGAATGTTCACCAGCAATCCCTTCGCCGACCTTACCGTTTTCCTGTCCCCGCGTGTCATGCAGGTTTACATCGTCGTGATGATCCTCGCGGTTGCCGTGGGCACGGTGCTAGACATGCTGCACAAGGGCAGTGCCGAGTTCTTCGTGCGACAAAGAAAGAAATCAGCAGCGGCAGCGACGAAACGGCTTGGGGTCGTGGATAACACTTCCCTGGCGGTCCGGACATTCATGAAAGAAGTCCTCACCTCCGGTGAATTCTGCAACCCGAAGCGGCGGATTTCGCATCTGCTGATGTTCTACGGCTTCGTGGTCTATCTCGTCACGACCATCGGCATGGTCTTCGCCTATCCCGTTCCGGACACGCCGGTGCCGGCGGCCTGGCCGGTCCTGTGGAACATCGGTGCGCTGATGGTCCTGAGCGGTGGTTACTGGTTCTTTTTCTTCATCCGGGTGGACGTCGCCAAGGAGGGCCATTCGCCGTTTCGCCTGATGCGCGCCGACCTGTTCATCGTCAGCCTGCTGGCGAGTGTCACGTTCGCGCTCATATGGGAGTTCGTGCAGACAACGGGCAATCTGCGGGCAACACAGATCGCCTTCGCCCTCTACATCTTCTGCTCCACGGTGCTGTTTGTCGGCGTTCCCTGGTCCAAGTTCGCTCACATGTTCTACAAACCCGCGGCGGCTTTCCAGAAAAGAGTGGAAGAGGCGAACGGTTCCTCTAGCCTGCCGCGACCCGCTGAAGTCCGCTATATAAAGAGGTGAACCCATGCCCACCTTCGTTTACATGACGCGCTGCGACGGTTGCGGCGAGTGCGTGGATATCTGTCCGTCCGACATCATGCACATCGATCGGACCTACCGGCGTGCGTACAACATGGAGCCCAACTTCTGCTGGGAATGCTATTCGTGCGTCAAGGCCTGCCCGCAGCACGCGATCGACGTCCGCGGCTATGCGGACTTTGCCCCGCTCGGCCACAGCGTGCGGGTGCTTCGGGAGGAGGACAAGGGAACGGTGTCCTGGAAGATAAGATACCGCGACGGACGGATAAAGGAATTCATGTTCCCGATCCGCACCACGCCCTGGGGTTCCATCAAGGGGCCGGCCGAGTACGCGGTGCCTGACCCGAAGGGGCTGAACTCGGTCCTGCTGGCACACGAGCCCGAGGCGCTCATGGTCGGATCGCTCCCCACCCTGACCGCCATGAAAAAGGAATAGCGCCATGGGACTATTTTCATCCAGAAAGACCCGGTTCGTTGATTGTGACATCCTTGTCATTGGCGGCGGCTTTGGCGGCTGCGGCGCCACCTACGAATCCCGCTACTGGGGACGCGATCTGAAGATCGTGCTGGTCGAAAAGGCCAACATCGAGCGCAGCGGCGCGGTGGCGCATGGCCTGTCGGCGATCAACTGCTACATGGGCATGCGCTGGAACGAAAACCAGCCGGAAGACCACGTGCGCTACGCGCGCGGCGACCTGCTGGGCATCGTCCGGGAAGACATCGTCTATGACAACGCCCGGCACGTAGACTCGACCGTCCACAAGTTCGAGGAGTGGGGCCTGCCGATCATGAAGGACGAAAAGACCGGCCGTTATCTGCGCGAAGGGAAATGGCAGATCATGATCCATG
>JAJYEK010000127.1:7601-9991 GCA_021785795.1 Pseudomonadota bacterium
TACAAGCCGATCGTCGCCGAGGCCGCGCGCAAGGCGGCGAGCGAGGTGCACAACCGCATCATGGTGACCCATCTGCTGATGGACCGGAAGAAACCCAATCGCGTCGCCGGCGCCGTCGGCTTCAGCGTACGCAGCGGGGATTTCTATGTCTTTCGGGCGAAGGCGGTGATCGTCGGGGCGGGCGGCGCTTCGCATATCTACCGCCCCCGGGCGATCGGCGAAGGCACGGGCCGGACGTGGTATGCGCCGTGGAGCAGCGCCTCGGCCTATGGCCTGTTGATACCCGTCGGCGCCAAGATGACACAGATGGAGAACCGCATCGTGCTCGCCCGCTTCAAGGACGGCTACGGCCCGGTCGGCGCCTGGTTCCTGCTGCTGAAATCCGTGGCCACCAACGCCAAAGGCGAGCAATATGAGGCAAGGTGGCTGGAGCACACCAAGGCCATCGTCGGAGAGAAATACACGACCAGTCACCCGTTCCCGACCTGCCTGCGCAATCACGCGATGCTGGAGGAGATGAAGGCCGGCCGGGGCCCCATCTACATGCAGACGCCGGCAGTGCTCGATACCCGGGAGAAGGAGGAGATCGGCTGGGAGGATTTCCTCGACATGACTATCGGTCAGGCGGTGGTGTGGGCCGCTCAGAACATCGATCCCAGGGAGAAACCGTCCGAGCTGATCACCTCCGAACCCTACGTCATGGGTTCGCATGCCACCTGTTCCGGCGCCTGGGCGAGCGGCCCGGAGGACTGCGCGCCGGATGACTACCAGTGGGGCTACAACCGCATGACGACTGTCGAAGGGCTCTTCGGGGCCGGGGACACGATGGGCGGTGCGCCGCACAAGTTCTCGTCCGGGTCCTTCACCGAGGGCCGACTGGCCGGAAAGTCGGCGGTCCGCTATGTCAGGGATTTGAAAGGCGACCAGCCCGAGGCCGATGAACACGAAGTCAATAAACTCAGGGAGACGGTGTTCAAGCCGCTCGAAAACTACAAGCTGGGCCGCAACGAGATCGTCGCTGGCACCGTATCGCCGAGTTATCTGCTGCCGCTCCACGGTCTGCAGCGTCTGGAGAAGCTCATGGATGAGTACGTGGGCGGCTACAGCACCTTCTATGTCACCAGCAAACCGCTGCTTGACCGGGGTCTGGAACTGCTCGCGATGCTGAAGGAGGATCTCAGCCACCTCGGCGCCGAAGACCTGCACCAGCTGCAGCGTGCCTGGGAGCTCCATCACCGGGTCTGGACGGCGGAATCCGTCACCCGGCATACGCTGTTCCGGGAGGAAACCCGCTGGCCCGGCTACTATTATCGCGCCGATTGTCCCAAGCTCGACGACAAAGACTGGCACGTGTTTACTGGTTCCCAGTACGACGTGAAGACCGGCGAATGGCGCATGGAAAAACTGCCTGTGCATCACATTATAAAATAAGCAGCATCAATCAGTTATGCAGGACAATTCAGGCAGAACATCAATCTCTGGCAAGAACCGTTACGTCGAGACGAGAAGAAGAACGGCGCATGCGGCCTGCGCATGAACGCAGTCCAGGTAATTATAATTCTGGCGTTTCAGGATTGGGGGCAAGCGGGATATCCGGGATAGAGATCGAGGTTATCACGCGGTGTTTCTTAACTTCGCATAATGTATATTATGTTAAATAATGGTCGGCACAGGGTCCCCACGTGCGGGATGTTTCCGAACTTCATTGGCAACCGGTGGTTCTGTCGTCCGCCGGCGACCCCGGCAACACACCTGAGTGTTTGTGCTCCGCGTAATCATTAACACCTAATCTATCTATTACTACAATTTTCCGCTGTGACTGATGTACTCGTTGTGTGGATGCAACCCGAGGGGCAGCCTTGCATGTACGATATGAATGGCGATTACCCAGGGATCCAGGATCTTGCCGCTCGTCCGGTTCAATGAGCCAATAAGCGAATTTATTTACTCGTCGCGGACGTCAAGGATCTGGCGCTCGGCTACACTCGCTATACAGCGGTAACGGAGGAACGCAGAGGCGTCGTAAGGGCAAGTCCTCATCTGACTTGGCGGACGCATATTGGCCATATCCGGTCGTGGAAGTGGCTGAATTGTCGACGATGAGTCTGGAAATGAGAGAGGCGACGCGATCTTGCCGGCGCATGCAACAGAAGTCCGGTAGGTACGGATCGCCCTGGGTATAGGCCGTGATCCTGCTTCTGGCATCACGCCCTGTTTCGCCCGACTACCGGATTCATTAATTAAAATAAGTTCGTCTCCCATGATCAGTCGAAAACACTTTAACTCAAATCGCATATCGTATTCATTACAAAGTAATTTCAATCGGATCTTGGACAGACTCGGCAGCCTGTCTATGCCCGGGCGGCCGTCATGATCGTCTGCTACAGGCT
>JAJYEK010000022.1 GCA_021785795.1 Pseudomonadota bacterium
GCAGTGCTTGACCGAAGTCTAAGGTCGCTCGCCTTTGACGTCTTTCGCCGTCGTGACGGCCTGTCCGGCTGGAAGGCCGCCCGCCGTGACTTCAGGCGGCGTCTGCGGAAGAGCGCGGACATGCTTGCGCGCGACACAGAGGTCCGGGTCAGAAACATCGTAATTCATGCGTGCGATACTTCTCCGTATTACAGGGACCTATGCAGGGATCTTGGCCTGAAGCCTTCGGCGGCCTTTTCGCTGGAAGATCTTCGGCATTTTCCGCTGCTCACGAAGGAGATCATCAAGCAGAAGGGGCCGCAGCTCGTTTCGGAGCGGTTCGGGAGGCACGAGCTTGATGTCGAGTTCACCAGCGGAACGACCGGCCGGCGCACGGAATTCCAGAGGAACCATCAGTGCACAGTCAGCCGCGTAGGCCGTCAGACCGGCATACTGGAGCAGTGCGGTTACCGTCCCGGGGAACGGAGGGCGCTTCTGTGGGGGGTGGAGAGCGAGGTGCCTGCCGCCGGAATGCGCGGGCTGCGGCAGCGCCTGCGGCACTTTGCCGACAGCCAGGAATCCGTCTGCTGCAAGGTCATGAACGAGCGTGACATGGAAGAGTTCCACGCGCGCCTGCTGCGCTTCAGGCCGGCAGTGCTGTACGGATATCCCAATGCGATGGCGAGGCTGGGCAGGTTTATCCTGGAGCGGAAACTGGCGCCGATCAGGGTGAGGACAATCATGTCGACCGCGGAACGGCTCACCCCGCAGACGCGGGAATTCCTGAATGCGGTATTCGGGGCCGAAGTCTACGATCTGTACTGCACGCGGGAATACGGATGCGTCGGGTTCGAGTGCAGCATGCACGATGGCTATCATATAGATACCGGAAGCGTCTACCTCGAGATCGTGCGGGAAGGGCGCCGCGTGGAACCGGGTGAGACCGGGGAGATTACGGTCACGGACCTGCTCAATTACGGAATGCCTCTCATAAGAAGCAGGACCGGTGATATCGGAACGCTCTCCGCGGGGCCGTGCGCCTGCGGGTCAGGGCTGCCGCTGCTGAAGTCGTTCGACGGAAGAATGCCGGACAATATTGTCCGGCCGGACGGGTCAATCGTTGCCGGCATACTGGTGTCATATTTGTTTTTGGACTTGCCGCAGATCAAGGCGGCACAGTTCGTGCAAGAGAGCGTGACTGATCTGGAGGTCCGGCTGGAGGTTGGTGAAGAACTTTCAGAAGAAACACGGGCGGCGGTGCTCAGGCAGGTGAGGGAACGCGTGGGCCAGGAGATTGGCGTGCGCGTCACACCGGTCAGGGAGATCCCGAGAAATCCTCTGTCCGGCAAACTGCAGGAAGTGATTTCAAAGATCGGCCGGGCGTAACGGCCGCCGGAACGGTGACCGGCGCGCATGGCATGCCCGCGGGGCGGGACCATCGGAGCGAGGGCTGTGGCGGGGCATGCCGGAGCATGCGGTGATAGAGATGGCAGCGGGACCTGAGGGGACGGAATAGGGCGGTGTGCGGAATTTGCGGGTGTTTCGGGGGAGATCGGCCCGTTTCGGAGGAAATTCTGGTGCGCATGAATCAGACACTCGTGCGCCGGGGTCCCGACGAGGGCGGCATGTACCGGTCTGCCGGCGTTGCCATGGCGATGCGGCGGCTCAGCATCATCGATCTGGCAGGTGGAACGCAGCCCATTCACAATGAAGACCGTACGGTCTGGGTCGTCTTCAACGGCGAGATCTACAACTACCGCGCCTTGCGTGCCGAGCTGCAGCGGCGCGGGCACCGGTTTGCCACCGACGGAGATACGGAGGTCATCGTTCACCTCTACGAGGAATACGGTGACGGTCTGGTGCAGCATCTGCGGGGGATGTTTGCGTTTTCCCTCTGGGACGAAACACGCCAACGTGGCCTTATCGCCAGGGACCGGCTGGGGATCAAGCCGCTCTTCTATGCGCAGGCCGGGGGAGGGCTGCTGTTCGGTTCCGAGATCAAGGCCATTCTCGCGTCCGGCCGGATCGAGGCAGACCTCGACCACCAGGCGCTCGACGCATTCATTGCGTTCACATACATTCCCGCCCCGCTGACGATTTACCGCGCGGTGCGGAAACTGGAACCGGGCCATCTGCTCGTGTACGAGAACGGGCAGGCGACCAAGCGCGCGTACTGGGATGTGGATTTCACAGCGCCCGACCAGGCGCCGGACGAGCGTCAGTGGACCGAACAGTTCGATTCTGCGATCAAGAGCGCGGTCGAGTCGCATCTGGTCAGCGACGTTCCCGTCGGGGCGTTCCTGTCTGGCGGGATCGACAGCAGTCTTCTGGTTGCTCTCATGAGCGGTATGCTGAGCGATCCGGTGCAGACGTTTACGGTGGAATTCGGCGGCGGGCGAAATGCCCTCGTTCCTGAGGGCCCTCTGGCAAGAGAGGTGGCGGAACGATACGGTTGCCAGTTCAGGGATTACCGTGTGGAGCCCGGTTTCCGTGAAATCGTCGGGGAAATCGTAGACGCCTTCGACGAGCCGTTCGCAGACGATTCCGTCATTCCGAGCTACTACGTTTCACAGTTCACCCGGCAGCACGTGAAGGTGGCCATTTCCGGTCTCGGCGGCGATGAGCTTTTCGGAGGCTATGAACGATACACCGGAGTCGTGCTGGGTGAGGCCTATGGACGTATGGTGCCGCAGTTCCTGCATCGTAGGCTTGTTCAGCCCCTGGTACGAAGGCTCCCCGAGCCGGGAACGGGCGGAGACCGCATCAATCACATCAAGCGCTTTGCGGATGCTGCGCTCAAGGATCCGGCAGAGCGCTATCTTGGTTTCGTCTCCACGATTGGGCCGCAGGCCCGTCGCCGGCTGTACGCGCCGGATGTCGCGGCCGGGATCGATTTCGATGCGACCGGGGCCATCGTCACCGAACCCTACAGACGCTGTGACGCTGCGGATGATCTCAGCAGGGCGCTCTACGCGGACATGAAGACCTATCTGCCCGAGGATATCCTGGCGCTTTCTGACAGACTGAGCATGTGGCATTCACTCGAGGTGCGTGTGCCCCTTGTGGACCACGAGCTGGTGGAGCTTAGCGCGCGGTTGCCGACGCGATACAAGCTCAACTGGCGCAAGAAGAAAATCCTGCTTCGTCGCATTGCAGGAAACCGGCTGCCGGATTCCGTCATGGGACACCGGAAGCAGGGATTCGAATCCCCCATGGCAGCGTGGCTGCGTCGGGATCTGGCGGGCTACGCTAAGGAAGTCCTGGGGCCGGGGAGGCTGGGCAAGACCGGGATATTCAACGCGGAATATGTCGATGCGGCGCTTGCGGAGCACCAGAGCGGGCGGAGCAAGAACAACAAGCTGCTCTTTTCCCTCATGATGTTCGGGCACTGGTATGAGCGGCATTACTGTTCCCGATAGATCGGTAGGCCGCATCGGCTGCGGAGCGCCGGACCTCAGCCGGATAAGCTGTCCGGCCTGGAGCGCAACGCGTCCCTGCCGACCGATGTATCGACGGGGTGTCTGAGCAATGGACAAGAGCGAGGCGGGAATGGCATCAGTGGCCCAGGCAGGGGAGGATGACGCGACGCCGGTCATCTCGATTGTAATTCTGACCTATAACAGGCCACAGGCGCTTCGCAATCTTCTCGATCACCTGCGTGTATCGCTTGCCGACACGTCCGTGGAGACAGTGGTCGTGGACAACGGATCTGACGAGGCGACGCCCGCCATGATGGCGGCGGATTTTCCATGGGTCCAGCATGTCCGGCCAGGAGCCAACCTCGGGATCGAGGGTCGCAACGTCGGTCTGCGCATGTGTCGTGGCCGGTACGTGATCACGCTGGACGATGATGTCGTGGGAATCGGAGACGAAGACATCGTTCTGATCAGAAATATGTTCGAGGAACAGCCGCGTCTCGGAGGCATCTGCTTCAAGGTGGTCGATGCCGCCTCAGGCGAAGTGATCAACTGGGTCCACCACTATGCGGTGGAGCGCTTCGAGAATGAAGTCTTCGTCACGGACGAGATCACAGAGGGGGCGGTCGCTTTCAGGCGCGCCACGCTGGACCTGTCGGGGCTGTACCCCGGATCCTTCTTTATCAGTCACGAGGGGCCGGATCTGGCCATCAGGATCATGAACGCCGGCTACGAGGTGGTCTATCAGCCACAGATCGTGGTCAGGCATGCGCCTGCATCCGAGGGGCGCACGCCATGGCGAAACTATTACTTCGACACGAGGAATCTGTTCTGGCTCGTCGCCCGGAATTACCCCCTGTGGAGCGGCCTGAGAGTCCTCGCGCGCGGACTGGCGGCAATGTTCGTGTATTCAGTGCGTGACGGCTACCTGCGCTACTGGGCGAAAGGGGTGGCTGATGGCGTCGGCGGCCTGCGGCGGGCATTCGGGGAGAGGACGGTGATGGTACCGAGGACGCGGGAAATAATAGCTACGATCAATCGAAACCGGCCGCGCCTCCTCTATATGGTCCGCAAGCGCCTGTTCGGAAGGCAGATCCGCATCTGACGAGAATCCGGCCGGACGCAGGAACGTCGGCCGTTGCCGGGAGCGGAATCCGTACCGGTTGCAAGGGCCGTAACGGGTTCGACGACATTTCCAATGGGAACATTCCGTGGATCGGGCCGGACCAGCGTGCGCCGGATTGGAGCAGAGTCGTCTTGGCGGTGCGTGCATGCGGCGGTCCGAGCAAGTGGTACGATCGCCCCTTTTTAAGTCCAAGGACCTGAAGATCGCGGTCAAACGACGGATCGGCCGGGCCAGCTTCGATCGACCGCGTGCGAGGCGATATGGCAAGCCATGGCGCAGCCGGTGCGTCGGGCGGAATTCCGGACGCCGCGGGTGGGCGCCGACGGATCGGGAATCGCCGCCGTTCCGGAAGTGACCGCTCCTGCAGCGGTTCAGGAAGGGCGGGCCTGTCGGCGTGAGCAGTCCGCGGCATGTCGGCGCAATCAGAGGTGGGAGGGTGCAGAATGACCAGTTCCGGGAGCCACAGGGATGCGGCAAGCATCCTGATCAAGCATCTGCTCTATCCGGCGTGGGAGCTCAAGAACGGGAGCCACCGTCTGCGGTATCTCGCGGATCTGGAAAAGAGCCAGTTCTGGCCGCGGGAGCGGCTGCTGGAGCAGCAGTGGGTGCGCTTCAGAAAGATCGTTGCCCATGCGCATATGACCTGCAGCTATTACCGCGAGGCCTATCGCCGGGCAGGACTCGTTCCGGAGGATCTGCGTACGCCCGAGGATATCAACCGGGTGCCTACCGTCACCAAGGAGGAGATTCAGGAACACAGGGACCGGTTTGTTTCGGAGCAGTACCGGCCAGAGGGATTGATAAAGGACATGACGGGAGGATCCACTGGCAGCCCGATGGTTTTCTATTACGACAATGGCCGGCTGGACACCCGGGCCGCCGCCACCCTGCGGCACAACCGCTGGGCCGGCTGGGATATCGGTGACCGGGCCGCGATCCTGTGGGGGGCTCCGCGCGACACCCAGAGCACCGGCAAGCTGAGAGACAGGGTGAGAGACTGGATTCTTGACCGGCGACTGACGCTGGATGCGGCGCTGCTGGACGATGACGCAATGGCCAGATTCGCTGACCAGCTTGCGAAATATCGTCCAAAGGTGCTGCTCGCCTATGCGAATACGCTGGGGCTTTTTGCGCGATACGTGCGCGAGAAAGGAATCCATGACGTATCGCCGACGACTGCGGTATGTTCCGCCGAGGTCCTGACCGATGAGAACCGAAAGCTTATCGAAGACACCCTGGGTTGCCGGGTGTACAACCGGTACGGCTGCCGTGAATTCGCGGTAATCGCCTCGGAATGCGACCGGCACGACGGTATGCATATCAATGCCGAGAATCTTCTTGTCGAAGTGGTTGCCGGCGGGTCGTCGTGCCAGGAGGAGGACGGGGAGATCGTGATCACCGACCTCGGGAATTTCGCCATGCCCCTGATACGCTACCGCATTCGGGACGTGGGGCGGATCAGGAGTCACAGCTGCGCCTGCGGTCGCGGACTTCCTCTTTTGCAGCTCTCGGGCGGCAGGGTAACGGACTTTCTCGCCAGGACCGACGGAAAGAAGGTGTCCGGCATCGTGGTGGCAACGTATGTGATCACGAATCTCCCGGGAATACGACAGATACAGTTCGTGCAAAACGAGGCGCGGAAAGTCGTCATAAATCTGGTAAGAGGAGAAGCCTGGTCGTCTCGGACCATGGAGGTCCTGCAGGACAGGGTACGGGAATTTCTCGGGGCGGAGATGGAAATACAGACCGAGTTCCGAGACATGATACCGTCAGAGAATTCGGGCAAATACAGGTTCTCCATTTCCAATCTTCCGGCCTGAGGGAGAGCGAACCGGCGTGTTGCCAGAGAATGCAGCTGTGCAGAGGCGCGGAGACGAGGAACAGGCATGTTCGGCGCTGAAATCCGGACGTAAACGCAGGTTCCTGTCGAATGCGAAACTCGTCAACTGTTTTCCAGACGAGATTGAGCTGGACATCCTTCCGATGCCGCCGTCTGGAAAATGGGGGCGCGTGGCCCAAGCCATACGCGTTCTGAAAGGACTGAAGCGGTATGACGCGTTCATCGCATTCAATCCGGATATAGACGAGGCCATTGTGGCGTTTGCAGCGAAGTGGCTCCTGCGCCGCAAGACAGCGATCATCTTTTTTGATGCGTTGCTGCAGCGTCCCGTGGGACTGACAGGCATCTGTAAGAGCAGGATCAAGCAGGCGCTCTTTACGGGCGTCGATCGGTTCTTCTGCGTCCACAAGGATACCAGCGGATACCAGAAGTACTACGGGATTGATGCCGCCAAGTTCGTCTACATCCCATTCAAGGCAAACAACTTCCACGACAGGCTCAAGTATGTGTCGAGGGATGAAGGATACGTGCTTGCGTGCGGGGCGAGCCTGCGGGATTACCGGACATTCGTTGAGGCGGTGGGCAGGATGAAGGTGCCGGCGAAGATCATGCTGCCTGGCAAAGGTGTTGCGGTATTCCACAATACCGATCTGGAAGAAGCAAGGTTGCCATCCAACGTGCAGGTCATCAGACATGACTTCGACCGGAATTCCTGGAATCAGATCATCGCGAACGCGCGCGTGGTCGTAATTCCAATACAGAAGCAGGCGATCCAGGCAGCCGGTATCAGCGCGAGCCTCGAAGCCATGGCGATCGGCAAGCCGGTGGTGATCACGGAAGGTGTGTCGACCCGGGGAGTGCTGACGGGAGCGGAGGCGGAAATCGTACCGGCAGAGGATCCGGCGGCAATGCATCAGGCTATCTGGAGATTATGGAGCGATCCTGAGTACCGCGAAGGGCTCGCCAGGAGAGGGCAGGATTATGCCCTTTCGCTCGGCGGGGTGGAGCGGCTGGCCAGGGACATTCTGCAGGGCACATGCGCCTACGTCGATGGAAGGTCGGATGGCTAGTCCCGGATCGACGGCTCCGGCAGCGGACCAGCCGCAGCCGTCACGCGGATTCGGCGGGCAAGGCGCTGGCCGCGGGGTGGGTGGCCTCCGGTTGTGACCGCCGCAGATCCCTGGTGACGGATGTTCGGGATGGTTTTCCGGAAACGACCCGCCGTCGCGATGCAGAGCCCCCGCGGTCCGGATGCGGATCGAGCGTGGACGGAAATCTGGCGCGCGCGGGAAAAAAGGGGCTTTTGACGTGACGCATGCGCGGGCGGTTCTGCCATGGGAGCAGAACCGCTACCGGCTTCGTGGCTGCCAGGGGACCGGCCGGCTGGGGTGAGCGGGCGATCCGGGTGTCCAATTCCCGGGGCAACGGATGCGGGCGCAGACAAGTGTCACGCCGGGTACTGGACTGCAACGGTCAGTGGGAGGAGAAATGCAGGCATTTTGCATTGCCGAGGATCGGGTATCCGAGCAGGAACCGTTGCGACTGCTCGTAGCATCGCTCAAGCGCCAGATGCCCGATGCCCGGGTCGAGATATTTTGCCCGTTTGCCAAAGATGATGATCGGCTGAGAAGCTGGATCGAGAGCTGGCCGGGAGTCATATTGAACATCCAGCGCCTGGAAGGTCTGCGCGGCTATAACGTGAAACCGCAGGCCCTGCTGACGATGCTGGACAGGGGTTATGAGGAAGTCGTATGGATCGATTCCGATATTATCGTGTCGGCGCCGGGCGTGCGCAACCTGATCGGTCTGGACCCCGAAGTGATCGTGCTGTGCGAGGAGGCATTGTACGGAGGGCACGACGACCGCAACGCCTGGCGCGCAAGGCAGTGGGGCTTCGATGTCGGAAGAACTCTCCCCTTTACGGCAAACACCGGAGTAGTCCGGGTCACCGCGCAACATCGGGAGCTGCTCGAAGTCTGGCGTGAGCGCCTGCAGGACCCGCGATATCTGGAGGCGCAGCGCCTTCCGTGGGACCGGAGACCGGCATACATGTACGGGGACCAGGACGCCCTGACGGCTCTCCTATGCACCACCCGGTTCGCCAAGATTCCGGTGCAGTTTCTATACCGCGGTGCCGGAGTCATCCAGTTTTTCGGCCCTTACGGGTACACGGTGCGCGAGCGCATGACGCACCTTGTCAAGGGCATGTGCCCTTTTATTCACAGCCAAGTTACCAAACCTTGGGGGAATATCTGGGCTGCCAAAAACAGCGGATTTAGGGCGCGGCTGGAACGGCTGTACTGCGATCTTTCGCCTTACACCATGACCGCACGGCGGTATCGCAAGGATGCCGATGCCGCTCTCGAATGGGCCCGGAGCCATTCCTTCGCGGCATCGGTACTAAGGCTGCTGGGCGCCTGGTCTCCGTGGGCCTGCGGCTTGCCCGTCGCTACAGCGGCAGACTGTGTTCGTCTGGCCAAGCGGCTGGTGCGGCGCGCGAAAAACTGGGGCCGCTGGGTTACTGGGCCTTCAGACTGCTGATAGTCTGCGGACAGTTCGAACAGAGCGGATAGCCGTTCTGGTTGACGTTTCCGTTCGCATCGAAGACGTAGAGGTATGCGCCGCCGATGCTCGGGAGCGAATTGTTGTGCAGGACCACCGTGATGGAATTATCGGACCAGGCGGTGGGGATCTCGATGTCGTGGATCGAGCTCTGGCCCCAAGTCGGAGCATTTCCGATCATCACGCGCGCCCAGGTATTGTCGACATAGATGTCGGCCAGGCCAAACGTGTTGGTGGTCGGAAACGCGGCGTCATTGTCCGCAACCCCCTGGATGGACATGGTGGTGATGTTCTCGTTGGATGCCGAGTCCCGCAACTGGAGCGTCCAGTTGGTCCAGCCCATGTTGATGGGTTCCTGTCCGACCAGCGCCCCGTTGACAATCCACTGCATCTGCCCGTTTGAGCAGGTGTAGCATGAATTGACCTGGTAGGCGATTTCGTCCGAAAACCACTGGTTGATCGGCCCCTCAAGGAGCGACGGGCTTGTCTGCGTGCCGGTAGTGGCGCCGTTGACATAGGTGGCGGCATACGCGTTGGACTCCCCGTTTACTCCGGTCGGCAGGTTCTCCACGACGACGTTGCCGTTCCAGGGTCCCCAGGCCCAGTCTAGGCCCGCGCCCTGCACGCCCATGCGGAAGTCCTTCCAGTTGATCGTGTTCGCGGTTGTGAAATTCTTCTTCATTTTCCGGAAGACGTAATATCTTGCGCTGAGGTCGTTCCAGGTGAAGCCCCAGGTGCCTGTCGCGGCATTGTAGGGAGGCGAAAGCATCAGGGTCCAGTAAACGCCGGATCCGGATTGCGGCACGCCCTCAGCGTACGGGCCGTTGTCCGGACCTCCCGTGGCGCTGTAGACCATGTTCTGGATGTTCGACCAGGCTTGATCCTGTCCGAGCGGCGAGGGATTGAGATTCCCCTGCCCGAAGTCGGCCCACAGGTAGGGGGCGGCGGGTGATTTGGTCCCGAATCCCGACCCCGTGATCGTGAGGGATGCGCCGTTGACCAGGCCGCCGGTAGCGTTCACTCCTGTGATGACGGGAGTGGCAGCAGCCTTGGCGCTCAGCAGACACAGCGCGACGAGCGTATTCCAGGCGAAGGTTCTGCGCACGGTTGCCGCGGTTAACATAGCGTGTCGGTCCTCTCAGTCGTTGGGTCCGGACCCGGCTGACATCGGGCTGGCAAGTGGATGACTGTCACCCATATGGCCCGCAGTCCGGGAACAAATACCACTGTTCAGACGAAGTTTCAACCGGCGAAACATCGCCCCGAAAATTCGGATTCAGTGCGCTGGCGAATGTTCATTCACGCATCGCACGCCATAGTTTGCACGGCCTGAGCGCGCCCGAAGTGATGCCCGCAGTGTCACGGTATCGAATCAGGCGCGATGCTTGAGTAGCCGCTTTGCTGCCCGGACACATCCGTCACCTGAACGGCGAAATACCAGGTACCGGAAGACAGGTTCTTGATGGGATAGGTGCAGCTCTGTATCGGACCGCAGGCATTTGTGGTGCCGCTGTTCGTGCACGACACTGTGCCGGCCGGCACAGTCGCGGTTTGCGTAAGGTTGGTTGACGACGTGCCGTAGTGGATCTGATAAGACGCGACGTTTATGCACGCGCCGCTCATATCCTGATTCGGTGCATTCCACTGCAGCGTTGCCGCTGAGACGCCTGCAATGATCGAAGAAGAGCCGGTACCCGCCTGACTGGAAGGCGCGCCGCCTGCGCCGCCGCCTCCTCCGCAGCCGGCCAGTATCGTACACAGCACACCGACTCCGGCCAGACCAATACCATACCTGCCACGCGACCCAAAGAGTCTGGTCACAATTCCTCCCATGCATTTCTTCCCTGCGGGCGGCATCACCCACAGTGTCTGCCATCCGAGCAAAGTGTAGCTTCAACCGTACGTGATGAAAGAGAAAGCAGACGGTCGACTTCCATGCACCGATGGATGGCGTGGCGCGTGACAGGGCTGTGACCGGCGTCGCGCGGGAATTGCCGTAGGTCGGGCGATTTGCTTCGCTGGTCCCAGTGGTGTCGGGCGTTGCGCGCGCACTGTCTGGAAGACAGGTAGCGGTCATGCAGCGAGTAGTGTTGGGTGCGGCGGGTTGCGGATCGTATCGGATCGGGTAATCGACTGATCCTCCTGCGGCGGTGGGTCCATGCGGCAAGCTTCATGATCCCCTTTATCGTGCGCCGCCGGGTACGGCGCCTGAGCTTGGGTGATCGTTGAGCCGGAGCTCACAACGCCCCGCCGATCCTCGATTCCGCCGAATCGACGGGCATCCGGCCTCCGGCCTGCCGTCTGCCGGTCAGGCCGCCCGATCTCGTTGTGGCCCGTGCGGCGGTATTCGTCCGGAGCTGTTGATGTCCAGGACATAGGACAACGGACACCCCAGACCGCCAATGCCTGGGACGTGACCACGGGTACCCGGAGCCGTGTTCGACGGGACATCAAGAGGCCGCAGCACGGCGGATGCTAGAGGCCGATCCCGGCCAGGATTGCGTGTGATTGTTTCCATTCGATCAGCGGACTTTCGTGCGGACGGCCCCTTACCGTCAGGGCATCGCCGCGGATCCGCCCCGCGCTGCGAGGATCGCCATTGGAAGCGCCGATCCGCAGGACTATCTTGCCGCCTGCCGCCGGAGGCTCGTGCCAATCTGTTCTTCATCCGGCTTTCAGATTTCTGGCCCAGGCGGCTCCTTTGCCCAGCGTGCGCGCGAGCAGTGCGCGGGCCGGCCTGGCGTCGAAAGTCCATTCTTCGCCAACGGTGACGATATCTTTGCTGAAGTAGCGCTTGAAGTCGGAGATTCCGCCCAGGGGGTCGGCGCTACCGTGGCTTCCGGAGCTGATGCCGCCAAAATCGAACCAGTTAGCGCCGGATCGCTTGGCCCAGCAGATGAGGTCCCATACAGGCGCATAGCCAAGAGGCAGCTTCAGGTCCGGAGCGCGCGTCGAGGCGGCAACCGCGTAATCGGCGTCGTCGCCGTTGTACCGGCTCCAGGCGAAGGCCAGAAGCGATTCCGGCGCAAGACTGCTGTCACGGAAGACGCCGATGATGCGCGACTGATCCGGATATCGGGTCGAGAGTTCAATGATGGACGCCCAGTCGATCTCGAAGGAATGTCCTCCAGTCCGGCTCATGGTCTCGTGCAAGAGCTCGGACAGCCTGCCGGCGCAGGCCCGATCCGTAACAGGTTGCAGCAGGAGCCCGTGCTTGCTCAAGGCGCGGATATGCCGGCGCGCGGTGGGGTGAAGCGATTCCAAGATCCGGGATTCATCGGCGGCAAGTTCCACGGATACCGTCCGGGTATAGGTGCGGGTCGTGACGCGCCGACAGAATCCGAGCTGCGCGGCGATTTTCGCTGTCGCGTCCCGGGCGGTAGGGTCTCTCGAGAAGACCTCGAAGTGGATTCTGAGCAGGCCATGATGTGTCCGGGCAAAATCCACCAGGGCGCGCAGGCCGGCCTCGGTGGCGTCGGCGCCGATCGGCCTGAACCGCTCGACCCAGCCATTGGAATGGCCGGGAAGCGCCCGGCTGCGGGTTATGACGAGGGGAAAGGCCTGTACCGCCTTGCCGGCGGAGTCACGGATGCCAAAGACTGCGCTGCGCACCGACGGCTGAGACTGTATCCAGGCACAGCGATGCGCCATGGGCAGGGTAATGCCGGACTGTGCCAGTTCAAGCTCGAACCGCTCGCGCGCGGCTGCGTCTTCCAGCAGTCGGACCGCGTATCCCTTGTGTTGCCTGCAGAAATTCAATGACTGGCCGGGCAGGTGTGGGGCATGGGCCGCAAGGCAAACCGCTCCCGGCTATCGCCGGGCCTCTGTTGTCCCGCCCGCATGGCCAGAAAACTCCGGCCAGGCTGGCGGGGGGCCAGCGAGGCGCCCCATCGTGTTTCGTCCCTTTTGAGGCTGGCCATGCATGTATCGTCCTGGGCAGTGCCGAGCGCGGTCGCGGCAGTCCTGGCGCAGTAGGTTATTCTTGCATCTGCTGCGCCACCGCGGGTCCCGGGCCCGTGTTGGCTGCAGCAGCCGGCATCCGGGGCCGCAGAGGGTGCGTATCTACCTCCGGCGCCGTCGTGGCATGGCCATCAGGAAGGCCATGCCGGACGCCAACAGCCAGACTGAGGCAGGCAGCGGGACGGCGGTGAGCTGCGCGATGTCGATGTTGCCATCCGTAAGATAGCGCAGATCCCAGCGCAGGCCGTTGCTCATGGGTGCGTAGCTCAGCGATGCGAACTGGCCGCCCAGGGCGGCGGCGGTGAGGATGTCAAACGACTCGCCATACGTCGGCACGAACTGTCCGGCGCCGGAACCGAAGAGACTGACGTTGAGCGTGCCGCCCAGGGTCGCGGTTCCCTTCACATCCACCGTATCGAATTGCCCGGCACCCGTCCCTCCGATCTTGACGGTCAGGAAGCCTGTGCCCGACTGGAGATAGTTGCCGTTAACCGCCGTGGATCCGATGAGCGCGCCTCCGGGCGCGAGCGTTCCGCCAGCGTTGGATAGGTTACCGGAGAAATTGCCGACGGTCAGCAGCCCACCGTTAAATTTGAACGTGCCGCCGCTGCCCACGGAGATCGTCCCGGCATTGAGGCCTCCGCCATTCAGGGTGTAGGTGCCGCTGCTGCCCGCGTTGGCGGCGAGCCACATCGTTCCGGTCACGACATGATTGCCTGCGTTCTGGGTGAAATTGCCCGTTCCGCTGTTGCCCAGAAGTTCATAGGCCGTCTTCAGCGTGCCGGCGTTCAGTTCATAATTTCCCTGGCTGCCGGCGTTGTTTCCTACATAGAGAATATTGCTCGCCGTGTTCGTGCCGCCGTTCTGGACCATGCTGCCGCTTCCGGAATTGCCGACGAACTCGTTGTGTGCCGCAAGGGTTCCGGCACCGATGGCATAGGTGCCGCTGCCGCCGGTGGAGCGGCCGACGACCAGGTCATAGGTCACCGTGTTCGTGCCGCCGCTCTGGCTGAACGAACCCGAACCCGAGTCGGCGACGTATTCATAGCCGGCACTCAGTCCGCCGGTATCAAGCGTGTAGGTGCCGCTGCCCCCGCTGTTATGTCCGAGGACCAGAGATCCGCTCACGCTGTTCGTGCCGCCGCTCTGGGCAAAGGCGCCGACGCCGGATTCACCGATGTTTTCATTGCCTGCGGCGAGCACGCCGCTATTGAGCGCATAGCTGTCGCTGCCGGTCCCTTGGTAGCCGACGATGAGGTACCCGGTTATCGCGTTGGCGCCGCCGTTCTGGATGAAGGTGCCGGCGCCGGGATCCCCGACGTATTCATTTCCTGCGTTGAGATTACCCCCGTTCAGCGTGTAGGTGCCGCTGCCCCCGGTGCTCCCCCCTAAGGTGAGGGTATCGGCTACGGTGTTGGTGCCGCCGCTCTGGTTGAGCGTGCCGGTGCCGGCATTGCCTACTGTCTCGTTGCCCGCGTTCAGGCTGGCGCTACCGCTCACGGAATAGACGCCGGTCGAACCGTCAACGGCTCCCAGGGAAAGAAGGCCGGTTACCGTATGCGTACCGCCGCTCTGGGTGAACGTCGCGGCTCCTGCGTTGCCGATAACCTCGTTGCCTGCCGTGACAGCGCCGCCGCTCAGCGCGTAGCTTGAATCGCTGCCGAGGCCGTATGCGAGATAGAGAAAATTGCTCGCCGAATTCGTGCCGCCGGATTCAGTGTAGCTGCTCAGGCCGGACCCGGAATATCCGATGAATTCGTAGCCCGTTCCAAGCTGGCCGCCGCTCTGCTGAAGCGCGACCGCTGTTCCCGATGATGCGTCGAGCGTCAAATTCCCGGCGCTGGCCGTACCGGTCGAACCGTCGATGGCCAGATTGGTATTGGCCCCGGATACGGTGAATACATTGACGGTGTCGGCGCCGGTAGGGGGCGTGGCCGAACTCCAGCATGCGCTGTCTGCCCAGTTGCCCGCCGCGCAGCCCCAGGTGACGGTGGCCGCGTGCGCAGCCAGTGGATTGATCAGGAGCCCAACGGAAATCGTCGCGGCTGAATGCAGTATCAAGGAATGAATCGCACTTCTGGTTTTCATTTTTGTGCACCCCACAACACGAATTCTATCACCCCGTCAGCGCCGCCAATGCAGGATGGCCGTAAGCAAGGCATTGCGCGTCAATCTCGGCCGATGCCCGCTTTCAGCGGGGATCGGCGAGTCGCATTCCGCCTTGCGGCAAGCATCTGCAGGCTTGCACACCAGACAGGACTCTTTCCCGTCGGCATGCCCCCCGACTGGCGAGGTGCCCCAAAAAACACTTTCTGCCCGATGTCAGGCCGCGCCCTCATCGGAAGTCTGTGCCGCCCCGTAACCGCTGTCTCGTTTTTATGTTGTGTGGCTGCTGCTGTCCGCCGGGGACCCGGATCCTGCCGGAGACGGGCACCGGAGATAGAACCGGTTCCTGCCCTGCCGTCACGGAAAATGCCCCCGATTGCCGCGGCCGCACTTGCGGTCTATTTTTTTGACACTGTGCCTGACCGTTCTGCGGCAGCCGCCACCAGGACACCATTATACGGAGTACAAATTGCAAAAGCCATGCGCAGCCACGTGGCCGAGCATCGGTCGCGGCGTGCGGGGAATTGAAGCTTGGGCCGAGGATCGGTTCATAAGCTGCTAATTTCCCGTGGAAATAGAGACTGCCTGCCGGCACGGATGTGGGGGACTGCGTGCGGGCTTTCCGACCATCCCGCTCCACGGATACCGGCGCCTTGGCGAGCCTGAATCGGAGTTTCCCGAACGCCATTGGCCCGGGTATCCGGGCGGTTGGCCGTGCCCGGCCGGCCCCCGGCGTCCGGCATCACGATGGTGCCGATCCAGCCCTGATCCGGCCCATAGCCTGCGGCGGCGCTATGACCGGTGGCAGCTATTCCGGGTGCCGGTTGCGCACCTGTATGCGTCCGCCCTCGACCCGCACGGGAAAGATCTGAAGTGGCCGGTAGTCAGGCGGCATGAGCGCGGCCCCGGTCTTGATTGAGAATCGGGCGCCGTCACGCGGGCATATGATTTCCCCGTTGCGGATTTCGCCTGCGCTCAGGTCGCTTCCGTCATGGGTACAGGCATTTCCGAGCGCGTGGAACGTGCCGTCGATATTGAAGATGACGACGTTCGTGCCGCCGGCGCTGGCCGCACGCCGGCTGCCGGGCGGCAGCTCTTCCTGCGCGCCGACGTCTGTCCAATCCTGCGCGGCGCCGCTGGGCGCGCCCGCGGATTGTTGGGCGCCTCCCGCCGCGCCGGCCTCCGCGATGCGTCGCAGCTGAGTCTCGATGGTTGCCATCCGAACGGAAATAGAAGTCAGGGCCGGGATCAGCTCATGGAGCTGGTCAAGATGCCGGCTGACGCTCAGCAATGCGCGCGCATGTTCGCGCAACGCGCCTTGCGTCGAATCGCTGCGGGCGGCGATCGCCGCAGTTGTGCGACGCGTTGCCGGGCGTTTTGCGTAGGGCTGCCACTGGAGTTCCTTGATGGCGGTTTTCAGCACGCGGTTATCGATGATCTGCTCGTCATCGGCGTAGCCGCATACGAGGGACGTGTCACACAGGGCATTGATCAGACGCGGGATACCGCCGGTATACTGGTATATCATTTCATACGTCTCCTCGGAGAAAAGCGGCGGACCGGTTCGGCCCGCAATTTCCAGCCGGTGGACGATATAGGCGCGGATCTGTTCGAGCGACAGGGGCGTAAGGTGATAGCGCAGCCGCACCCGCTGCAGCAGCTGTTCGAGTTCCGGTGTCTCGAGCATGTGGTTGAGTTGCGGCTGGCCGGCAAGGATCACGTGCAGAACCTTCTGCTTGCGCGTCTCGAGGCCGGAAAGGAGCCGCAGCTCCTCCAGTGCTCTGGGGCTCAGATTATGCGCATCATCGACGATGAGAACGAGCTGATTCCCGGCGGAAAATTCGTTCATCAGATAGGTGTTCAGCATGTCGAGCAGCTCGACTTTCTTGGCGCTGAAGGGGTCGAGCCCGAATTCGACCAGCACTGCCTGCAGGAATTCCACATCATCGAGCTGCGTCTGGAAGATTTTGGCGACTACGACCGATTGGTCAAGCTCCGACAAGAGCTTCTCGATGAGCGTTGTCTTGCCAGAGCCGATCTCTCCCGTTATGACGACGAAGCCGTCGTGGTTCCAGACGGTGTAGTCCATGTACGCCTTGGCATGGCGATGGGTATCGCTCATGTACAGGAAATCGGCATCCGGCACGAGCTGGAAAGGAAATTCGCGAAGCTTGAAGTGCTCGAGATACATGATTTGCGTCGTCTCCGGATTCAAGATGGCATGCCGTGCGGGACATTGCCACGCGCAGGCAGCGCGATGCCGTTACGGCTCGGGCGGGCTGGCCATTTTCACGCTTGTTGCCGACATGTTGCTGCACCGTGAATTGCAGCGGGATCCGTCCAGATCCCTGCCGGATTGGCCGTCGGGGCAGTCGCGCGCTGGCCTCGGTATCTGGTCCGCGCGCATCCCGAACCGGGGTGCGGTGCAAGCTTAGACTGAGCGCATACCCGGGAATTCCCTTCCGTGCGCCTTGGCGCAACGCAGGAGGAGGGAATGTTGAATTCAGTCTGGGCCGGGGAGGTGGCAGAGAATTGCAGCGCGTGCCTGCCCCGAGGCGCGGGAAATCCATCGACGACGGGAAAGACCGCACGGTCTGACCCGGCAATCGGTCGCCACGGGAACGCACAGAACAGAAATCGATTTATATCCTCGGTGGTTGCCGCACGATGACAGCATCCGGGCACCGTGGCGGCAGAGCGCGTGCTGACCCGGGGGTGCTGACCGTTCCTTATTATGCGGTCGACCCGCGCGCAGCAGGTGCGGGCATGGTGAGCGGGGTGGGGCCTGGGTTCGTTCCAGGAGCATCGGCTATTCATGCGGCAATGGACGAGACGGCCGGCCGAGACCGCGCAGGGACCATTTCCCGACGGAACACGATCGATCGCGCCCTGGGGTGCCTCCTTGATCGTCTCTGGTGGGAGACGCCACACGCCAGCAGTCTTCTTGCGTTTCATCAAACCATTTTTAGCATATGAGGTATTGCTTGTGAACAGCCGGGCGACTGGCTGGACTCCGCCGGTCTGTTCGACGAATTCGAGTTTCAGTTTCTCGGGACTGCGACCGATGTCGATGGACCATGCCGGCCTTGTCTGTATCGGCGTTTCGGTCCTGGAGTGAATCGGAAATGGCGAACAGAGCCGCGCCGGTTCAGGAAGCGGCGAGGGCGCGCGTTCGGGGGAAATCGCACCTGCCGGAGTTTCCGAGAGCGACAGGACGCCGGCAGCCAGGGCACGACAGGCGGGCAGCGGACCGGAGTCTTGCAGCATGCGCTGTGGCTGATCTCCGGCGCGATTTTGCTGGGTCCACCGAAGAACGGGCGACAGCTTCGGGTTCCGCTTTGCCTTATGGTTGACCGGGATCTTCATGTGGCGCATTTTCACCTGCTTAATCGGAGGTGTCGGGGCAAAACACGACTTCGGAACCTGGAGTTGAATTGCCGGTCGTATCGATTATCCTGTTCCGGGTGCGGGAGCAAGTGCCGCCAGGCTGGCGGATTACAATAAAATGAACACGAATTATTAAGCGCAGATGACCGAGAGCAGCAGGCAGGGGCGCGCGCGAGCGTGGACCGCATTCTTGCTGGCGTCGCCGTTCGTATATGGGATGTACATCTTCCTCCTGTTCCTCTTCGATACCTTTGCGGGTGATCAGGAGATGCTGTATGAATACTCCATCCAGAAATCGCGGCGGAAACTGGTCATGCAGATAATCTACGGTGGCTGGCATGCGGTTCCGATGCTCTATGCCGTGGGCCTTCTTCTTCTGCTGATTGCGTGGGCGCTGGTGAAACGGCTTGGTCGCCAGGTGGTGGTTCTGACTGGGGCCGTCGGCGCGGCATGCGGCCTGGTGGTGGCCGGCATGTTCACCGGCACCGATATCAGTGCCATAACACCGTCAGTGCTTTCTGGGCTGCTCCTGGGATGCCTGATGGGTTGGATCGCTTGTGGCATTCGCGCGTTCGGGGGTACCTGAAATGCGTCCGCTTTTCGCCATCCTGTGTCTTGGGCTGCTGCTCAATTCCCCGTACGCGTTTGCCACAGACTACGTCTGGGTCATCGGCGGCGGCCCGAATCCCACGGAGTCGCAGGCACAAATCGAATCCAATGTGAACTGGGTCATCCAGATACTGAAGAAGTATCCTGGCAGACGCAAGCTGCGCGTTTTCTTTGCGGCCGGTCGCAAACCCCTGAAGGACGTTGTCGCCTGGCGCCCACCCAAAGAGTCCAGCGCGTCGCTTCAGCCTCTTGCGCGTGTTTTCGGCGACACCATGGCCAACGGCAATCATTATTACCGCCAGCAAGTTCCTGATGTCGTGGGCAGCACCGACGCGAATGAGCTCAAGAAACGGCTCGAACGGGAGTTCTCTCGGCTCAAGCCGGGAGACCGGGCGCTCATCATCTACAATGGCCACGGGTCGTACAACTATTCCGACGACACATCCCGCAATGCCCTGAGACTATGGAACAACACCCACATTTCCGCGCGCACCATGTATCGGATCATGAAACGCATCAATCCCAAGGTCCCGGTGCGATTTGTGTTCACCCAATGCTTCGCCGGCGCCTTTGACCGCCTGGTCCATCCGCATGCCGAAGACAGGCTGGCGCTCGGGAAAAGTGACCGCTGCGGTTTTTTCGCAGTGTCCCCGTACAAGGAGTCGGAGGGATGTTCGCCGAGCGTCAAAGTGGGTGATTATCGGGACTACACGACCTATTTCTTCGCCGCGCTGAAGGGCCGCACGCGGACTGGGGCGCCGCTGCCGGTCAATCCGGACCTGAACCATGACGGTACGGTGTCGCTGTACGAAGCGCATCTTTACGCGCTGTCGCAGGCGCACAGTACTGACATGCCGCGTTCCACCAGCGAGATGTTTCTCGAGCGTTGGCAGCCCTGGTATCTGCGCTGGGTCGATACCGGCGCTGAGCCGGACAATGTCTATGGGCGACTGGCACGCGAAGTGGCGAAGAACAACGGGTTGCCGCAGTCCGGACATGCGCTTATCCGGGCGATCAGCGCGCGCAGGCGCGAACTGGTCAGGCGGAAGGATCGGCTGAAGCTGGAGAAGCGCAGCCTCAAGCGGGTTATCCGTCTGTTGCAGGGCAAGATTCAAGGACGAATCGGCATGCGCTGGCCTGGGGCGCTCTCGCCCTACACGCTCAATTTTGTGCACTTCCTCAACAAAGACCTGGATGCCGCACAGAACTTCATCCTGGCTGACCGGGACTATCCGGACTTGGTTGCGATGCAAAACCGGCGGTTCGACATCAATAACGATCTGCTCGACATCAACCGCGATATCACGCAGCTCAACAAGATCGAGCACCTGCGCCAGCTGGCACGCCTCAAGTACGAGTTCGACCGGCACGCGTCGGCTCAGGACCGCGCCTGGTATCACCGCCTTCTGTCCTGCGAAGAATTGCCCCTTTAGGGCAACTGCGCAGGCGGGTTCGTGCGGCAGTCGCAATCCGTATGGCGCCCGAGGTGAGCGGGGTGCCGGAAGGATCGGACAAATCCGGGCAAGTTCAGCATGTACCGCGAGCGTGCCGCGCAGGGAGGATCCCAGCGCGGATCTGGGTGGAAGGGGTAGACCGGAACCCCCCGGTGACCGTCATACTTTGTAATACTCCCGGTACCACCGTACGAAGCGCGAGATCCCGACTTCGACCGGAGTTGCGGGCCGGAAGCCGACTGCTGCGGCCAGTTCGCTGACATCGGCGACGGTGGCTGGCACGTCGCCGTCCTGCATCGGAAGCAGCTCCAGGATGGCCTCCCGGCCGAGCTCCTGTTCCAGGATGTGGATGTAGCGCATCAGCTCCACCGGGCTGTTGTTGCCTATGTTGAATATGCGGTACGGAGCGCGACTGGTCGCGGGATCCGGCCGGTCCCCGGACCACTCGGCATTGGGCGTTGCCGGCCGGTCTATCACGCGGATCACGCCCTCGACGATGTCATCGATATAAGTGAAATCGCGCACCATCTGTCCGCGGTTGAATACCGGAATGGGTTTGCCCTCCAGGATTCCCTTTGTGAACAGGAACAGCGCCATATCCGGGCGCCCCCAGGGGCCATACACGGTGAAGAAGCGCAGCCCCGTGCAGGGCAGCGCAAACAGGTGGGCGTAGCTGTGCGCCATGAGCTCATTGGCCTTCTTGCTCGCCGCGTAGAGCGACAGCGGATGATCGACGTTGTCGTGCTCCGAAAAGGGCTGCCTGGTATTGGCTCCGTAGACCGAACTCGAGGAGGCGAAAACGAAATGGCCGACCTGAGTGTGGCGGCAACCTTCGAGCAGGTTGGCAAAGCCGACAAGGTTGGCGTCGACATAGGCATGCGGATTCTTGAGGGAATAGCGTACGCCGGCCTGGGCAGCCAGATTCATCACGGCATCGAAGTGATCTTCGCGAAAGAGTTTTGCCACGGCCTCACGCTCGGCGATGTCGAGCCTTTCAAAGCGGAAGTTCGGGTACGCAGAGAGCCGGGCGAGACGCGATTCCTTGAGCGCCACGGAGTAGTAATCGTTCAGGTTGTCGATCCCGACAACCTCATCGCCGCGATCGAGCAGCCGGATGGCGAGGGTGGATCCGATAAATCCGGCGGCGCCGGTGATCATGATGCGCATGGTCAGTATGTTCCTCTTGATTCAGGGGTCACTGTTTCGGCATGGAGGCCGGCGCCCCGCTTGCTGGGAGCGCGCCTTACAGCCGCCACGAGGCAATGCCGGCAGCCTTGAGGGCGCGCAGATCGAACTGGGACTTCACGTCAATGAAGCAGCCCGTCGCCTTGAGCTTTGCGCGGTAGTCGGCGAGCGCACGCTCCCGGAACGGTGCATGGGCGACGGCCAGTACGATCGCGTCGGCGACCGGCAGGGCGTCGAAGTCGACGAGCTCGATGCCGTATTCGTGCCGCGCCTCGGCCGCAAGCGGCACGGGATCGTGGACATGGACTTCCACGCCGTAGGATCTGAGCTCCTCGATTACGTCGATCACCCGCGAGTTGCGCAGGTCCGGACAGTTCTCCTTGAACGTCAATCCGAGCACGTTGACACAGGCGCCCTTGACCGGATTGCCCAGCTTGATCATCTGCTTGATGGTTTGCTCGGCGACGAACTTGCCCATGTGGTCATTGATCCGCCGCCCGGCGAGGATGACCTCGGGGTGGTAGCCGATCATTTCGGCCTTGTGGGTGAGATAATAGGGATCGACCCCGATGCAGTGTCCGCCCACCAGCCCCGGGCGGAAGGGCAGGAAGTTCCACTTGGTTCCTGCTGCCTCGAGCACCTCGAGCGTGTCGATGCCGAGCTTGTCGAAGATGACGGCGAGCTCGTTCATGAGTGCGATATTGAGGTCGCGCTGGGTGTTCTCGATCACCTTGGCGGCCTCGGCCACCTTGATGCTCGATGCGCGGTGCACGCCGGCGGCGATGACCGAGGCGTAGAGGGAAGCGACCGCATCGAGTGTGGCGGCGTCGTCGCCCGAGACGACCTTTACGATGGCTGTGAGCGTGTGCTCGCGGTCTCCGGGGTTGATGCGCTCGGGTGAATAGGCGACATGGAAGTCCTGCTTCCACTTCTTTCCCGAGTACTCCTCGATCACCGGCACGCATATCTCTTCGGTGGCGCCCGGGTAGACGGTGGATTCGTAGATGACGATCGCGCCGCGTTTCATGTGCCGTCCGACCGTCTGGCTAGCGCTCACCAGGGGCGAGAAGTCGGGCTGGCGCGCGCGGTCGATCGGAGTGGGAACGGCGACGATGATGAAGTCGGCCGATGCGAGCTCCTGCGCATCGGTGGTCGGGTGGAGCTTGTCGGCCGCGCGCAGCTCGGCGCCTGACATCTCGCCGGTGGGGTCGATGAACCGCCGGTAACTCTCTACCTTGGCCGCGCTCAGGTCGAATCCGATGGTGCGGTATTGCTTTCCGAACTCGACGGCGAGCGGCAGCCCGACGTATCCGAGACCGACGACTGCGACGACACTCATGGTGTTTCTCTCCTGATGATTGAAAGGCTCTCGCTGTGGCCGGACTGGGATCCGGAAATGCCGCGGCATGAGAGAAACAGCAGGGTGCGCGCTCGGAATCTCTCCGACCATCGTGTGGCTGCGCCACGCCGGATTGCGGTCGTGCCGCCTCGCGGGCACTGATGCCCCTTTTGTTATTCAGACCGGACGCTATAATCGCACAAAGACGCCCCGACTTTCCACGAGACGGCGGCATCTGCGGACAGGTACCTACGGTTTGCTATGCCGCATGCAGGGTGACCTGCACCATCGCGGTGGCGCCGGGCGGAAACAACAAGGAGAAAGGATCCGGCATGAAGGTGTTGATCACGGGCGGGGCGGGTTTCATCGGATCACACCTCACGGACCGGCTGCTTGCCGGAGGAAACGAGGTCCGGGTGCTCGACAATCTCTCCACGGGGAAGCGCGAAAACCTGCCGCTGTCCGACCCGGGACTCGAATTCATTGCGGACGACATCAGCGGTCTGGACGCGGCCCACAGCTGCATGCGCGGTGTTGATGCCGTGGTGCATCTGGCTGCGGTGGCGTCCGTTCAGGCCAGCATCGATGACCCGATCGCGACCCACCGGACGAATTTCGACGGAACCCTGAATCTGCTGGAGGCGGCGCGGGCCCGGGGCGTGAAGCGTTTCCTTTACGCCAGTTCGGCGGCGGTCTACGGGGACACGTCGCGGCTTCCGGTTCCGGAGACGTGCAGCCTGCAGCCGCTGTCCCCGTATGCGGCCGACAAGTTGGCCGGGGAGCATTATCTCTACTATTATTTCAGGAAGCACGGGCTGGCAACGACGGCGTTCCGCTTTTTCAACATCTACGGGCCCCGTCAGGATCCCTCGTCGCCCTATTCCGGCGTGATCAGCATCTTCGTCGACCGGGTGCGGGCCGGCAGTCCCGTCACGATTTTCGGCGACGGACGGCAGACGCGCGACTTCGTGTTCGTCGGGGATCTCGTGGCCTTGCTCGCGGGCGCGCTGGAGCGTGACGGTCTCGAGGGCAAGACGGTTAATGTCGGCACCGGTGTCGAGAGTTCGCTGCTGCAGCTGATCGAGGCGCTCGAGGATCTGGCGGGCAGGAAGGTGGCGCGCAATCACCGTGATGCCCGTGTCGGCGACATTCTGAGGTCATGCGCGGATGTCACGCGTCTGCGGGAATGCTTCGGGACGGTTCCGTCCACGCCGATCCGCGGGGGTCTGCGCACGCTGGTTCCGCCGCCGGGCTAGCGCAGGGCCGCGGCGCCCGGAAGGTGCTCGTGAGACAAGTGCTGTGCAGGACAACACGGACTCACTCATGGATCTGAACAGGAAGCGCCCGGTATATCTCAATCTTCTGAAGATCCGCCTGCCGGTGGGCGGGGTGGTTTCCATCATCCACCGCATCAGCGGTGTGCTGCTGGTGATGGTACTTCCTGTATCGGTCTATCTGCTGCAGCGCATGCTCCAGAGCCGGGCAGCCTTCGAGCGTGTCGCGACAGCCACGCACGGAATCCTCGTAAAGATCGTGGTGCTGGCGGTGCTGTGGTTGTTCGGCCAGCATTTCTTCGCCGGCATCCGCCACCTGCTGATGGACATGGATATCGGCACCAGCAGGCAGGCCGGCCGCGCCGGTGCGTGGCTGGTGTTCGCCGCTTCGGCAGCGGTGGTCGCGTACGCGGCAGCGAGGCTCCTGTGATCGAAATGCGTCCTGCAGGCAGCGCCCACCGCGGTCTCGCAGAATGGATCCTGCAGCGCCTCACCGCCGTCTACATGACGGGTTACGTGATTGTGCTGGTCCTGCGCTGGATTGCCGGGCCGGCGCCTGGCTACGTGGCGTGGCGGCAGTGGGCAGGCACGCTTCCGGTGCGCGTTTCCGTCACGCTGTTTTTCGTCAGCGCCGTCGTCCATGCCTGGATCGGGCTGCGCAGCGTCTATATGGATTATCTGCAGTTGCTCTGGCTGAGGCTTATCGTCGTCATCATGACGGCAGTCATGCTGGCGGCGCTGTTCGCGTGGGCCCTCGGTGTGATCTGGGGAGCCGGCGGATGAACATCGCCCGGCGCCGCTTCGATTGCCTGGTGATCGGCGCCGGCGGCGGTGGGCTGCGGGCTGCGCTGCAGCTGGCGCAGGCTGAGGCGCATGTCGCGGTGGTGTCCAAGGTCTTTCCCACACGTTCCCACACGGTGGCGGCGCAGGGGGGCATGAACGCCGCCCTCGGAAACGTGCTTCCGGACAACTGGCTGTGGCACATGTATGACACCGTCAAAGGAGGCGATTATCTGGGCGACCAGGACGCGATCGAATACATGTGCCAGACGGCACCGCGGCTGGTGGTAGAGCTCGAGCACTACGGGGTGCCGTTCACGCGCCTGGCCAACGGGAGGATCTACCAGCGCAAGTTCGGTGGCCAGAGCCAGAATTTCGGGGGCGAACAGGCGGCACGTACCTGTGCGGCGGCCGACCGCACCGGTCACGCGATTCTGCATGCGCTCTATCAGCAGAATATTCGGGCCCGCACCCATTTTTTTGACGAATATTTCGCGGTCGATCTGCTGCGGGATCGTGACGGTTACGTGCTCGGCGCGCTGGTTCTGGAGATCGAGACCGGCGAGCCGCTGGTTATCGAAGCCCGCACCACGCTGATTGCCACCGGCGGGGCCGGACGCATCTACCGCACCGGTACCAACGCCCTGATCAATACCGGCGACGGGATGGCGATGGCCTTGCGGGCGGGCATCCCGCTCGAGGACATGGAGTTCATCCAGTTTCATCCCACCGGGATAGCGGGTTTCGGCATGCTGATCACCGAAGGTGCGCGCGGGGAGGGGGGATACCTGATCAATGCCGGCGGCGAGCGGTTCATGGAACGGTATGCGCCGCACGCCAAGGATCTGGCAAGCCGCGATGTCGTCAGCCGCGCCATCGCCGTCGAGGTGCGCGAGGGCCGCGGCTGTGGTCCCCGGAAGGACCATGTGCTGCTCAAGCTCGATCACCTGCCGGCGGAGGTAATCAAGAGCCGCCTGCCGGGAATCCGGGAGACCGCCATGCGGTTTGCCCACGTTGATCCGGTGGAACGGCCGATCCCGGTCTATCCGTCGCTGCACTACATGATGGGCGGCATACCCACGAACCGCTTCGGGCAGGTCGTGGTTCCGGAGCACCATGGGCCGGAAGAGCCGGTTCCCGGGCTGTACGCCGCAGGAGAATGCGCGTGCGTATCCATACACGGTGCCAACCGTCTGGGCGGGAACTCCCTGCTGGACATCGTGGTGTTCGGCCGGGCCGCCGGCGAGCACATGGTGCAGTACCTTTCCGAGAATCCGTATCACCGGCCACTCGATCCTCAGGGCGTGGAGCAGGTGATGGAACGGCTGCGGCGCTGGGACCGCGAGGGCGACGGGGAGCCGGTTGACGCCCTGGGCGAGGAGCTGCGACTCACGATGGAGCAGTACTGCGGCGTGTTCCGCACCCAGGACGTGCTGGACGAAGGCGTGCGCAGGATCGTCGCCATCGAACAGCGCCTGCCGGATGCGCGGCTCAGGGACCACAGCAAGGTGTTCAATACCGCGCGGATCGAGGCCCTGGAACTCGAGAACCTGGTGGACGTGGCGTTGGCGACGGTGGTGTCGGCAGCGGCACGCACCGAGAGTCGCGGTGCCCACAGCCGCGAGGATTATCCGCAGCGCGACGATCTCAGATGGCTCCGGCACAGCCTGTTCTACAAGGCCGGGCGGCGCATGGACTACAAACCGGTGCGCATGAAGCCGCTCACGGTCGACAGCTTTCCGCCGAAGCAGCGGGTTTACTGACAGACAGCCGGAAGGAGCCAGGGCGATGAGATTCAGGATCTACCGGTACAATCCGGAAACGGACACCAGGCCGCACCTGCAGGATTACGAGCTCGATGAAAGTCACGGCGCAGTGATGCTGCTCGACGCGCTGCTGCTGCTCAAGAAGCAGGATGACAGCCTGAGCTTTCGCCGCTCCTGCCGCGAAGGTGTGTGCGGATCAGACGCCATGAACATTAATGGCCGCAACGGACTTGCCTGCATTACGCCCCTGCACACGCTGGCGCAGCCGGTGACGTTGAGGCCTTTGCCGGGCATGCCGGTCATCCGGGATCTGGTCGTCGACCTGAGCCAGTTCTACCGCCAGTATCGCGAGGTCAAGCCCTGGCTCATCAATCACGACCCGGAACCGGAGATCGAGCGGCTGCAGACGCCGGAGCAGCGGGCACAGCTCGACGGGCTATATGAGTGCATCCTGTGCGCCTGCTGTTCCACCGCCTGCCCGTCGTTCTGGTGGAATCCCGACCGGTTTCTGGGGCCGGCCGCGCTGCTGCAGGCTTGGCGTTTCCTGGCCGACAGCCGCGACCAGGCTACCGGGCGGCGCCTGGACGACCTGGAAGACCCGTATCGTCTCTTCCGCTGTCATACGATCATGAATTGCACGGATGTCTGTCCCAAGGGGCTCAATCCGAGTGCGGCGATCGGCCATATCCGGCAGATGCTCCTCAAGCGTGCTTTATGACGGGTGTCTCCGACCGCAACCGCGTGCACTGGCGCTGCCGCAGGGGGTCGCTTGAGCTGGATACGATCCTGGGCCGTTTCTTCGCACGCTGCTATGGGGAGCTATCGGCGGCGGAGCGGGCGGATTTCGAGCGCCTTCTGGCGCAGCCCGATCGTCTGCTCACCGAATGGTTGGAGCAGGGCGCTCCGCCACCGGACGACCTGAAGGATATCGTCGGCAAGATCGGTTAGAAGTCCGCAGGCGGCCGGTACTGCCTGTGGCGCGCCACGGCTCAGGCCGAGGTGCCCGGTTCCGGGACGAGCACGGTGTCGCGCGCTGGTCCGGAGGCGAGACCGGGGTGGTCACGGGTGTAATGCAGCCCGCGGCTCTCGTGGCGGGCAAGCGCCGAGCGGATGATGAGTTCGGCGACCACCGCCAGATTGCGCAGTTCCACCAGATCGGTGTGGATGCGGAAGTTGCTGTAGTATTCCCGGATCTCTTCCTTAAGCAGGTCCACACGGTGCTGCGCCCGTTCCAGACGCTTCGTGGTGCGCACGATACCGACATAGTCCCACATGAAATGCCGCAGCTCATCCCAGTTGTGCGACACCACGACCAGTTCGTCCGGATCCGAGACGCGACTCTCATCCCAGGGCGGTAGCCCGGGCGGCGGCGGGGCAGCATCGAAGCGGGCCGCGATGTCAGCGGCGGCTGCGGCTGCAAACACCACGCATTCGAGGAGCGAGTTGCTGGCCAGCCTGTTCGCCCCGTGCAGTCCGGTGAATGCGCACTCCCCGACCGCATAGAGCGCGTCGATGTCCGTTCGCGCATGCAGATCCGTCATGATGCCGCCGCAGGTGTAATGGGCGGCCGGTACTACCGGAATCGGCTGGCGGGTCATGTCAAACCCGAGCTCCAGGCAGCGCTGATAAATGTTGGGAAAGTGGCTGCGGATGAAATCGGCCGGTTTGTGGCTGATGTCGAGGTAGACACAGTCCAGGCCGGCGCGCTTCATCTCGAAATCGATGGCGCGTGCCACGATGTCGCGCGGCGCCAGTTCGGCGCGCTCGTCGTGCTTCGGCATGAAGCGCGTGCCGTCTGGCAGCACCAGCACGCCGCCTTCGCCGCGCACGGCCTCCGAAACCAGGAAGGACTTGGCGTGGGGATGATAGAGGCAGGTCGGGTGGAACTGGATGAATTCCATGTTGGCCACGCGGCAGCCGGCACGCCACGCCATGGCGATCCCATCCCCGGTGGAGGTGTCGGGGTTGCTCGTATATAGATAAACCTTGCAGGCGCCGCCGGTGGCAAGGACCACGAACCGCGCGCTGAATGCCCGGGTTTCGCCGCTGCGTCGGTCCAGGATGTAGGCGCCGAGACAGCGATTGGGTCCGGGGCGGCCCAGCTTGCGGTTGGTGATCAGATCGACTGCGATATGGTGTTCGTACAGCTGGATGTTCGGGTGATGGCGGGCATGGGATTCGAGTGTCGTTTCCATCGCCCGCCCCGTGGCGTCCGCGGCGTGAATCACGCGCCGGTGGCTGTGACCCCCTTCCCGTGTCAGGTGATAGGGGGTACCGGCCGGCCCCGGTTCCCGGGTGAAATCCACCCCTTGGCCGACCAGCCAGTCTATGGCCTGCGGCCCTTGGCGGACCACAAATTCGACGGTATCTGCGTGACACAGTCCGGCGCCCGCCCGCAGGGTGTCCTCGATATGGGCCGAATAGGAGTCATCCTCGTTGACCACGGCAGCGACTCCGCCCTGGGCATACAGGCTCGAACCCTGGGTGAGGTCGGCCTTGGCAATTACCGCGACCCGTGCCCAGGGCGCGATTCTGAGCGCGACGCCGAGACCGGCCATCCCAGCCCCGAGGACCAGGACATCTGCCGTGACTTCGGGGGATTTGACGGCGATTTCGCTTGGCATAGGTATTTTGTTACGACGGCCCGACCCACAAGGGAAGGCGCTAGTCGTGGTTTTGCGATATCATGCTGCGCAATTTCAGTCCGGCCGGATGTGCCGGGACCACTGATTTACAAAGACAACTATAACCATGATCGGCTCGGCAACGCGAACTTTATTTTGCAGCCATGGTCTTTAAGAAGTGACGCGCTGCGTTGGCCTTCACGGTAAAGGGGATGTACTGGCATGGTCGAGCGCAGTGTCGATCAAGAATTGGTGGTGCGGGTACAGAAAGGAGACAAGGCCGCCTTTGACCTGCTGGTGAGGAAATACCAGCATCGGATTGCCAAGCTGGTGTCCCGATACGTGTCAGATCGGACCGAGGTCGAGGATGTTACCCAGGAGGCCTTTATCAAGGCCTTCCGCGCCATCGGCGGATTTCGCGGTGAAAGCGCGTTCTATACTTGGTTGTACAGGATTGCCATCAATACCGCAAAGAACTACCTGGTGTCGCAGGGCCGGCGTCCGCCGGCGTCGGACATGGAGACCGAGGAGGCGGAGTTGACGGAAGCCGGAGCAAGCCTGCGCGATGTGACCACACCCGAGCGGCACCTGCTCGCGGACGAAATTGCGCGGACGGTGGAACGGGCCATTGCGGCATTGCCGGAGGATCTGCGTACCGCCATTACGCTGCGGGAGCTCGACGGGTTGAGCTACGATGAGATTGCAGTGGTGATGGATTGTCCGATCGGTACGGTACGTTCGCGCATATTCCGGGCGCGCGAGGCTATCGATTCGGAGTTGCGGCCGCTTCTAGAGGGCTGAATCAGGATCATCGGAGTCGGGGTCAGGGCCATCGGAATTGCGGAGTTTCCGGGTGTCCATGACGGGGCAGATTCGCAAGTATCTGGAGTATCGGAGTACCGATGAAGCAGAAAATTTCGGAGTTGCTGGATGAAGAACTTCCCGAAAGCGACTGCCGTCACGTGTTGCAGGGAATGGCGGAAGACCGGGAATTGCGCGGAACCTGGGAGCGATATCATCTGATCCGTGCCGCGATGCGCGGGGAGCTGAGTGTTATCGTGCATCCCGGGATTGCGGACCGTATCGGCACCATACTCGCAACCGAGAATATCGTGCCGATGCAACGCCGGCCGTACCGGATTGCAACGCCACGCCTGGCGAAATTTGCAGCCGGCCTGGCCATCGCGGCATCGGTGGCGACGGTGGCGATCGTCAGCCTACAGCCCAAGACCGGGACGCAGGCCCGGGTTCAGGCCGGACGCGCTGCCGACCGTCGGATCGCGGCGGCATCCCTGGCGTCCGCCACGCCGCCTGCAGCCCAGGCGCCGGCCGAACGCGCCGCCTATCAGGACGCCCTCAATGCGTTTCTGGTGGAGCATGGCGAGGTGACGCCACCCGCCGGAATGGGCAGCATGATGTCATTCGTGCGTGTCGTCGGGTACCGCAACGACAATTCCCATCGATGAGCATCCGGCCACTGTCTCTGCGTTGGGCGCCGTTCATCATGCTCCTGGCTGTCCGCGTCGCCAGCGCCGGTGTCGGCGGCGGCGAGAGCGCCGAGAAGCTGCTCCAGCAGATGAGTCGGGCGGCCCATACCCTCAATTACCAGGGTACGTTCATCTACCAGCATGGTGATCAAATCGACACCATGCATATATTCCACCAGGTGCAAAACGGCCATACGCGCGAACGTCTCGTGTCGCTCAACGGCGCCGCGCGCGAGGTGATACGCAATCGCCGGGAAGTGGAATGCTATCTGCCGGACGAGAAGTCCGTACTGGTCGAGCACCGCAGCCTGAGCATGCGCAGCTTTCCGGCGGTCATCCCGCAGTCGCTGCACAGGCTGGAGAGATACTACTCGATGGAGCGGGACGGTGGCGGACGGGTGGCGGGCCACGAGGTCAGAACCGTCCTCATCACTCCGCGGGATTCCTACCGGTATGGCTACCAGCTGTGGGCCGACCGCAGGACCAACCTGCTGTTGAAGTCCACCCTGTTCAATGAACGTAACCATGTGGTCGAGCGGTTCATGTTCACGAACGTGAAGATCGGAGGGCCGATTCCGGACTCCGAGCTCAGGCCAAACAAGCCGCAAAAAGGTACGGTCTGGTACCGCGAAGGCAGCGGGGTCGAAGAGCCCATCAATGGAAAGCTGGACTGGAAGGTAGAACGGCTGCCGCCGGGCTTCCGGCTGGCCCTGCGGATGGTCCGTACGTCACGCCGGCACAAGACCCGTGTCGAGCATTTTGTCTATTCCGATGGCCTTGCCGTTGTCTCGGTGTTTGTCGAGCCGGCTGGCACGGGCTCGCCCATGGACCGGATCAAGGGGTTGACGCACGTGGGTGCGGTGCACGTTTTCGGGAAGATAGTCGGGAATCACCAGATCACCGTCGTGGGAGAGGTGCCTGCCAAGACCGTCGACATGATGGGCACATCGGTGGTGCCGGTCCACTAGGCGCCTGGGTCCGGGGTCGGTATTCCGGGTTTGCCCCGCAGACCTTGCCCGGCTTTCATGGCTGGTCGGTGGCGGCCGCCGGGCCTTTCTTCTCGGTCCCCACGGATCCGGGCGCGGCTTGCTGCGGACGGCGCCTTGGCAAAACAGGCGGGCGGGAATTTATCCTCATCCGGCACGAACCGGACGGGACGCCGCGCCTTCGCGGGTTTGCGGAAAAAGGGTATCATTTGCTGAATGAACAGCCGGTGGCGGTATCCGGCACGATCAATCGGGGTCACGAGAAAGGGCGCCAAGGGCGCCCTTTTGCTGCGGGTCCCGGGGACGGCGGATGCGGGCTGATGGCGTGTAGGCAAGAGATTACCTGATGACCGCGTGGGACAGGCAGCTGATCCGGAATTTTTCGATCATTGCTCATATCGATCATGGCAAATCAACATTGGCAGACCGCTTCATCCAGCAATGCGGCGGTCTGGAGGCGCGCGAGATGGAGGATCAGGTACTGGACTCCATGGACCTCGAGCGCGAACGTGGAATCACGATCAAATCGCAGACCGTGGCGCTCAATTATCAGGCGCGGGATGGCCGTACGTACCGGCTGAACCTGATCGATACGCCGGGGCATGTGGATTTCTCGTACGAGGTGTCGCGTTCGCTCACGGCCTGTGAAGGTGCGCTCCTCGTGGTGGATGCGGCGCAGGGCGTGCAGGCTCAGACCGTCGCGAACTGCTACACCGCGGCCGAGCTTGATCTGGTGATCCTGCCGGTACTCAACAAGATCGATCTGCCGCAGGCGGATCCGGAGCGCGTGATCCGGGAGATCGCGGATATCATCGGCATTGACGCGTCCGGCGCAGTCCGGGCAAGCGCCAAGACCGGAGAGGGGATCATCGAGATCCTGGAATCGGTGATCAACCAGGTCCCGGCGCCAAAGGGCGACCCGCAGGCTCCATTGCAGGCGCTGATCGTAGACTCCTGGTTCGACAATTACCTCGGGACCGTATCGCTTGTGCGCGTTATGCAGGGCACCCTCAAGTCCGGCCAGAAGATCCGCCTGATGGCCAGCGGTCGCGAGTATTATGCGGAGCAGGTCGGGATTTTCACGCCCAAGCGCAAGACGACCCCGGAACTCGGAGTGGGGGAGGTCGGCTATGTCGTTGCCGGCATCAAGGATGTGCGCGGCGCGCGCGTTGGCGACACGATCACCCATGCGGACCATCCGGCCACGGTTCCGCTGCCGGGCTTCAAGGAGATCAAGCCGAGGGTGTTTGCCGGCCTGTATCCGGTCGATGCGGCTGATTACGACGCCTTCCGTACGGCGCTCGAGAAACTGAGTCTCAACGATGCCTCGTTGCATTACGAGCCGGAAACCTCGCAGGCGCTCGGGTTCGGCTTCCGCTGCGGGTTTCTCGGCATGCTCCACATGGAGATCATTCAGGAACGCCTGGAGCGGGAATACAGCCTTAGCCTGATCACCACGGCGCCGACGGTGGTCTACGAGGTGCTTACCACGCGCGGCGAGATCATGGCGGTGGAGAACCCCGCCAGGTTGCCGGATACCAGCCAGATCGAAGAGATCCGCGAGCCAATCATACGGGCGAGTATCTTGGTGCCTCAGGAGTACGTGGGTCCGGTCATGGGTCTGTGCATGGAGAAGCGCGGAGCCCAGAGCAACATGCAGTACGTCGGCCGCCAGGTGATGCTCACCTACGAGCTGCCGCTCAACGAGGTGGTGCTCGATTTCTTCGACCGGCTGAAATCGGTCAGTCGCGGATACGCCTCTTTGGACTATGATTTCCTTGAGTTCCGGGCTTCCAGGCTGGTGCGGCTGGACATCCTCATCAATGGCGATAAAGTCGATGCCCTGTCGGTCATCGTGCATCAGGATCAGAGCCATTACCGGGGCCAGGATCTGGTGCGGCGGATGAAGGAGCTGATTCCGCGCCAGATGTTCGATGTGGCGATTCAGGCCGCCATTGGCTCGCGCATCCTCGCGCGCGAGACGGTCAAGGCGCTGCGCAAGAACGTTACGGCGAAATGCTATGGTGGGGACATCACGCGGAAACGTAAACTTCTCGAGAAACAAAAGGCAGGCAAGAAACGTATGAAACAGCTCGGATCGGTCGAAATTCCGCAGGAAGCCTTCCTCGCGGTGCTGCGGGTAAGCGAGAAATAGCGCCATGTCATTCGCCCTCATTTTGTTCATTGCGCTTGTGGTCACCGGGCTCGTCTGGGCCATGGATCGCGTCTTGCTGGCGCCGTCGCGGCGTCAGGCGGTATTGTCGCTGGAGCAGGCCGGGGCAGCTGCGGACGCAGTGGAGCAGGCCAAAAAGGAGCCCGTGGTAGTCGAGTATTCGCGCGCCTTCTTCCCGGTCATCCTCGTGGTGTTCCTGGTGCGCGGCTTCGTGGTCGAACCGTTCCGCATCCCCTCGGGATCGATGGAGCCGACTCTGCGGATCGGGGATTTCATCCTCGTGAACAAGTTCATATACGGCCTGCGCCTGCCGGTGCTTAACAAGAAGATTCTTTCGGTGGAGGAACCCAAGCGGGGGGATGTGATGGTCTTCCGCTATCCCGGAAATCCTTCGGTGGATTACATCAAGCGTGTGGTTGGCCTACCCGGGGACCATATCGTCTACGGAGACAAGAAGCTGTACATCAACGGAAAGCTGATGCCGCAGACGCCCGACGGGGAGTTCGTGTACAGCGAGGGGCGGCAGCACGGTATCGTATCCCGCAAGGTCAAGGAGAATCTGGATGGCGTGGTGCATGATCTGCTGCTCAGTAACCGGCCGGATCCCACCCCCATGGAATTTACGGTCCCGCCCGGCCAGTATTTCGTCATGGGTGACAACCGCGACCGCAGCTGGGACAGCCGCTACTGGGGAACGGTGCCGGAGAAGAATATTGTCGGCAAGGCGTTCCTGATCTGGTTCAGCTGGGATTACGCCAATGACGGCGGGATCCGCTGGAACAGGATCGGGCGCGCAATCCACTGACGCGTACAGGTCGGTGCCAAAGGTACTAAGATAAATGCCGATGCGCACGGGCAACAGGCAGTCCGGTATCACGATGTGGGGCTTAATGGTCGTGGCAGCGGTCGGGGCGTTCTTTGTGTTCCTGGCCTTGAAGCTCATTCCGGCCTATATCAACAACGCCGATGTCAAGGCTGACCTGGCAAGCCTTGCAAGTCAGCCGAACGCCGCCACGATGACTTTATATCAGGTTCACGATGCGCTCTCCCGGCGTTTCGAGATCGACAGCGTATCCCACGTCAATCTCCGGACCGACCTGCAGGTCACGCAGCCGAATCCGGGCGGTCCGCAGATCGTCCGGGTCGCCTACGAGGTGCGCGTGCCGCTCATGTACAACGTGACGGCGCTGCTGGATTTCAACGACACCGTGCAGCTGGGAGCGAAGTGACCGGCGGTTACCAGCGTCTGTCGGCGCGCCTCGGTTATGTATTTTCCGATTCCGGACTGCTCGGGCGCGCATTGACCCACCGCAGCAAGGGCGGAAGGAACTACGAGCGTTTGGAGTTCCTCGGCGACAGTGTGCTCGGGCTGGTCATTGCCGACGCCCTGTACCGCCGCTTTCCGGGACTCTCCGAAGGCGAGCTGACCCGGGTGCGGGCGGGACTGGTGCGTCGGGAGACGCTGGCCAGGCTGGCGCGGGACGTCGACATCGGGGATCTTCTGCAGCTTGGTGAGGGCGAACTGAAAAGTGGCGGCTATGATCGTGACTCGATCCTCGCCGATGCGCTCGAGGCGGTGTTTGGGGCCGTGTTTGTCGACGCCGGGTTCGAAAAGGCGCGGGACGTAATCGAGCGGCTTTATCGGGCGCTGCTGGCGGCAGTCGATCCGGCCGCCATCCTCAAGGATGCGAAGACCCGTCTACAGGAGTATCTTCAGAAACAGTCGCTTGGCATCCCTACCTACACGATGCTCGAGATCACGGGCGAGCCCCATCAGCAGCATTTCGTGGTGGAATGTGCGGCCACCGGCCTGCCGCAGCCGGTGCGCGGCGAGGGAGCCAGCCGCCGTGCCGCCGAGCAGGAAGCGGCGGCCCGGGCCTATGCGACCCTGACGGCGCGGGCGGAAGCCAGCCGTGGCTGACTTCCGAAGCGGGTTTGTTGCCGTCTGCGGACGTCCCAATGTGGGCAAGTCGACGCTAGTGAACCGTCTGGTGGGCCAGAAGGTCAGCATCACCTCGCGCCGGCCGCAGACCACCCGCCACCGTATCCTGGGCATCCGGACGACGGCCGACGCGCAGCTCGTCTACGTCGATGCCCCGGGCGTGCTGGAGGGCGGGAGCGGCAGCATGAATCAGTATCTGAACCGCGCCGCGTCCGGCAGCGTCGCAGGTGTGGACTGCGTGCTGCTGGTGATCAGCGTGCCGGGTTGGACCGAGGGGGACGAGCCGGCCCTGGCGCTGGCACGGCGTCAGGGCCGCCCGGTAATACTGGTCATCAACAAGATCGACCGTCTCGCGGACCGCTCGGTGCTGCTGCCGCTCATCCACGAGTCGCGCGAGAAGATGGCGTTTGCCGAGATCATTCCGGTGTCCGCCCGCACCGGCGACGGGCTTCCCGCGCTGGAGACAGCGATAATGGGACACATTCCCGTGCATCCGGCGCAGTTTCCGGCCGATCAGGTGAGCGACCGCAGCGACCGCTTCATGGCCGGAGAGCTGGTTCGCGAGCAGATCTTCCGCAGCTTTGGCCAGGAAATCCCCTACGCGGTGACCGTCGTGATAGACAGCTTTCGCCGGGAGCCGCGCCTTGTCCGGATCGAGGCAACGATCATGGTGGAAAAGGACGGGCAGAAGTTGATCCTCATCGGTACGGGCGGAGCGCGTCTGAAGGAGATCGGCCGGCGCGCGCGCCTGGAGATGCAGAAGCTCTTCGGCTCCAAGGTCTATCTGGGCCTGTGGGTCAAAGTGCGCGAAGGCTGGTCCGACGACGCCCGTGCCCTGCGCAGCTTTGGCTACGGGGATGACATCTGATCATGCGTGTGCAGCAGCAGGCCGCTTTCGTTCTACACAGCAGCCACTATGGCGAGACTAGCCTGCTGGTGGAGGTGTTCGCGCGTTCCCACGGACGGCTCGGTCTGATTGCCCGGGGCGCGCGCCGGCCGCGGTCAGCGCTGCGCGCGCTGCTGGAGCCGTTCCAGCCGCTGCTGATCGGCTGGGCCGGGCGCGGCGAACTGGGTACCCTGACGGCCGCTGAACCGTCGGGCAGCGCGTACGATCTGCCGGGCGGGCAGGCGTACTGCGGGTTGTATCTCAATGAACTGCTGGTACGGCTGATCCAACGGCACGACCCACACGAAGACCTCTTCGATGTCTACTGCCGCTCGCTCGAGCGGCTGCTGGATCCGGATGCGACCGAAGTTGCGCTGCGCCTGTTCGAGAAGCGCCTGCTGCAGGATCTCGGGTATGGCCTGGTGCTTGATCGAGAGGTGGTTGGAAATTCGCCGATTGCCCCGGATGCCGCCTATGATTATGTCCTCGACCGCGGACCGGTGCCGGCCCCTGCGGCCGAAGGGGGCGTGCGTGTGAGCGGGGCGAGCCTGCTGGCGTTGGCATGCGGGCAGTTTCCCGACACCGCCGTGCTGCGCGAAAGCAAGGCGCTGACACGCGCCTGCCTCGCGCGCCATCTCGATGGCCGGCCGCTGCGCAGCCGCTCGCTGTTCCGGATCGGGCGATCCCCGGCCGGGTCGGAGCGCAAAGGACGGATTCCATGATCAGACTCGGTGTCAACATCGACCACGTGGCCACGCTGCGTCAGGCCCGCGGCACGCGTTACCCGGACCCGCTTCAGGCCGCGCTGGAAGCCGAACAGGCCGGGGCCGACGCTGTGACCCTGCATCTTCGGGAAGACCGGCGCCATATCCAGGAGCGCGACGTCGAGCTGCTGAGGGGCGTGCTGCAGACACGCATGAATCTGGAAATGGCAGTGACCGCAGAGATCGTGGAATTCGCGGTGCGGCTGCGTCCGCAGGACTGTTGCCTGGTACCGGAGCGTCGGGCGGAGCTCACCACGGAGGGTGGACTCGATGTCGTGTCGCATCGCGACCGCATTGCCGCAGCCTGCGCGCGCCTCGGCGGTGCCGGGGTGCGGGTGTCGCTGTTCATCGACCCTGAGGTGTCGCAGGTCGAGGCGGCGGCCGCCACGGGCGCGCCGGTGATAGAGATCCACACCGGCCACTATGCCGACGCCTTGACCGACGAGGAGCGCAACGACGAACTCGGCCGCATCACGCTTGCCGTCGACCGCGGCCGGGAACTCGGTCTGCAGGTGAATGCCGGTCACGGGCTCAACTATCATAATGTGCAGCCCGTCGCCGCGATCCCGGACATTGCCGAACTCAATATCGGCCATGCGATCGTGGCGCGGGCCCTGTTTGTCGGCCTGCAGGCGGCGGTGCGGGAAATGAAGCGCCTGATGCTCGAGGCGCGCCGGTGATCTTCGGGATTGGCACCGATATCGTGCGGGTATCGCGCATGCAGCGGAACATCGAGCGTTACGGCGACAGGTTCGCGCTGCGCATCCTTACGGCCGCCGAGATGGAGGATTACCGCAGGGAGGTGCGCAAGGCGCATTTCCTGGCGAAGCGCTTTGCCGCGAAGGAGGCCGCGGCCAAGGCGATGGGGACCGGCTTCAGCGGCGGGCTGGGTTACCGCGACATCGGCGTATCGCACGACCGGGCCGGAAAGCCGGCGCTCGAATTCAGCGGAACCGCGGCGGAGTTCATGCGCAGCCGTGGGATCAACAGCACCCATGTGAGTCTTGCTGACGAGGAGGACCACGCCGTCGCGTTCGTCACCCTGGCGCGGGACTGAACGGAGGAATCTATTTCTTCGCTCCCGGTGGGCGGAATCCAGGCGGGAGCTTGCCGAAGTCCCCTTCGCCGTACAGGAAACCCACCATGTGCTTTTCGATGACCGCAATGGTGTCCGGGTCGGCAGTGCTGAGGTGATTCTCGTTGATGATGACTGCCAGGCGCTGGAGCCAGCTGTTCCATCCCTCGCGCGATACGGTCCGGTAAATGCGTTCGCCGAGCTCGCCGGGATGCGGTGGCCGGTCCAGCCCTTCCGCGTCGCGCTTGAGCACCTGACAATAGACGGTTCTCGACATGGATGCCTACATCGGGTTTGGAGATCAGGCCTGATTATAAACCTTGAGTGGGGGAGTTGTATTCATCGGCGTACGGCGGAATTCGCCGGAAGCGGCCCGAATGGGTTAAAATCAGAAAAATCCGGCAACATTTACGGAGGTTTTATGGCGACACCAGCAAGCGCGGTTTTTCCGGAGCAGATCGGCGAAGAGGACATGCGTGTGACGCCGGCCGCCCGGGCCAAGCTGTCGGAATTGCAAGGGCAGGCCGAAGAGGATGTTACGGCGATCCGCGTGTTCGTCTCCGGTGGAGGCTGCAGCGGCATGACCTACGGCATGACCTATACCGACCGCATTACCCCGTATGACAGCGTCGTGAGCGGGCCGGGTTTCACGCTCGCGGTCGATGCCGTCGCACTCAATTACCTGCGTGGCTGCGAAATCGATTTTCGCAGCGACACGCTCAATCCGAGCTTCGTGTTCAACAACGTCTTCCAGAGCGTGGGCGGTACCGGAACCTGTGGCGGCTGCGGCGGCGGGGGCCGGTTCTAGCGCACCGGCGGCCGGACGGCTGCTGCTGATCGCTCCCCACGGCAGCTACCGTACGGTGCCGTTTCTCGAGGCAGCGGCGGCGCGCGGCACCGAAGTGCTGATCGCGTCCGAGAGCAGGCACTCCCTGGTGAGTGCCTATGCACGCGGGTTGCATGTGGATTTTGCCGATCCGGACGGCGCGCTGCGGGCGCTCCTCGAGGAAGCCCAAGCGCGGCCGTTTACGGCAGTCATCGCGACTGACGATTCCAGTACCGAGCTCGCCTCACGGGCGTGCAGCGTGCTCGGCCTGCCCCACAATCCGGTGGAAGCAGTGCGGCTCGCGCGGCGCAAGGATCTGGCGCGTGCGCGCCTGGCGGAGCGCGGCGTGCCTGCACCCTGGCATAGGCGGCTCGACCTGGAGCTTCCTCTCGCCGGGCAGATCGCCGATATCCCCTATCCCTGTGTCCTGAAGCCGGTCGCCTTGGCGGCCAGCCGCGGCGTAATACGCGCCGATGACCCGGATGCACTGCGTGCGGCAGTGGCCCGCATCCGCGCCATCCTCCGCGATGTGCGGGATCGGGAGGAGCAGCGCTATATCCTGGTCGAACGGTTCATACCGGGCAGCGAAGTGGCGGTCGAAGGGATGCTGACGGACGGATGCCTGCAGGTGCTCGCGGTCTTCGACAAGCCGGATCCGCTCGATGGCCCGTTTTTCGAAGAGACCTATTATGTCACGCCCAGCCGGCTCGGCGAGGACACGCAGTCCTTGCTGCGGCAGCGGCTGGGCGAGGCCTGCCGTGCCTATGGACTGCGCGAGGGGCCGATCCACGCCGAGTGTCGTGTCAACGAACAGGGCGTCTGGATTCTGGAGGTGGCCGCGCGCACCATCGGCGGTCTGTGCGGTCGGCTGCTGCGCTTCGGCACCGGGCGCAGCCTGGAACAGCTCGTTCTGGAACATGCGCTGGGAGATGTCGCGGAAGTCCGGCCGCAGAGCGGAGGCGCCGGCGTGCTGATGATTCCAATTCCCCGCGCGGGCATACTGCGGCGGGTCGAGGGCGTGCTGGCGGCTAGCCGTGTCCCCGGTGTCGAGGATGTCGTCATCGACGTGCGCGAGGGCTACGAGCTGGTGCCGCTTCCCGAAGGCTCGAACTACCTCGGATTTGTCTTTGCACGGGCACCGGGACCGGCGGCCGCCGAAGCGGCGCTGCGCGCCGCCCATGCCTGCCTCAACATCGTCGTGGCGCCGTTGTGGAAGGGTGCCGCAGCCGGCTGAGCCGGGCCCGTTTTCACACAATTTTGATGCGGGCCATCCGAATCTCCACGGATTTTTGATTTTCTCCGCCGTATAGTCGGCAGCACGTGAATCCTGTAAGGGAGTTCATCTGATGCCAGACCTCGTCTTTCTTGTCCTCATCGTCGGGTTTTTCGCGGCCACCATCGGCCTGGTCTACGTCTTCGACCGGCTCCTGAGGAGGGGTTCATGAGCGGACTCTATCTGCTCTGTCTGATCCTGGCGGTCGCGCTCTTCGTCTACCTCGTGGTCGCGTTGTTCTTTCCGGAGAAATTCTGATGACCGAGAACAGCTATTTGCAGATTGCGCTCTACCTGGGCGCGCTGCTGCTGCTGGTCAAGCCCCTGGGCCTATACATGGCAAACGTGTACGAGGGGCGGGTCGCATTCCTGAACCGCTTCGGTGCGCCGGTCGAGAACCGGCTCTATCGGCTCTGCGGCGTGAACCCGGCCGAGGAGATGCGCTGGACTCAGTATGCGCTTGCCATGCTTATCTTCAATCTTTTCGGCATGCTGGCGGTGTACGCGCTGCAGCGTGTCCAGGCGCACCTGCCGCTCAATCCCCAGGGGTTTCCGGCGGTGAGCCCCGACTCTTCGTTCAATACTGCAGTGAGCTTCGCGACCAACACGAACTGGCAGGGCTACAGCGGGGAGACCACCATGAGCTACTTCACCCAGATGGCAGGGCTCACCGTGCAGAACTTCGTGTCGGCCGCGAGCGGCATGGCGGTGCTGGTGGCCATGATCCGGGGGTTCGCGCGCCAGTCGGCTACGACCCTTGGCAACTTCTGGGTGGACCTGACGCGCTCCGCGCTCTATATCCTGCTGCCGCTGTCGCTGGTGCTGGCCTTGGCGCTGGTGGGGCAGGGCGTGGTGCAGACGTTTTCGGCCTACAAGACAGTTCCGCTGCTGCAGCCGGTGCAGTACGAGACTGCGAAACTCGACGCAGCCGGCCAGCCTGTCATGGACGCAAAAGGCGATCCTGTCACCGAGAATGCGATCCAGAAGGATCAGCTGATTGCGGTCGGACCGGCCGCATCGCAGATCGCGATCAAGCAGCTTGGCACAAATGGCGGCGGGTTCTTCAACGCCAATTCAGCCCACCCCTTCGAGAATCCGACGCCGTTCTCCAACTTCCTGGAAATGCTCGCCCTCGTCCTGATTCCGGCCGCGCTCTGCTACACCTTCGGACACATGGTTGGCGACCGGCGCCAGGGCTGGGCCATTTTCGCGGCCATGGCCATCATGCTCGTGGCGCTGCTGGCCCCGGTCGAGCATTTCGAACAGGCCGGAAATCCGCTCCTCTCCCGGGTCGGCGTGGACCAGGCCGCCAGCGCGCTGCAGTCGGGTGGCAACATGGAGGGCAAGGAGGTGCGTTTCGGGGTCGTGAACTCGGCGCTGTGGGCCACGGTGACGACTGCGACGTCCAACGGCTCGGTGAACTCCATGCACGATTCTTTCACCCCGCTGGGGGGCATGGTGCCGATGTGGGAGATGCAGCTCGGCGAGGTCGTGTTCGGCGGAGTGGGTTCGGGTCTCTATGGCATGCTGGTGTTCGCCGTGATCGCCGTGTTCGTGGCGGGGCTCATGATCGGGCGCACACCGGAGTATCTCGGCAAGAAGATCCAGTCATTCGAGATGAAAATGGCGGCGCTGGTCATCCTGATCCCCCCGCTCGTGATACTGGTCGGCACCGCGATCGCCGTGATGACCGCGGCCGGCAAAGCCGGGGTGGCCAACCCGGGGCCACACGGTTTCTCCGAGATCCTGTATGCCTTCTCCTCGGCCGCCGCCAACAACGGCAGCGCATTCGCCGGATTGTCCGCGGACACGCCGTTCTACAACACCGCACTGGGGCTGGCCATGCTGTTCGGGCGCTACTGGCTGATGGTGCCGGTGCTCGCCATCGCCGGGGCGCTCGTCGCGAAGAAGAAAGTCCCGGTGAGTGCGGGCACGCTGCCCACGCATACGCCGCTGTTCGTTGCGCTGCTGATCGGGACCGTCGTCATCGTGGGGGCTTTGGCATTCTTCCCGGTGCTTGCGCTCGGACCGATCGCGGAATTTCTGAAGATGGTCGCCGTTCATTAGCCCGGCACCACGGATGACCGACTGGAGAGGCTCAACATGACCACAGAAGTGACCGCGACCCGTTCACTGCGCCGCTCACTGGTGACGCGCGACATTTTCCGCCAGGCGCTGATCGATGCCTGCGTCAAGCTGCTGCCCCAGCATCAGTGGAGAAATCCGGTGATGTTCGTGGTGTACATCGGCAGCATCCTCACGACCGGCCTGTGGGTGCAGGCCCTTGCCGGGCACGGCGAGGCGCCGGCCGGATTCATTCTGGCCATCACGCTCTGGCTGTGGTTCACGGTGCTGTTCGCGAATTTCGCTGAGGCGATCGCCGAAGGCCGCAGCAAGGCTCAGGCTGCGGCGCTGCGCGGCGTCAAGCGCGATGTGGTTGCCAAGAAACTGGCCAAGCCGGAATTCAGCGCGCCGGTGACGCCGGTCGGTTCGGCGCAGCTGCGCAAGGGGGATGTCTTCCTGGTCGAAGGCGGAGATATCATTCCCGCCGATGGCGAAGTGGTCGAAGGCGTCGCCTCAGTCAATGAAAGTGCGATCACCGGGGAGTCGGCGCCGGTGATCCGCGAGGCAGGCGGCGATTTTTCCTCGGTTACCGGGGGCACCCAGGTCCTGTCCGACTGGCTCATCGTACGTGTCACTTCGGATCCGGGCCATGCCTTTATCGATCGCATGATCGCCATGGTCGAGAGCGCGCGGCGCCAGAAGACGCCGAACGAGATCGCGCTTCTGATCCTGCTGGTCGGGTTTACGCTCATCTTTCTCAAGACCACGGCGACGCTTCTGCCGTTTTCGCTCTACAGCGTCGCCGCGGCGAAGGCCGGAACCCCAGTTACCATCACCGTGCTCGTGGCCCTGCTCGTCTGTCTCATCCCAACGACGATTGGCGGGTTGCTGTCGGCGATCGGACTGGCAGGAATCGGCCGGATGCTGCGTGCCAACGTGATCGCCACCTCAGGCAGGGCGGTGG
>JAJYEK010000128.1:0-2515 GCA_021785795.1 Pseudomonadota bacterium
GTCCGATAGGTCTTGATATGCGTTGTGACGGGATAGACGTGTCCGTTTACGCTCACTGCGACGCGCGGAAGACTTGCCGACGGCTGGTATGCCCATGCCGCGACCGGTATCGCACAGATCCCCACGAGCAGGGCGAAGTTTCTCCAGCGATTCATGGGTAACCTCCATACTGGTGTAGTTAATCCTAGCCGAAAGCTTAGATTCGACAGAGTGGCTAAGGTTCCCACGTTGTTGGCACTGATACAGATTGTGTAGAGCCGTTGTAGATCAACCGGGCCTGTTCGTCGCCTGATTAATCTCATGAGAAATCCCGAGAGACTATAGCTGCCATCGAGGTTTGGTAGCCTCGGTGGCCGCGCCGCAGCAGGTTGAACGCTATGAAGATAGCGCAAGTGACACAATGAGAACATGGAGGATGTTGTGTGGTCTGGAGGAAGGCTAAACTGAAGTTGCTTCCGCTGCCGAGCAGTTGTCCCCTATCTTTCAATATCATGGATTGAAATCGCGGTTCCTGGTGCTGTCTACACCGCGAGTGTCCCGATGAGCGCCCGGGCCCGCTGCTGTAGCGGGGTCGGTTGGGTCGTGACCGTGAAGGTCGGGGCGTCGTCCTCGGCGGAAGTTCGGCACGTGTTGCGGACGATCGTCGCAAGATCAGCCAGCAAGGTCTGGAAGCTATGGATCGGGGTGCCGTCCTCGTGGCGCTTGCGAGCGACTTTCGCCTTCGCCCCGGCGGAGCGCTGGGCGGGCGCTACCGGATCCCGGGTGGCCTTGGCCGCCTGATCCTCGTCGGCGAAGAGGAGTTCCCGCCAAGCCTCCCGCAAGTGCCATTCGACATAATAGGCGAGCATGCAGAGGAAGATATGCGCTCTCACGCGATCAGCCAAGCGATGATGGATGGGTCGGATCTTCAAGTCGAGGGTCTTCATCGAGCGAAACGCCCGCTCGACCTGGGACAAGGATTTGTAATGACGCACACAACTTGCCGCATCCAGGCGCTCGGCGGTGACGGAGGTGCGGATGATGTAGATCCCGTCGAGTGCGGCCTCAGCGCGAATGGCCTCTTGTTTGCGGGCAAAGGCGAAGCTTGTGTCGGTGATGGTCAGCGTAAAGTGCTTGGCCATCTTGTAGCGGTGGATGGTGCGGCCAATCGCGAGGCCGATCTTATCTTGTCCCTTGAGACGTCCGGCCCCGACGCGGGCCTGGAGGACGCGGAGCGCCTCTTCAGTGGCCACGAGCAAGTCCTCGCGCTTGTGGGTTCTGAGCTTGGCCAACGGCGGATTGCGACAGGCGATCAAGCGCTCGCCGGGATAATCGGGATGGGCGATCTCGCAGAGGTTGCGCTCATCGAAGAGGTCGGGCTGGAGCGTCTTGTCTTCCACCAAAGCGCGAATCGAGACACTTTTCAAGGCCGTGATCCAATCGATCCCCCCTTGCGCCCGCAGGGTATCGATGGCCTTGCTCGCGATCATCCCGCGGTCGCCCACCAGGACAAAGCGCTCGATGCCGAAGTCCTGCTTCACGCGTTCGATCTCGGGCATCAGAGTAGTGGGGTCGGCCACGTTCCCCTCATGCACCGTGACCGCCACCGGGCACCCCCGGTCATCGGTCATCAATCCATAGTTCACCTGCAAGGTCCCGCGTCGCCCATCGCGACTGTAGCCCCGTTGCGCGAGCGGGCACGTGGTGCCTTCGAAGTAGCTGGAACTCAGATCGTACAACACGAGCCCGTCGGCCTTCAGGTGGCGCGCCGCCAACTTCTTCTGGATGCGGTCCTGACGGGACAGCAACCAATCCATGGCCGCATAGCAATCCTGCTCGTCGACATCCGCCACCCCGCAGTCCTCGGCGAGCGTGGTCGTATGCCACCAGCGGATGGTGGCGAGCTTGGTGTGCGGGGCGAGAATGCGGGAGGCCACCATCGCCAGCACCCTGTCCCGCTCCCGGCAAGGCTTGGCGCTGATCACCGAGGCCAAGCCTAAACGCGTCATCATCCCGCGTAGTGCTTCGACGTGCCCGTGGGCCTGAGATTGGGTGATCACGAACCCCGTCCCCGCCACCTGCAGATCGGCCCCATGCAACACCGCCCGAATGAGCGCCACCTGCGCCATCGGTAGATGCGAGAGATTGGCGAGCGTACGCTTCTTCACCTGCTTCCCCTCGCGATAGGATTCGCGCAAGAGAATGGTAGGGGTCGATCCGCGATTGGGCACGATATGGATATGCATGCCTACTAGATATCACAAAACTACATTATTTACAAGTTATGTTAAAACACATACATGCCTACATACTGGTACATACAAAAACCCCCAAGGTGTTGATAAATCAAAGAGTGAGGATTAATTCTGGGGGGTTTTGCGGGGCAACTTCAGTTTAAAGCCCGTCGCGAATCCGCCACATTCCGGTCACACTGGCCTGGAGTGATACGTACGGCAATGTTCAGAAAAGGGTCCGGTCCCCTCGGCCGCGTCATCTGGCAAGCTCGGGTATCGCGGAAAGGGTAGCCACATCAATA